>JBPCTQ010000357.1:0-3585 GCA_051011595.1 Acidimicrobiales bacterium
GAAGGTGATGTCGATGCCGACGACGTCGCCGATGATGTGGCCGCCGCCCAGGCCGAGGTCGACGCGGTCACCGCCGAGATCGACGAGGTGGTGCCCGGCCTGGTCGAGGAATTCGTTTCCGTCGCCACCGACCCCGCCTCGGCCGACCCCGATTCGCCCAACTACAGCGTGTACCTCGAATGGGGTAGCTACCTGTTCACCAATCGGGCCGATGGTGGTGTCTACGGCTGCGCTCGTTGTCACACCTCGGGATGGGCGTACAACGCCGCCGAGGTCGAAGACCTGGCCGGTCAACCGCTGGTCGACGAGTACATCCAGGGTGGTGGCGCCCACGGTCCCAACCTCACCGGCGGGGTGACTCAACGACGTTTCATCACGCCCGAAGAACAGCAGTCGATGATCATCGTCGGGTCCCAGCTCGGTGTGACGTACGGCTCGGCGAGCAACCCTAAGACGGGCACCGGACAGATGCCCGGCTTCGGAGGCCGCGAGGACCCCGATCGCGAAGTCATATACGAACCGTTGCTCTCGCCCGAGCAGATCGCGGCCATCGTGGCCTATGAGAGGGAACTGTGATGGTCGCCGCGCTCGACATATTGGCGGGTATCGCGTTCGACCCCACGATCCGCGGCTGGCTGGTGGTGCTCACCGGCGTGTTCGTGCTGATGGGTTCGGTCTGGCTGCTCCTGGCCACCAACAGCGGTGTTCGGTTGGGCACCCTGCTGGCCCTCACCGGCCTGTTCGGCTGGATGGCCATCATGGGATTCGTGTGGTGGATCTACGGCATCGGCTGGGTCGGTGATTCCCCCACCTGGCAAGTCATCGATGTGGTCGAGGGCCCGTTGGTCACCTCCGACCTCGACGAAGCCCGAGATCTGCCCGATCAGGCCGTGGTCTACGACGCCCTGGGCAATCCGGTGGCGCTGGTGGCGTCGTCGTCCAACGCCGAAGCACAGGCCGAGTTCGACCCGGCCCTGCCGGCCGATCAGGCCGAAGGTCTCACCGACGAAGAGCTGGCCTACCGAGAGGTGCAGCGGGCTCAGCGCATCGAGAACCGGTCGCTCTCCGACGTGGAGGCCTTGGCCCCCGAACTGGTCGACGAGGACGCCGACGTCTTCGGCGGATGGACACTCGTGTCCACCGCCAACGCCGGTGAAGCTCAGGCCACCGCCACCGCGTTCCTGGTCGAAGACGGCTTCATCGAAGCGACCGACCCGTTCATCCTGGCCGAGGCCTACGAGCAGGGCGGCAAGGAAGACCTGCCCGACGATCCCGATCGGTGGGACCGAATCCGGCTCTCGGTGACCAACTTCGTCCCCCAACACCCCACACACTGGGCCATCGTGCAGGTACAACCGGCCACTGCCGGCGTCACCGCCCCCGGCCAGCCCCCGGCGGCCGACATCCCCGACGAGAACGCCGAGGTCCTCTCGGTGGTCATGGTGCGCAACCTGGGCGATCGCCGGTTGCCGCCGTTCCTCGTCATGCTCGGCTCGACGCTGGTGTTCCTGGCGTTGGCCTACATGCTGCACGTGCGTGACAAAGACGCCGCCGCCCGTCAGGCTGCATTCGAAGCCGACCAGAACGGATAGGAGAGGGCATGGCAAGTCTCGGCCAGTACCTCCCCCTTTTGTTACTGATGATCGTGGCCGCGTTGTTCGCGGCCGGCAGCTTCGTGGCATCGGGCCTGCTGGCCCCCCGGCGGCCCAACGACAAGAAGGCCGCGCCCTACGAGTGCGGCATCATCCCGGCCAAGGAGACACCCGAGCGTTTCCCGGTGAAGTTCTTCCTGGTGGCCATGATCTTCATCGTCTTCGACATCGAGATCATCTTCTTCTACCCGTGGGCCATCTCCCACCGGGGCCTCGGGCTGTTCGGGTTGGTGGCCATCCTGGTGTTCACGTTCCTGGTCTTCGAGTCGTTCGTGTACCTCATCAGCAACGGTGCCCTCAACTGGGGCCCGGCCAAGATCGTGCGCCGGTTGGAGACCGCGGTGAGTCGTGAACGCACCACCTCCACCACCATCCGCCGGGTCGGGCTCGAGGGCCGCGACCAAACCGGTTCGGAGGCGGCCTGATCCATGGGCATGCAAGACGTGCGCGACGACGGCCTGGCCGGGCTGGACCACAACTTCGTCACCGGCAAGATCGAGGATCTGGTCAAGTGGTCGCGCGCCCGTAGTTGTTGGCCGGCCACCTTCGGCCTGGCCTGTTGCGCCATCGAGATGATGGCCGCCGGCGGGGCGCACTACGACTTGGCCCGCTACGGCATGGAGGTCTTCCGGGCCTCGCCCCGCCAGGCCGACTTGATGATCGTGGCCGGTCGGGTGAGCCAGAAGATGGCCCCCATCCTTCGTCAGGTCTACGACCAGATGATGGAACCCAAGTGGGTGATCTCCAGGGGGGTGTGTGCCTCCAGCGGCGGCATGTTCAACAACTACGCCATCGTGCAAGGTGTCGACCAGATCGTTCCCGTCGACGTCTACGCCCCGGGGTGCCCACCAGGACCGGAAACCCTGATGCACGCCATCTTGACCCTGCACGGGCTCATCGAAGACGGCGAGATCACCCGCCGCCGAGCCGAGACCGGCGAGGGTGCGGGAGTGCTGGTCGAACAGCGTGACGGCCAGGCGGCCGACACGCCGGTGGTTCTCGGGTCACAGGGCAGCTGACCGTGACCGACGAGACGCCGGTCGACGAAGACCCTGAAGCCGCCGAAGGCGAGGTCGACGAGGCACCCGAGGTCGAGACGGCCTACGGAGTCCCCGTCACCCACAACGGTTCGCACCAGATCCTGCACGTCACGCCCGACCAACTCCTCGAAACCGCCGAGGCCTTCCGGGCCGACGGGTTCGCGCAGTTGATCGATCTGTGCGGCGTCGACTACCTCACCCACCCGGGCCGGGTCGACCTCCCCGACACCGTCGACCCACAACGCTTCGAGGTGGTGGTCGCACTCATCAACCACGAACGACGCGAACGAGTAAGGATTCGTGTCCAGGTGCCCGAGGCCGAACCGGTGGTTCCGACGCTGTTCGACGTGTGGCCGGGATCCGAGATCCTCGAACGAGAGACCTACGACATGTTCGGCATCGTCTTTGCCGATCATCCCGATCCGTCTCGCATCCTCATGCCCGAAGACTGGGTGGGTCATCCGCTGCGCAAGGACTACGCCGTCGGGCGTATTCCGGTGCAGTTCAAGGGTGCCCCCACGACGCGATAGGTCGCCATGAGTACCGACACCGAACCCACGACCGATGACCGAGTCCGCGTCCGCGACGGCGGAGCTGTGCTGCGCCTGTCCGAGAGCGAGCTGGCCCAGCTGGGTGCGGTCGACACCGCGGCCGGCGACACCACCGCCTTGGCCGAAGACGAGACCATGTTCATCAACATGGGCCCCTCGCACCCGAGTACCCACGGCGTGCTGCGCCTGATGCTCGAGCTCAAGGGCGAGATGGTGGTCCGCTCCAAACCCGTCATCGGGTACCTGCACACCGGGATGGAGAAGCAGGCCGAGCAGCTCTCCTACCTGCAGGGCACCACCAACGTCACCCGCATGGACTACGCCAGCCCGCTGTTCAACGAG
>JBPCTQ010000358.1:0-14626 GCA_051011595.1 Acidimicrobiales bacterium
ACGCCATGATCCTGCCCGGTGAGAAAGCCTTGGCCGCCGGCGACGAGACCGGCGAGAGCAAGGTCAGCATCGGTGGTGGTGCCATGACCCTGCTGCTGGTCGTGATGCTCTACCTGATGGTGTTCAAGCCGGGAGCCTGATCAGCCGTCCGGGGCGCCCCGGCACTCGGCGCGTGTGCTCGGGTCCGCTCCGAGGCAATACATTGTCGAGCCGTCCCCACCTGTCACCGGAGCGAACATGGCCGACGCCCCCGATCCACTGCGAGAGCGACTGATCGAGCGCATCGGTCTGCCCATGAGCGATTCGGGGCGATCCGACGCTCCTGATCCGGTGAACCTGGCCATGATCCGGCACTGGGTCGATGCGCTCGATGATCGCAACCCCGTCTACCTCGACGAAGCGGCGGCGGAGGCGCACGGCCACGGTGGGGTGGTGGCCCCGCCGGCGATGCTCCAGGCGTGGACCATGGGCCGACCTCGCATCGAGGGCATCGCCGAGCGAGGTGGTGCCGCCGGTGAGATCAACCCCGACAGCCCGCTGGGCATCCTGGCCGCCGAAGGATTCCGGGGCACCCTGGCCACCAACTCCGAGCTGGAGTTCGACCGGTACCTCCACATCGGAGATCAGCTGGAGTCGATCACCCTGCTGGAGGAAGTCTCCGAGGCCAAGACCACCGGACTGGGCCTCGGGTACTTCGTGACCTGGGTGACCACCTACCGCACCGACGAAGGCGAGGAGGTGGGCCGGCAGCGGTTCCGAGTCCTCAAGTTCGATCCCGGCCGCACCGGCGAACCGAAAGAGCGATCCAAGGGCCCGTCGACGAAGCCGGCGGCACCCACCGGTGAAGAGCTTCCCCCCTTCGAGATCGAGCTGACCGCCACCGTGATCGTGGCCGGCGCCATCGCATCACGCGACTTCATGCCCGTGCACCACGACGCCGAATACGCCCGGGCCCAAGGGGCACCCGACCTGTTCATGAACATCCTCACCTCCAATGGCTACGTGTCGCGGTTCATCACCGACTGGGCCGGACCCGAAGCTCGGGTGCGCCGCATCGCCATCAAACTGGGGGCTCCGGCTGTCCCCGGCCAGACCCTCCGTTTCACCGGGCAGGTGGCCAACAGGGTCGGCGACGGTGAACACGACACAGTGGAGGTGGTCATGCGGGCGGCCAACGACCTGGGTGACCACGTCACCGGCACCGTCGAGCTGCTGGTGCCGACCGGTCAGAGATAGAGCCCGCCCAACACCCCGCCGTCGGTGGTGGGCAGACACACCCCACTGATGTAGGCCGCTTCGTCGGAGGCCAGGAACAACACCGAGTTGGCGTTGTCGCGCAGGCTCGGCGCGCGATCGAGTTTGAGAGGCATCCCCGAGGCCTGGGCATCCCAGGGGCCACGGGCCTCCTCCATCGACAACCCGCTCACCTCGCTGCCCGGTCCGGTGAAGAAGTTCGTCGACATGCCGTGGAGCGGGCAGATGGCGTTGACCCGGATGCCGTCCTCGCCCAGGTCGACGGCCAGGCTGCGCACCAGAGCATTGACCCCACCCTTGCTGGCGGCGTAGGGCGCGAGATTGCGGGCGCTGGCCATCGACACCGCCGACGAGGTGATGATGATGGAACCACCTCCGGCCGCCCGGAGCGCCGGCACCGCATGTTTGGCGCTGAAGAAGACTCCGGTCAGGTTGACGTCGATCACCTGGCGCCACTGCTCTTCGGTGAAGTCCTCGAAGCGAGTCGACGGAAAACCGGGCACCTGGATACCGGCGTTGGCGAACGCCACATCGAGACGCCCGAATCGGTCGACGGCGGTGGCCACCGCCGCCTCGACGTCGGCTTCACGAGTGACGTCGACCGTGAGGGCGAACGCCTCGCCGCCCGCGTCGGTGATGGCTGCGGCGGTGGCGTCGACCCGATCGGTCTCGACGTCCGTGGCCAGCACCTTGGCGCCGTGCGCGGCGAACAGCAGGGCGGTCTCCCGCCCCAGTCCGGCGCCGGCGCCGGTCCCCAGGGCCCCCTTGTCGTCGAGTCGCATGGCTGGTCTCTTCTCTCTCGGGAGGTGTCGGTAGATTGCTCGCACCATGGGATCGTTGGTCACGAGCGACGGGATCCGGATTCACTACCAGGTCTCGGGGGTCGGGTCCCCTCCGATGCTGTTGGTGCACGGCTGGTGCTCCCAACTCAACCACTGGGACGCGGTGACCAGCCACTTCGCCGCGGGTCAGCGGGTGGTGGCTGTCGACCGGCGTGGACACGGTCGGTCCGAGGTCGCGACAGCGGGTTATGCGGCCACTCGCCAGGCGGACGATCTGGCCGAGGTGATGGCCGCCGAGGGCATCGAGGACGCGGTGGTGGTGGCCCATGCCGGTGCCACCCCGGCCACCCTGGAGCTGGCGGCCGGCCGGCCCGACCTGGTGGCTGCCGTCGTGATCGTCGATGGACGGCTGGGTCCGAGGGCCACACTCGACGCCGCAGGAGGCGGAACCGACAGTGGTCTGGGCCGTTTGATCGAGAGCCTTCGGGCCCCGGCGGGAGACGAGACCCGGGAGGCGCTGTACCGCGGGTTCTTTCGTACTGCCGGACCCGAAGCCGATCGGGTGGTCGCCGATGCCGGGGCCACCCCGATGGCGGTGGCCATCGCCGATTTGCAGGGTCTCGCCGTCGACACCTTCGCCCTGGCCGCCCGCGTCGAACAGCCCGTGTTGTGGGTCTCCGCGGGCGAGGGCCACGGAGCGATACCGACCGAACACTTCGCCGATGTTCGGATGGTCCCCATCGACGACTGCGGCCACTTCCCGCAGGTCGAAGCGCCCCGGGCGCTCAACGTCGCCATCGAAGACTTCGTGGCCCATCTGATCTGAACATCAACTCAGGTGTCAGCCCATCGGGGGTCTGTGCCAAGCTCGCTCGCGACATCGTGAGCCAACGGGTAGGGGAGGACCAGGGGATGGGGGCATCGGCGGCCAAACGGCGGCGACTGCGAATCGCCATCATCGGTGCCGGCCCCGGGGGCTTGTGTGCGGCCATCCGCCTCAAGCAGGAAGGCTTCGACGACTTCGTCCTCATCGAGAAGGCCGCCGGTCTGGGTGGTACCTGGTTCCACAAC
The DNA here is from genome assembly GCA_051011595.1 of Acidimicrobiales bacterium. Classification (GTDB taxonomy): domain Bacteria; phylum Actinomycetota; class Acidimicrobiia; order Acidimicrobiales; family SHLQ01; genus JAOUEE01. The sequence continues at coordinate 3,108 of JBPCTQ010000358.1, forward strand.
CGGTATCCGGGGTGCGCGTGTGATGTGCAGTCGCACCTCTACTCGTTCTCGTTCGAACCCAACCTGAGCTGGAGTCGGCCCTACGCCCGCCAACCGGAGATCCTGGCCTACCTCGAGCAATGCGCCGCCACCCACGACATCGGTCCGCACTGTCGGTTCGAGACGGCCGTCGAACAGGCCCGCTGGGACGAGGACCGAGCCCAGTGGTCCCTCACCCTCAGCACCGGTGACACCATCGACGCCGACGTGGTGGTCAGCGCGGTCGGCATGTTCAACGAGCTGGCCTATCCGCCCGTTGTGGGCATCGACGACTTCGCGGGAACCTGCATCCATTCGGCCCGCTGGGACTGGGACCACGACCTCACCGCTGAGCGGGTGGGCATCATCGGGAGCGCAGCCAGCGCCGTGCAGCTCATGCCCGAGGTGGCCAAGGTGGCCGAGCAGGTCCACCTCTTCCAGCGCACGGCCAACTGGGTGCTGCCCAAGGAAGACACCCCGTTCACCGAAGCAGAGCTGGAGCACTTCCGAACCACCCCGGCCGCGGCCCGCGAGCTACGCCAACAGATCTACTCCAACTTCGAAATAGGCTCGACCTTCTCGAACCAAGCGGTGTTGGCCGACCGCGAGACAGTGGGGCTGGCGGCCATCGACGAGGTCGTCGATCCGGAGGTACGGGCCGCCCTGCGTCCCCAGCACCCGTTCGGCTGCAAGCGGCCGCTCTTCTCCAACGACTTCTACGCCGCCTTCAACCGGACCAACGTCGAGCTGGTCACCAGCTCCATCGATCACATCACCGAGTCGGCGGTGGTGACCGACGACGGCAAGACCCGCCCGGTCGACACGCTGGTGTTCGCCACCGGATTCGAGACCACCAAGTTCCTGTCCACCATCGACGTGGTCGGTCGGGGCGGCCGTCGGCTGAGCGATGCGTGGAACGACGGGGCCCAGGCCTACCTGGGCATAACCACCGCCGGCTTCCCGAACCTGTTCATGCTCTACGGCCCCAACACCAACAACGGGTCGATCATCGAGATGATCGAACACCAGGTGCACCACACGCTGGCCCACCTCGAGCGGCTGGTCGCCGACGACCTGGCGTGGGTCGACGTGCGCCCCGAGGTGATGGAGAAGTACAACGACGAGATCCAGCGAGAGATCGATGGGGTCGCTGTCTGGCAGGCGGGCTGCAACACCTACTACCGCACCCCCAGCGGTCGGGTGGTCACCCAGTGGCCGCTGTCGATGAAGGGGTACGGCGAACGCACCGAGACCCCCGACGAGGCCGCCTTCGAGGCGGCAGCCCGCTGAGGCTGGAGGCCCCATGACCCACCATCCGCTGACTGGTCTCCGGGTGATCGAGATGGGGAGCGGGGTGGCGGCGCCCTACGTGGGCAAGCTGCTCACCGACGCCGGTGCCCATGTCACCAAGATCGAGTCGCCTCGCGGCGATCCGCTCCGACAGTGGTCGGCGTCGGGCGCCGACATGGCCGACGGTGACGACGGTGCCTTCTTCCGGTACCTCAACGGCGGCAAACAGAGTGTGGCACTCGATCTCGAGACCGACGACGGCCAGAACCGACTCGCGGAGCTGATCGGTCGCGCCCATCTGGTGGTCGACGACCACAACCCCGGCGATGCCCGGGCACTGTCGATCGATCCGGCCACCCTCCGGGCTCGTGATCCGTCGTTGGTGGTGGCCACCCTCACCTCGTTCGGACTGTCGGGACCGTGGGCCGATCGTCCGGCCAACGACTTCGTGCTCCAGGCCCTGGTCGGATCGACCGCCACCCGAGGCATCCCCGGTGAGGAGCCCTACGCCGTCGGTGGCCGACTGGGCGACTTCGTCCTGGCCGCACTCTCGGCTCCAGCCGTGCTGGCCGCCACCTTGGCCGCCAGCGCCACCGGCGTGGGCGCCCATGTCGACGGGTCGCAGTACGAAGCGATGAGGCACGCCTTCCAGACCTACCGGCCCATCTTCGACGCCTTCGCCCCCGAACGACTGGGTGGCCCCCAGATCGAGATCCCCTCGATCGAACCGGCCAGCGACGGTTTCGTGGGCTTTTGCACACTCACCGGTCAGCAGTGGCAAGACTTCTGCGTGATGATCGGGGCCCCCGAGATGGGCGAGGACCCCGAGCTGGTCGGCTTCGGCGAACGAATGCGACGCCGCGACGAGGTGTGGGAACGCATCCGGTCGTTCACCACGCGCCACACCGTCGACGAGCTGGTGGCCATGGCCACCGACTTCCGCATCCCGGTCGGCCCCATCGGCACCGGCGACGTGATCGCCGACATCGACCACTTCGTCGCCCGTGGCGTGTTCGAGGAGAACCCCCACGGGTTCACGCAGCCGCGGCCGCCCTATCAGTTCTCCGAATCCACGCTGGCTCCGGTCCGTGCCGCCCCGTCGCTGGGTGAGGGCGAGGCGCCGCCGGTTGCCGACCTCGACCCGCCCTCGCTGCCCGCGGGGCCGGATCAGCCTCTCGCCGGGCTGCGGGTGGTCGACCTGTCGGCCTTCTGGGCCGGGCCGATCGCGGCCAACACCCTGCGGGCGCTGGGGGCCGATGTGGTGAAGGTCGAGTCCCACGTTCGGCTCGACGGGATGCGCTGGGCCAGTGGGCTCACCAAACCCATCCTCTGGGAGTGGTCACCCGTGTACCACGGGGCCAACGCAGGCAAGCGGGTCATCAATCTCGATCTCGGCCAGCCTCGCGGCCTCGAGGTGCTGGAACGACTGATCGCCGACGCCGACGTGGTCATCGAGAACTACAGCCCTCGGGTCACCGAGGGGTGGGGGATCACCTGGGAGCGAGTGCGCCAGCTCAACCCCCGCACCATCTTCGTGAGGGTTCCGGCCTTCGGGCTCGACGGACCGTGGCGGGATCGGGTCGGCTTCGCCATGACGATGGAACAGGTCAGTGGGCTGGCCCAGCGCACCGGCAGCCCCGACGGGCCGCCGCTGGTGCCGCGAGGTCCCGTCGACACCATCGCCGGTATGCACGCCATCTTCGCCACCCTGCTGGCGGTGGCCGAACGGGAACGCACCGGACTGGGCCAACACGTCGAGGTGCCGCTCATCGAGGGTGCGCTCCAGGCGGCGGCCGAGCAGGTCATCGAGTGGTCGGCCTACAGCAACCTGCTCACCCGATCCGGCAACCAGTCGCCCGGTGCGCAGCCCCAGGGTGTGTACCGCAGTGTGCACCACGACCAGTGGCTGGCGATCAGCGTCGAGAGCGGCGACCAATGGCAGGCGCTGGTGGGCGTGATCGACGGCTTGGCCGGGGTCGATCGGAGCGACACCACGGCTGTCGACGCCGTCCTCTCCGCCTGGGCAGCCGAACGGCCGGCCGAGCCGGCGGCCGCCGCGTTGTGGGGAGCCGGCGTACCGGCGGCACCATGCGTCGATCCCGAACACAGCGCCCGCACCGCTCAACACCACCAGCGGGGATTCATCCAGTGGTACGAACACGCAGTGGCCGGCTGGGTGCCCTACTTCAGCTTTCCCTTCCAGATCGACGGCCACCACATCGAGCTCGGCGGCCCGGCCCCGCTGCTCGGCGAGCACACCGTCGACGTGCTCCACGCGCTCGGCTTCGACGACGGCGAGATCGGTGAGCTCGAAGCCGCCGGCATCATCGGTGACTGGCCGGCCATGGTGCCCCGGCCCGACTCGGACTGACCGCCTCGGTCAGGTGATCAATCCGTCGGCCCGAGCCCACTGTTCGGTCCGGCGCATACCCTCGGCCAGGTCGACCTGCGGCTCCCAGTCGAGCAGGCGGCGGGCCTTGGTGTTGGAGTACGTGCCCTGGCGGCGGAAGTAGTCGGCCGTCTCGGCCCCCACCCCGGCCGCCTCCAGCAGGGCTCGGAGCTCATCGTCGGGCAGCTCGGGGAGCTCGACCCCCAACATCTGGGCGTAGTGGCCGAAGAACTCGGCGTTCTCGATGGCGATGCCATCGGTGATGGTGATGACCTGGCCGGCTGCTCCCGGCGTGGCGGCCGCGGCCACCACCGCGTCGACCAGGTTCTCGACGTAGACGGGGCTGAAGATGCCACCCTCGGCCGGAACGGCGAAGCCGCCGGCCTGCAATCCCATGAGAGGCCACACCGTCCACGGCATCGAACCGGGGCCGTACACATCACCCGGCCGGATGACCGTGACCTCGACCTCACCACCGGCGTGGGCCTGCAACGCCACCTGTTCGCTGGCGATCTTGGTGTCGACGTACCGATGGCCGTCGGTACGAACCGGATGTTGCTCGTCGACACCGTCGGGGAAGCCGAGGTCGGAGAAGGCTCGCACCGACGAGAAGTGCACCACCCGCCCGGCCCCACCGGCCACGGCCGCATCGACGGCCCGTCGGGTGCCCATCACGTTGACGTCCCAGCAGTCGTCCCACGGCGAGGTGTTGTTCACCAGCGCCGCCGTGTTGATGACCACGTCGGCCCCGGCGGCCGCGTCCTGCCAGTCGCCGGCCGCCCGCACGTCGCCGGCCACGATGCCGGCATCGGGATCGGCGGCCTGGTCGACACCGGCCACCTGATGCCCGGCGTCGCGGTAGCGGCCGGCCAGGGTGCCGCCGATGAACCCGGCCGCGCCGGTGATGAAGACCTTCATGAGTTGGCGCCCTTCTTCTTGGCCTTCTTCTTCTTGGGGGGAAGAGAGGCGGTGTGAGCGATGGCTCGTTCGATCCACTGCTCGACCACGTCGTCGTGGTCGACCCGCCACTGCTCGGGCATGGCCACGTACTCCTTCATGGGTCGGTCCTCGGGGCCGAACGGCCCGGCGCCGTCGACCGCGGCCAGCTCGGCTCGTTCGGTGTCGCCCAGGCGCAGACCCACGAGCGGGCCGAACAAACCGGCACACATCTGGCTGTTGTCGGCCACGAACGCGGCCACGTTGCCGAACATGGGCCGCAGCTCCACCTCGAGCCGATCGTCGAACAACGACAGGAAGTAGTCCTTGTCGGCATCGGTGGGTTTGGGGATCTTCATGGCCGTTTGCCCTTCAGCATCTCGATCACGGGTTGGCCGCCATGAACTGCAAGATGTTGGTGACCAGGATCTCGGGGGCATCTTCCTGGCAGAAGTGACCAACCCCCGGCAACTCGACGACCGGGGCGTCGGGCCACAACGCACGGAAGTCGGCGATCGCCCGGGCCGGCGGGATGGCACGGTCCTCGAGGCCCTCCAACAAGATGGCCGGCTTGGCCACCAGGTCGGGTACCCCGTCGAGACCGGCCATCACGTAGTCGAAGATGCGGCCTTGGTAGGCATCGATCGGGAACTCATAGGCGCCGATGGCCGAGTCCCAGTCGGGGAACTGCGCCGAGTAGGCACGAATCCATGTGTCGTCGACGGCGGCCGAGTTCTGGAAACCGATGATCTTCATCACCGACAAGATGGTGGAGCCGGCGTGGCGGAGCACCTGTTCGGTGCGACCGGTCTCGAGCCCCTCACCGATCCATCGGAACCATGGTGATTCGATGATCTGGGGGATGTCGGGATCGTCGACCTGGCCGTAGCCGGCCAACGTGTTGGCGAGGAACAGGCGTTTCACCCGATCGCCGTTGCGGACCGTGTACGCCGACGCGATGGGGCCAACCCAGTCCTGGGCCACCAGGGTGATGTCGGACACGCCGAGATGCTCGAGCAGGGCGGTCAGATTCTCGGTGTGCTGTTGCAGGGTGTAGGGCCGGTCTTGGGGTGTGGCGGACTTCCCGAACCCCATGTGGTCGGGCACGATCACCCGGTGATCGCGGCTGAGTGGCCCGATCATGTTGCGGTAGAGATACCCCCACGTCGGTTCGCCGTGCAGGCAGACGATCACCTCACCGTCGCGGGGTCCCTCGTCGACGTAGTGCTGCACGAACCCGTGTCCATCGAAGGTGTGGGGTGCGAACGGGAAGGTGCCGTCGAAGGTCTCATCGAGCGGGATCACGACTCGTCTCCTGGTGGTGGTCGGTCGGGCACGGCGGCGAGCGTAGTGCGATGCCCACCAGGGTGTCGCGGGAGGTCGGGGTCAGGACACCACCGTGGCCGGGGGTTCGGTGGCGGCGGCCACCACCGTCTCGGCGACCGCCGCGAACCCGCTGCGCAGTGCACCGATGCTCAGGCGAATGTGGTGTTGATCGGTGGCGTCGACCCGGAAGGGTCGCCCCGGTGCGGCGCCGATGCCGTGGGCGGCCAACGCCACGACGGCTCGCTGCTCGTCGGTGACCGGAATCCACATGTTGAGCCCGACGCCCGGTGACACGCTCACACCTCGTTCGTTCAGTTCGGCTCGGAGCTCGCCCCGACGACGCTGGTACTCGGTGGCCGCGGCCACCACCAGCGTCTCGGTGTCGGGGTCGGTGAGCATGGTGAGCAGGATCTGCTGGATCAGACGACTGGTCCACGAAGGCCCCAGCTGTCGCCGGCGGGTGATGTTGTCGATCACGTCGGCGGGCCCGCTGAGGGCCGCGATGCGCAGATCGGGTCCGTGCGACTTGGAGAAGCTCTGGATGTGGATCACCTGGTCGGGCTGAGCCGTGCCGACGCTCTCGATGGCCACCCCGGTGGCCGCGCCGGAGTGGTCGTCCTCGACCACACGGGTTCGAGTGCCCGCCACCAGCTCGGCGATGGCCCCGGCCCGGCGTGATGACAGATGTACACCGGTGGGGTTGTGGGCGCGGGGCTGGATGAACAGAGCCACCGGATCGTGGTCCATGGCTGCAGCCAGTGCGTCGAGCCGGGGCCCCTCGTCGTCGAGGGCCACCCCGATGACCCGAGCGCCGGCCAGCTCGACCATGTCGATGAGTGGCGGGAACGTCGGATCTTCGATGACCACGGTGTCGCCGAACCCCACCAGTTCGCTCACTACCCGGTCGAGGGCGTCCTGGGCCCCGTCGACCACGGTGATGGACTGTGGTGGGAACGGCCACCGGCGGCGCAGCTCGGCCTCGAGCTCGACCACCACCGGAGGGTCGATGTAGGAGGTCACGGTGACGTCGGCGTGCAGGTGGTGCAACACCGGCCCGATGGGTGGCAACAACTCGTCGTCGGGAGTGCCCGTGCTCAGGTCGAGATCGATGGTGCCGGGCTCCACCGGCACCCGCCAGTAGCGCCCGCCGACACCCGCCGGCGGCGACCGCACGGTGGTGCCGCGGCGCCGATCGGTGCTGATGACCCCATGGCTCGACAGCCGACGCCAGGCATCGGACACGGTGTTCACACTCACGCCGAGCTCGGCGGCCAAGGCCCGGACGGTGGGGAGTTTGTCGCCCGGTTGCAGCTCACCTTCGCCCACCATGGCCCCGATGGCGGCGGCGATGCCCTGGGCCGTCGCTTGGTCGACTCGGGCGCTGATCCGGCGGGCCATGCCGTCTCTTTGTATACAACAAAGAGATCCTTGTACAGGGTTCGGTGAGTCAATACGCTCGGCCCAGGCGGGTCGTGGCCCGCGATCTCGAATTCCCGAGCCCCGGAGGCTGCCATGTCCGAAGTCATCAAGTCGGCGATCCTGCAGACCGCGTGGACCGGCGACAAGGAATCGATGATCGAGCTGCACGAGAAGTACCTGGCCGAGGCGGCGGCCGCCGGCGCCCAGGTGATGTGTTTCCAGGAGCTGTTCTACGGGCCCTACTTCTGCCAGGTCCAAGACGCCGAGTACTACAGCTACACCGAGGCCATCCCCGACGGACCCACCACCAAACGGTTCCAAGAGCTGGCCGCCAAACACGGCATGGTGCTGGTGCTGCCCATGTACGAGGAGGATCAACCCGGCATCCTCTACAACACCGCGGCGGTCATCGACGCCGACGGCACCTACCTCGGGAAGTACCGCAAGACCCACATCCCGCAGGTGAAGGGGTTCTGGGAGAAGTTCTACTTCCGGCCCGGCAACCTCGGGTATCCGGTGTTCGACACCGCGGTCGGCAAGGTCGGTGTCTACATCTGTTACGACCGCCACTTCCCCGAGGGCTGGCGAGCACTCGGGCTCAACGGTGCCGAGATCGTGTTCAACCCGTCGGCCACCAGCCGAGGTCTCTCGGCCTACCTGTGGAAGCTCGAACAGACCGCCTCGGCGGCGGCCAACATGTACTTCGTGGGCGCCATTAATCGGGTCGGCATCGAGCCGCTGGGCGACAACGACTTCTACGGCACGTCCTACTTCGCCAACCCACGTGGCCAGTTCGTCGAGGATCCGGCATCGGACCAGGCCGAGGAGCTGGTCATCCGCGACCTCGACCTGGGCCTGGTGGAGGAGACCCGCAACCAGTGGGCCTTCTACCGCGATCGGCGGCCCGACATGTACGGGCCACTCACCGAAGCCTGAACGGGGGAAGGTGTCGATGACCACCAACGCCGAGCTGGCCGATCGATACCGGGCCGTCCTGCCCTCGTTCTTGTCGCCCCTCTACACCGAACCCTTGTCGATCGACCGGGGCGAGGGGGGTTACGTATTCGATGTCGAGGGCAACCGCTACCTCGACTTCTTCGGTGGGGTGCTCACCACCATGATCGGCCACGCCCATCCGGCCGTCACCGCCGCCGTGCAGGCCCAGGCCGGCAAGGTGCTGCACACCTCCACGCTCTACCTGTCCGAACCCATGATCGAGCTGGCCGAGGAGATCGCCGCGGTGTCGGGTATCCCCGACGCCCGGGTCTTCTTCACCACCTCGGGCAGTGAAGCCAACGACACGGCCATCTTGTTGGCCACCAGCTACCGGCGCTCCAACCAGGTGTTGGCCATGCGCAACAGCTATCACGGGCGCTCGTTCACGGCCCAGGCCATCACGTCGCACGCGTCGTGGTCGTCCACCAGCCTGTCGGGGTTGTCCGTCAACTTCGTGCAGGGTGCGTATCGGTTGCGCAGTCCGTTCCGCGAACTCGACGACGATGCTTTCACCGACGCCTGTGTCGAAGACCTCCAGCAGGTCATCGACATGATGACGGCGGGCGACGTGGCCTGCCTGATCGCCGAACCCATTCAGGGGGTGGGTGGTTTCGCCACCCCGCCCGACGGGTTCTTCGGGTCGATGCAGAAGGTGCTGGCCAACCACGGGATCCTGTTCGTGGCCGACGAGGTCCAGACCGGGTGGGGGCGCACGGGCGAGCACTTCTGGGGCTACCAGGCCCACGACATCGTGCCCGACATGCTCACCTTCGCCAAAGGAGTGGGCAACGGCATCACCCTGGCCGGCATCGTGGCCCGAGCCGAGCTGATGGACACCATCAAGGTCAACTCGTTCAGCACCTTCGGCGGCAACCCGCTGTCGGCGGCGGCCGGGCTGGCCACGCTGCGCCAGATCCGGGCCGACGACATGCAGGCCAACGCCAGGCACATGGGTGCCCGCATCGTCGAAGCGCTCGCTCCCGTGGTCGAACGCACCCCGTGGATCGCCGAGCTGCGGGGCCGGGGGTTGATGCAGGCCGTCGAAACGGTGCAGCCGGGCACCCTCGAACCCGACGCTGGGCGAGCCGCCGCCATCCTGGAAGGATGTCGACAGCGGGGCCTGCTCGTGGGTAAGGGTGGCCTCTACGGCAATGCCATCCGCATCACACCGATGCTCAACGTCAGCCAAGCCGAGATCGACGAAGGCATGACCGCCATCGTCGACACCATCGAGTCCATCGACTGAGACACCACCCAGGGGGCGTCATGAAACAGCTCATCAAGAACGGCACGGTGATCACTCCCACCGGCGCCGATCCCGCCGACGTGCTCATCGACGGTGAGACCGTCGTGGCCGTGATGTCGCCCGGGTCCGATGTGGCGGTCAGCGCCGAAACCGGTGCCGAACGGGTCATCGATGCCAACGGCCTGTATGTGATTCCCGGTGGGGTCGACGGCCACACCCACATGGAGCTGCCTTTCGGCGGCACGGTGGCGGCCGACGACTTCGAGAACGGCACCCGAGCGGCGGCGTGGGGCGGCACCACCACCATCGTCGACTTCGCCGTGCAGCGCTACGGCGAGAGCGTGCGCGAATGCCTCGACCAGTGGTTCGCCAAGGCCGAAGGCAAGTGCGCCATCGACTACGGGTTCCACCAGATCATCGGTGGCGTCGACGATCAGTCACTGAAGGACATGGACGCCCTGGTGCAGGAGGGCATCACCAGCTTCAAGCTGTTCATGGCCTACCCCGGTGTGTTCTTGTCCGACGACGGACAGATCCTGCGGGCCATGCAACAGGCCGCCGGTACCGGTGCGCTGATCATGATGCACGCCGAGAACGGTCTGGCCATCGACGTGTTGGCCGAACAGGCCGTCGAACGGGGCGAGACCGACCCCGTCAACCACGGGTACGTCCGCCGGGCTGAGTTCGAGAGCGAGGCCACCCATCGGGCCATCCAGCTGGCCAAGGTGGGGGCGGCACCGCTCTACATCGTGCACCTCTCGGCCTCCGAGGCCCTCGAGCAGGTCACCATCGCCCGCGACAACGGCGCCAACGTGTTCGCCGAGACCTGCCCCCAGTACCTGTACCTCAACCTCGAGGATCATCTGGGCAAACCGGGTTTCGACGGTGCGGCCTACGTGTGCTCCACTCCGCTGCGCACCAAACACCAACATCATCACGAAGACCTCTGGAAGGGCCTGCGCACCAACGACCTGTGTGTGGTGTCCACCGATCACTGCCCGTTCTGCATGAAGGAACAAAAGGAGCTGGGCATCGACGACTTCCGGGCCATCCCCAACGGCATCGGCGGCGTCGAGCACCGCATGGACCTCATCTACCAGGGGGTGGTCAACGGAGAGATCACCTTGCCCCGTTGGGTCGAGCTCTGCGCCACCACCCCGGCCCGGATGTTCGGCCTCTATCCCAAGAAGGGCACCATCCAGCCGGGCTCCGACGCCGACATTGTCCTGTACGACCCCAACAAGACCTGGACCATCAGCGTCGACAACCACCACATGAACATGGACCACTCGGCCTGGGAGGGTTTCGAGATCAATGGCCACGTCCACACCGTGATGTCGCGCGGTCGGGTCATCGTCGAGAACGACACCTACACCGGATCCACCGGTCACGGGCAGTACCTGCGTCGCGGCCTGTCCAGCTACCTCATCTGACACCCGGGAGCCCAGCGTGAACGAGATCCACCATCTGATCGACGCCGAGGCCGTGCCGTCGGCATCGGGGCGCACCGCACCGGTGTTCAACCCGGCCACCGGCGAGCAGTCCGGGGCCGTCGACCTGGCATCGATCGACGAGGTCGACCAGGCGGTGGCCTCGGCCCAGGCCGCCTACGAGACCTGGAGCCAGGTCAGTGTGGCCAAACGCACCAAGTTGATGTTCGACTTCCGCAGCCTGGTGGTGGCCAACGCCGACGAGATCGCTCGCCGTCTCACCGCCGAACACGGCAAGGTGCTGAGTGATGCCGGGGGAGAGGTGGCTCGGGCCATTGAGAACATCGAGTACGCGTGCGGGTTGGCCGAGCACCTCAAGGGGTCCTACAACGAGCAGGCCTCCAGCGGCGTCGACGTGTACTCGGTCCGCCGGCCCTTGGGTGTGGTCGCCGGCATCACGCCGTTCAAC
>JBPCTQ010000359.1:0-18943 GCA_051011595.1 Acidimicrobiales bacterium
CGTCGACCAGCGAGTGGCGGCAGCCGTACAGGTTGTCGAACTTCGACTTGGTGACGGCGTCGTTCACGTTGATCGCCGGGAACAGCAGGGTGCCGGCTTCGCGCATCTGGTACAGCCGGTGCACACCAGTGGTGGTCTCCTCGGAGACACCCCGGATTCCCGAGGCGATAGGGGCCCAGAAGTCGGGGTGACCCACGGCCATGGCTTTGAGTCGACCGAGGAAGACCTGCCATTCCTCGCTGTCGTCGTCGGTGGGTTCGGGGATGGCACCGGCCTTCTCGAACTCGAGACCCTTGTGCACCAACATGGTGGCGTCGCCACCGTCGTCGAGGATGAGGTTGGGGCCGCCACCATCGGGCCAGTGGAAGAGCTGCTCGGTGGCCCACCAGTACTCTTCGAGGGTCTCGCCCTTCCAGGCGAACACGGGCACACCCTTGGGGTTGTCGACCGTTCCCTCGGGACCCACGGCCACGGCGGCGGCCGCGTGATCCTGGGTGGAGAAGATGTTGCAGCTCACCCAGCGCACCTCGGCGCCCAGCGCGGTGAGGGTCTCGATCAGGACCGCGGTCTGAATGGTCATGTGCAGCGATCCGGCGATGCGGGAGCCGGCCAGGGGCTGGCTGTCGTAGTACTCGGCCCGTAGGGCCATCAGGCCCGGCATCTCCGTCTCGGCCAACTGGATTTCTTTGCGGCCGAATCCGGCCAGGCTGAGATCAGCCACCTTGAAGTCGTGATTGCTCACCGTGTCTCCTCGTGCTCTCTGGCGCGCTCGATCACGCCGTGGAAGGGCACGGGCTGGGGTCAACTGACACCGTTCGATCAGCCCGGAACGGCTCAGGGTACCGCTCAGACGCCGGTTGTGGCCAGGTGTAGCTGCCCTGTTTCGGCCCGTACGTGCACCCGCGCGGTCGACGCCGGAATCCAGGCCGCCTGGCCGGCGGTCAACGACACCTCGGACCGGTCGGCCTCGAGCGCCACCGACCCCTCGGTGGCGATGGCGATGGCCGGTCCATCGAACTCGAAGGTGTGGTCGGTGTGGTCGATCCGCATCAGGACGAAGTCGGGTTGACCGCCCTGGTACCGGTGCACCGGCCCGGCCGGCTGCTGCACGTTGGGCCGGCCCGGTGTGGTGTCGACCAGGGCCAACAGCGTGGGGCAGTCGATGTGTTTGCTGGTGAGCCCGCCCCGCACCACGTTGTCGCTGTTCACCATCAGCTCCACACCCAGACCACCCAGATAGGAGTGCAGATTCCCGGCCTCGAGGTACAGCGCCTCACCCGGTTGCAGCGTGATGTGGTGCAGCAGCGGCGCCACCAGCACACCGATGTCGCCGGGGTGGTGGCGGTGCAGCCGCAACACCAGGTCGCTGGGTTCGGCGTCGATGACGTCGGCCACCAGGGCCTCGGCCTCCGCCTTCGACCGGGTGAGCAACCACTCGAGCGCATCGGCCAGCCGGTCCGGCGCCGGTGCGTCTGTCCGCAACGCCGACACCAGCGGCTCGAGGGCGGCCACGGGCCAGCGGGCGATCAGATCGGCCGCCTCCTCCGGAGTACGGAAACCGCACAGCGCCTCGAACGGGGTCAGCGCACAGATCAGCTCGGGTTTGGGGTTCCGGTCCCGAAACGACCGGTCGAAGGCGTCGATGGCGACTCCCTCGCGTTCTTCTCGTTCGAAACCGGCGACGGCCTGGGCCCGATCGGGGTGGGTCTGGATCGACAACGGTTGGGCCGCCGCCAACAGCTTGGCCAGGAACGGCAGTTCGTCGCGGCCCGGACCGATTTGGCGGTTCGGGTCGTCGGCGATGAGCTCGTCGAGGGTGGTGGCGCCGCGTTCGACCAACCGGGCCGGGCCCCGAGGATGGGCACCGAACCACAGTTCGGCCTGCGGTTCACCGCTGGGAGCGACCCCGCAGAGGTCGGCGATGGCGGTGGGCGAACCCCAGTCGTAGGCCTGCACGACCCCTTCGAGACGGTCCACGCCCGCGGTCAGTCGGCGGCGAACGTGGGCTCGATGCCCTCGGTCGCGGCCAGGGCCACCAACCGCTCGTGCTCGGCCTCGTCGACCTCGGTGGCCTGGTCGATGAGCATGACCGGAATGTCGTCGCGGATGTCGTAGCGCCGGTGCAGACGCGGGTTGTACAGCAGGTTCTCGCCCTCGAAGTACAGCAGCGGGCCCTTGTCCTCGGGACAGGCCAGGATGTCGAGCAGACGTTGGTCGAGCGCCATTGGTTGAGCTTCCTTGATCTGGGACGGTGGTGGGTCGGTCAGCCGAACAGGGCCCGCACTTCGGCCACACGGGCGTCGCACGATTGCTGATCGGGGGCCTCGAGGTTGAGGCGCAACAGCGGTTCGGTGTTCGAGGCCCGCAGGTTGAACCACCAGTCTCCAGCATCGACGGTGAGCCCGTCGAGGCGGTCCTGGTGGAGATCTTGGTATCGGTCGGCCACCCGTTCGATGACCTCGTCGGTGTCGTCGACCCGGGTGTTGATCTCCCCCGAGGCCACGTAACGATCAACCGGTTCGAGCAGCTGTGACAGCGTGAGGCCGGTGTCCGACATCGCTTCCAGCACGAACATGGCCGCGATGAGGCCGCTGTCGGCCCGCCAGTTGTCGCGGAAGTAGTAGTGCCCGCTGTGTTCGCCGGCGAAGGCGGCGCCGGTGCGGGCCATGTCGGCCTTGATGTAGCTGTGACCGACCTGAGTGCGGATGGCGGTGCCGCCCGCTTCGGCCACCACCTCGGGGACGGCCTTGGAACAGATGAGGTTGTGCAGCACGGTCGCGCCCGGCTCCTTGGCCAGGATGCGCGAGGCCACCAGTGCGGTGGTGAGCGACCCGGAGATGGCTCGCCCCGCCTCGTCGACGAGGAACACACGGTCGGCGTCGCCGTCGAATGCCAATCCGATGTCGGCGCCGACCTCCTGCAGTCGGGCGATGAGGTCGGCCTGGTTCTCGGGTTGGATGGGGTCGGCCGGGTGATTGGGGAAGGTGCCGTCGAGCTCGCCGTAGAGGATCTCGACATCGACCGGCAACGCCTCGAACACCGCCGGGGCCACCAGGCCACCCATGCCGTTGGCCGTGTCGGCCACGATCTTGATGGGGGCCAACCCGTCGACATCGATGAAGGACCGTACGTGATCGGCGAAGGCATCGAGCAGATCGATGTCGGAGGCCGAACCGGTGTGGGCGGCCGGCGCGAGGCCGGTTCGAGTCATTTCCTTGATCTGGTCGAGACCCGAATCAGCGCCGATGGGTGCGGCCTGGGCCCGGCACATCTTGATGCCGTTGTACTCGGCCGGATTGTGACTGGCCGTGAACACCGCACCGGGTACACCGAGGTGGCCGCTGGCGAAATACAACATGTCGGTGCTGGCCAGCCCCATACGGACGACGTCGACTCCCTGGGCCATCACGCCGTCGGCGAAGGCCTGGGAGTACTCGGGGCCGGTGGGTCGCATGTCGTGGGCCACCACCACCTTGGTGACCTGCTCACCGTCGGCCAGGAATCGGGCAAAGGCCGCACCGATGGCCTGGGAGGTGTCGGCGTCGAGCTGATCGGGCACCGTGCCGCGGATGTCGTAGGCCTTGAAGATCGCGTCGAGGTCAGCCATAGCGCACCGAGGGTACCTGCTGGGTCCCGTGGTCAGGGGGTGCGGTCGTACACACCGGTGCGCGACGCCACCCGGATGCGCCAGAGGTCGCGGAACAAACGACCGGTGTCTCGCACGATGTGCACCGTGGACCGAGACGAGTTGGTCACGGTGACCGGAACCTCCACCAGGGTGAGCCGGTCTCGTTCGACCAGATGGAACAACTCGATGTCGAATGCGAAGCCGTCGATCGTGGTGCGGGCGAACAGCGACCGGGCCACGTCGCGCCGCATGGCCTTCACCCCGCACTGCGTGTCGCGGTACTGGCCCAGCAGCAGGGCCTGGGTGGCGAGGTTGACCAACCGACCCCCCACCTCGCGCAGCCGACCGGCCCGGACCAGGGTGTGGGTGGCCACGTGGCGGCGATTTCCCACGGCGATGTCCCACCCCTCCTCGACGGCTCGGGCCAGGGCATCGACCACATCGGGCCCGTAGGCCAGGTCGGCATCGACGAAGGCACAGACCCGACCCTGGGCCTCCAACATGCCGGCCCGCACCGCTGCTCCCTTGCCCTGATTGTCGGGCAGGACCACCACCTGGTCGGCGCCGGCGGCCCGGCTTGCGGTGTCGTCGTCGGAGCCGTCGTCGACCACCACGATCTCGACCGACCCGATTCCCCCCAGCCCGGCCCGCAGCGTGTCGACGGTGGACTCGATGCGGTCGGCTTCGCGGTAGGCGGGCACCACGACCGACAACCGGATGTCGCCCTCGGGCAGCGGCCGGCCGGCCGGCGTCTGCTGGGCGGCCCGCACATCGCGGAACAACAGCATGCGGTGCACGGCGAAACGCACCACCGACGCCACGGCCACGGCGATCACCTTGGCCAGCGCCGAACCACCCAGGGCCAACAGCACGGCCAGATCGATGAGTCCGGCCACCGCGCTGACCCCCACGAACAGGCCGGGCTGGTTCATCCATCGCTGGTAGGGGTCGTCGCGCAGGGTCACGAACCGATGCAGCAACCAGCTGGTGAGCGCGGCGGTGGGCAGGGCCACCACCTCGGCCGCCACGATCGACCAACCGAACCCCTCGTGGAGCAGGATGTAGCCGCCGATGTCGACCACGGTGGCCACGATGCCGACGGCAACGAACCGCCGGAACAGCCGCCTCATGGAAGAGCGGGTGGATCAGCTGCTGTTGATGGCGGTGGTGTTGCTGTTGTTGTTGTTGGTGCTGCTGGTTCGGTCTCGGTCGCCGACCAGTTGAAGGTCGGCAGCTCCGTGCCGGACTGGCCCCCGTCTGACTGGTCACCGTCCGACTGGCCGCGGTCGAGCTGGTATGTGTCGAAATGGCTGCTGTCGGATGGGTCGGGATCGCGCCGGAACCACCGGTTCACGGGATCCCACCATGGCTCGGGAGGGGTCTGCGCCCGCCGGTCGAGCACCACCAGCCCGGCCAACCCGACGAGACCGACCAGGGTGGCCAGGTACGACACCCACTCGACAGAGGTGTTGCCGTATTCGAGCGTCACCTCGGTGGCGGTGGGGACCACCACCATCAGGTTGGGTGTGACCCGCCACGGACCGTCGGCCCCCGAGGCCGTCCAGTTGGGGAAGTACGAGGTCTTCACCAGCACGGGCGAACCGACCTGATCGACACTGAAGGAGATGGTGTCGTTGGTGGTCTCGATGTCGGTCACCACCACCGGCTCGACCGGCCGCGGCAGCACCTCCTCGTCGGGGCCCTGCTCGAGCCATTCGTCGGGCCCCGAGTTGGTGAGGAACACATCCCACGATTCGGGTTCCTGAAAGAACTCGACCCCTGTCTCGAGCCATTCGTCTTGGTGATTCGACAGACCCGGCACCCGGATGGGTTCGTTCTGGAGGGGCACGACCAACTCGGCCTCGTCGACCAGGAACACCCGCCACGGACCGGAGCCGTCGATCTCGGTGAGATCGGGGTGGGCCCGGGCCGCCTCGAGTGCGGTCGGCGAGAACGCCATGTAGTACCGCACACCGAGGAGCTGCAGGTGCTCGACCCCACGGTCGATGTCGAAGCTGCGGTACGGAAGGTCTCGTTGGGCTCGCGAGGGGCCACCCCGATCGGTGGTGCTGGCCCCTTCCTCGATGGGCTCGTCGGTGTAGGACGGCCCCGAGAGCTCGGACTGCAACAAGAAGTGGTACGGCACCGTTGCCGACGATTCGAAGTACAGGCCTTCCATCGACCCGATGCAGGAGTCACTCCAGAAGGGCAAGAGCATCAGGGCCATGGTGGTGCCGTAGCGGTTGAGCTGGGGCTCGAACTCCCAGAAGCTGCGGCCGCAGCCATAGGTCTCGCCGACTTCTTCCATGGTGGCCACCACCGCGGAGTATTCGTCCCAGCCGCCGCCGGCCCAGTTGCCCTCACGGCCCTGATACCCCTCGAAATTCCACTCGGCCCACCCGGGTACGAAGCTGATGTCGTTGCTGGTGAACGGTCCCCAGCTGAAGGTTCCCGGCTCGCGATCGCCGCCGGGCAGCGACCCCAGGTTCATGCCGAGCAACACCAGCACCAGACCGGTGACCACCGCCGCCCCGGCCGTGCGCACGGCCATCGCGGCCGTGCTCGGTCCGTCACGACCGGGAGTGCCGGACAGGAACCAGGCAGCCGACACGGCCAACGCAACAAGGACCAGCCAGGTGGCGAGGAAGAACAGCGGCAGCAGAACCCCGGGGCTGTCGAAGACATCGGTGCCGCGGTCGATCCACACGAACAGACCACCGAGGGGTATCCCGGCCACCAGGCCGATCGCACCGGCACTGATGGCCGAAACCATCTGAGCGTCGGTGGACGAGGCGACCGCCCGCTTGATCAGCCAGGCACCGCCGCGGATACCGAAGGCCATGGCCAGGCCGGCCAACAGGTACAGCGTGAGGTAGTAGAAGGGCAGCAACCGGGCGTTCCACAAACGCCCTTCCGGCAACACGATGAACACGATCGCCAAGGTGATGGCGCTGAGGCCCAAGGCGACTCCCAGACGGGTGCGGGTGACGATGGAGGCGACCAGCCCCACCACCGCCAATGCCAGCACCACCTCGAGCGGTGGGCTGTCGACCAGGATGTTGTCGGGGTTGAGTTGGCTGCGGCTGAGCAGCGGCGACACGAAGCCTTCCCACTCCTCACGAACGTCCCATCGATCGCCCCAGTCGCTGAGCTCCTTGAAACCTCCGGTTTTGCCCCAACCCATGTCGTTGAGGAACTCCCTCCGCAGGTAGAAGGGCCCCAACCAGAACGCACTCAACAACAGGGCCACCGGCACGGTGGTGAAGGCCCACTGCATCTGCCCTCGACCGACTCGCAGCACGAACAACCAGGTGCAAGCGATGGCGACGAAGATCATCGGCAGCAGGTGGCACAGCACCACCACGGCCAGCACCACCGCGGTGAGAGCGCGGCCCCGACCGGTCCGCAGGCCGCGGGCCACCAGACCGATGGCCAGCAACGATGCCGACAGGCTGATGGAGAAGGCGAACTCTCCGGCCATGGTCGACGCCGCGTTGCCGCCGTAGATGTTGAACGACCGGTCGAACACGAAGGGCAAGGTGGCCACGGCGAGCATCGGGGCGCCGGGGAACGGGACTCGAGCCAGGTACCCCATGGCCCAACCGGTGATGGGCATGGTGACCAGACCACTGACCGCCACCACCTTGAAGGCCATGCCGTAGGGCATGCTCACCAGCAGCAACGCCAACCCACCGGCTACCCCCACCGCCACGGCCAACCGCACCCGGCCCTGCCGGTACGCCACGTAGGCGAGTAGCCCGATGGACGCGATCAGCAGCGATCCGGGGATGATGCCGACGCCGGCGTTCAGCCCCACGATGGCCAGCGACGGCAACACCATGTAGAAGCGAAAGGCGGGGAAGCCGGCATACCAGTCGGGTGTCCAACCACTCAGCTGCCAGTTGGGCAGCAGCTCGTCGCGCAGGTAGGCCGGGCCCCACACGTGGGCACCCATGTCGCCTCCGGTGGGAGTACTGCTGGAGAAGATCAGCTGCGGGTGCATCTCGATGAGGATGAACACCGCACTGCCGGCCACGATGGCCAGGGTCAACCAGGCCTGGATCGACCACCGGCCCCTCGGAATGGGCTGAGCCGGCTCGAGCGGATCGAGCCCGAGATCGTCGTCGGGCTCGGCGTCGTCGGTGGAGGCCGGTCGCTCGGGCGCGTCGGTGAAGGAACCGGCGGTCATGGGGACGTATCGTCCCACGCCACCTGCGTGCAGGGGTTGCACCCCCGCACGGGAATCAGCGAGTGCGGCTGTTCTGCCGGGGAAGAGTGGTCTCGGTCAGCTCGTCGAGCACACCCTCGAGATCGGTGGTTGCTCCCTCGGCGTCCCAGATCCGGTAGTCGCAGGTCGAGCACGAGTACATGGTGCGAGGTCCGGTGCTGACCCGAAGGGTGATCGAGACCAACGCGCCTCCACACCGAGTACAAGCATCCATCGCCATGTCGTTCTCCCCTTGTCCGTAGCGCCTCTCCATCGGCGCGCAGGGGCAGAGATTGAGAGCCCGGGTTCATGCCATCACCACGGTGACGGCCGCCACTGCGTTGAAGGCCATGTGGGCGGCGATGGGTGCCATGAGCCCCCGGGTGCGCTGGGCCAGGACCCCGGCGACCAGCCCGAACAGCAGCAGACCGGGGAACTGCAGAAGCTGGAAGTGCACGGCCGCGAAGATCACCGACGAGATCAGCAGGGCCAGACCGGGTGCCATGAGGCGTTCGAGGGTCTTCAGCAACAGCCCACGAAAGGCCACCTCCTCGGCGATCGGTGCCGCGATGGCCACGATCGCGAAGAACACGAGAACCCCCACCGGCCCCTGGGCCCGAGCCGCCAGGGCGCGCGCCGGTCCACCCACGTCGGCATCACCGAAGATCGAGAACAACAACAGGTACAGGGCGGGCACGAGCAACAACTGGGTGAGCAGCCCGGCCCCCAGGCCCAGCGGGATGTCCCTCGGCCGGTACCACACCCGGTAACGCTCGAGCATGGGTCGCCA
This sequence comes from Acidimicrobiales bacterium, assembly GCA_051011595.1. Lineage (GTDB taxonomy): Bacteria > Actinomycetota > Acidimicrobiia > Acidimicrobiales > SHLQ01 > JAOUEE01. Next base: position 8,626 of record JBPCTQ010000359.1, read on the forward strand.
CCCGCCGGCGACCACCGTGGGGGCGGTGAGCAGCGCCACCCAGAACGGGATCTGGAAGAGTGCCGTTCCCCAGATCGGCACCACATCGGACGACACCGGTGCGCCACTGGCCACCTGTATCGACGCCCGACCCACGTCGGCCCCGTCACCGGCGATGGCCGCGAGATCCCAACCCACCGCACCAGAGATCGCGACTGCGGTCATGGCCGCCGCGAAGTTCCCCACCAGCCACAACCCGGCGAGGATCAGCAGCTCGCTCGACGGCCGATAGGACGATTCCATCGATGGCAGGCTACGGACAACGGGCGCCGGCCCGCACCGGCTGACGCGGTTGTCGGGGGCTCGGGTCAGGCGATACGGCGCAACGCGGTACGGCGGTCTTCGAGCACCCAACCTTGGGGCACAACCATGCGATCCGCGTGGGCGAGGCACAGATCGTGGGTCATCGGGTGAGCCTCGACGGCCAGATGATCGATCCACACCGAACCTGATTCGTAGTCGTAGGCCAGGGTGGTGGCGGCCGCTTCCGAACAGATGGGTCGTGCGCACGAACGGGACATGAGGCGAGCGTAGCGATTGATTTCCTGGCTCTGGGGGATACGCGACGCCACGCAATGGAGGGGGGACCCCTACCATGGATCCATGGCCGACTCTGGTCCCCCTCCCCCACCCCCGCCGCCACCCGAACGCGGGTCCGACCGCCCAAAGGCGTCCGACTCCGGTTGGCCCCGGCTGGCCATGTGGATCGTGCTCGGTGCACTGCTGGCCGCCCTGGTGCTGTCGGCGGTTGTTCCCCGCGACGGCGGCGACCAGATCATCTACTCCGACTTCCAGGCCCATGTCGCGGAGGGTCAGGTCGAGAGCATCGTCATCAACAACGAGACCGGCAAGATCAACGGCACCCTGGTGGGGGGCGACGAGTTCACCACCACCGGCCCGGCCGACATCAGTGACGCCGATCTCGAGGTGTACCGCGAGACCGTGCCCGAGGTCGAGCTCAAACGCGACGAACCGTCGTTCCTCTCCACCTGGCTACCGCTGCTTCTCCCCATCAGCTTGCTCATCCTGTTCTTCTGGTGGATGCAGCGTCGGGCTCAGGGTCAGATGGGCGGCATCATGTCGATCGGCCGTTCCCGAGCCAAGACCTATTCCACCGAACGGCCCGGCACCACCTTCGACGACGTGGCCGGATACGCCGGCGTCAAGCAGGAGATCCGCGAGGTGGTCGACTTCTTGAAGTACCCCGACAAGTTCGGGGCCATCGGCGCCCGAATTCCCAAGGGTGTGCTGCTGGTTGGTCCCCCCGGCACGGGCAAGACCCTCATCGCGCGGGCCGTCGCCGGCGAGGCCGGGGTTCCGTTCCTCTCGGTGACCGGATCGGACTTCATGGAGATGTTCGTGGGGGTCGGCGCCAGCCGGGTGCGCGACCTGTTCGAATCGGCCCGCAAGCTGGGCCGGGCCATCATCTTCATCGACGAGATCGACTCGGTCGGCCGCAAACGTGGCGCCGGTCTGGGCGGCGGGCACGACGAACGCGAACAGACGCTGAACCAGATGCTGGCCGAGATGGACGGCTTCGAGGCCACCGAAGGCATCGTGATGATGGCCGCCACCAACCGGCCCGACATCCTCGACCCGGCGTTGTTGCGGCCCGGTCGCTTCGACCGGCAGGTCGTGGTGCCGTTCCCCGAGATCGACGATCGTCGAGCCATTCTCGAGGTCCACGTGAAAGGCAAGAAACTCGCCGCCGACATCGACCTCAACGTCGTGGCCCGCGGCACCCCCGGTATGAGTGGTGCCGATCTGGCCAACCTGGTCAACGAAGCAGCCCTGTTCGCCGTGCGCGACGGGGCCGACCACATCCGCAGCGTCGACTTCGAGAGCGCCCGTGACCGAGTGCTCATGGGCCAACAGCGCGAGAGCACCGTGCTGAGCGACACCGAGAAGGAACGGGTGGCCTACCACGAGGCCGGCCACGCCGTGTGTGCATCGGTTCTCCCCCACTCCGACCCCCTGCACAAGGTGTCGATCATTCCGCGTGGGATGGCGCTCGGTGTCACCATGACGTTGCCCGACGAGGATCGGTATCTCTGGCGGCTCGACTACATCAGCGACGAGTTGGTGAAACTCCTCGGCGGACGAATGGCCGAGCACCTGGTGTTCGGCGACACGTCGTCGGGAGCGGCCGACGACCTCAGTCGAGCCACCGAGCTCACCGGCAAGATGGTGAAGGAATGGGGCATGAGCGATCGCATCGGCCCCATGGCCTGGCAGAGCCAGGGTGGGCAGGTGTTCCTCGGCGACGAGATCTCCGGCCAGCGGGCCTACAGCGACGAGACCGCCAAGGTCATCGACAGCGAGATCGAACGCATCATGCGCGAACAAGAGGATCGCTGCCGTCAGCTGCTCACCGATCACCGTCACGGTCTCGATCTGGTGGCCCGCAGCCTGCTCGAGCACGAAACCATCGACGGCGCCGAAGTCAGTCGCCTCCTCGACCTCGGCGGTGGCGACCCGCCGAAGGGCGCCCACGACGAAGCGCCGCTCGGCGCCGAGCTCGAACCCGAGCCGGTACCGGGCGACTCCTCAGCCGGCGACTGACCCGCCGTGGAGCGGGTGCTGATCGTCGTCGCCGTACTGGTGGTCGCGGTGATCGTGGCGCTGATCGCCCGACGACGCCGACCCGACGCTCCGGCCCGCACCGGCTACTCCATTCCCGATCAACTCGATCGATCCGACTTCGACCGACCCGACGCGCCTTGGCTCATCGCGGTGTTCTCGTCGGCCACCTGCGCCACCTGTGCCGAGACATGGGACAAGGCCCGCCACCTCGAATCCGACAACGTTGCCGTCCAGGAGATCGAGGTGTCCGCTCACCCCGATCTACACGACCGCTACGCCATCGACGCCGTACCGCTCGTGGTGGTCGTCGATCATGCCGGGGTACGGCAGGCCTCGTTCCTGGGTCCGCCGAAGACCGCTGACCTGTGGGCCGCGGTGGCTGATCTGCGGGCCGACTGAATCCTCAGGGGGTGGTGTCGCTCGCCACCGACACGGCGTCGGGAACACCCAACGCCGACGACCGCGAGGTGAGCCCCACCACCTGACGCTCCATCACCACCGGGCCGGAGGCTTCGATCGAGATGGGGCCGCCGCCGATCTCGGAGAACGGCACGCTGAGTCGGCCGCCGCGACTGAGCTCGAACTCGACGGGATCGGCATCACCGGCGGTGAGGGTGAGGGTGACGATGCTGTCGAAGCTGGGGTTCTGGATCACCAGCGCCGACGCCTCCGGATCGAGAGAGCTCACCACGGTGGACCAGCGGGTGGCGGTGACCGGGCTGCCCACCACGGTGGTGAGCCCGGGCGCCGTGTCGGCCGAGGCCAACACCAGGTCGCGTCGTTCGGCCACGACGGGCACGTCGTTGAGCGACCGGACGACGAGCGAGAAGCTGCGCACCCCTTCGAGCACCCGACCGGGGTCACCGCCGATCGGCTCGGCGCTGACGTCGGAGCGGATGACGACCTCGATGACCCCGTCGGCGGGCACGGTGCGTTGGAAGGGTTCGATGGCGGCCACCTCCGACGCCACCACCTCGATGTCGACCTCGGCGGGGAAGTCCGGGTCGGGGTTCATGATGAAGACCGATGTTGTCGCGTTCTCGGCCAACGTTCCGCCGGGCAAGTGCACGTCGATCGTCGGCCGGGTGGCACCGGCGGCCACCGACAGCCCCTGCCGTTCGACGGCACCGTCGTAGGCCAGCACCCGGTCGACGATCAGGCGGCCGCTGCGGGCCCGGACGAAGGCCGACGCCCGCTCGACATTGGCCACCTCTTCGTTGACGTCGAGCAGCCGGGCCGACCGTCCCGCCACCACCAGTCCCTCGTAGTTGCTGGGATCCCGTGAACCGTTGCTGGTGTCGAACGTGATGTCGACCACCGCGGGATCGGGAAACGGGTTGAGCAGGACCAGTTGTTGACTGGCCGCCGACACGCCGGGATCACTCACCGTGGCACCAACGGGGAAATACCAGTTGGATGCCGCCTCGGTGGCACAGGGTTGGCGGTCGGTGGCGCCCAGGTCGGCGACGGTGGCACTGTGCTCGACCATCACCGCGCCGCCGTCGAACTCGACCACGGCCGCCACCGCATCCTCACCCGGGATCTGTTCGGCCGGAACCAACTCGAGCTGTTCGCCGGGGAGAAGCGTGATCTCGGCCCGCACTGCGGTGTCGACGCCTTCGCCGTAGGTCCGCAGCGCCGGCAGATAGGTGACGGTGCCCACCCGCTCGTCCGTGGTGAGGTTGGTGACCACCACCTGGTCGTCGTTGCCGAGTGCGGCCGCCGGGCAGTACCACACCGATGAACGAGCATCGGCCGGAGCCACGGTGGCGAGTCCGGCGTCGGCTCGCACGCTGGACGGTTCTGCCTCGGGCCGATTCTCGGCGTCGTACACGGCCCCGCCCACGAGCAAGGCCGGGATCAACACCAGGGCGGGAATCCGGAAGGCGCTCACGACGACGTCCCCGCTCGACGGCGATTGAGGGCCACGGCCCCCACGACCAGCCAGCCGATCATCTGGGCCACGAGGGCCGCTCGCCGGGATATGGGCGTGTGATACGACAACACCGCGTCGCCTCGGCTCACCGGTGCGAAACGGTTCTCCCAGCCCAGACCATCGGCCCTGGCGGCCACTTCGCCGTCGACGCTGAGTCGCCAGTCGAGATTGCGCGGGGTGGCCATGTGGACCTCGGGGCCTGGTTCGATCGGACCCGTGAATCGGTTGGCACCCGCCTCGGTGGACAACACCGCCGTGACGTCGGCGGGGTCGGGCACCTGGTCGCTGCCGGGTGGTACCGCAGCCCGGCTCGGGACCCAGGAGGCGTTCTCGTAGAAGAGCAGTGCCTGATTGACACCTTCGATCCGTTGCAGATCGAGTTGTTCGCTGAGCCCGTCGGTGATGGCAGCCGACACCGGCACCTCCTCGGAGGAGAACGGGGCAGGGGCCAACCGCAGCACCACGACCACGTAGCGCACACCGGTGGCGGCCAGCTCCCGCCCCAGCCGGTTGCTGCGACCGGCGGCCGCCTCGACGAGGGCATCGTGGATCCGGCCGGTATCGGTATCGAGCGGGGCCACCAGCTGGTCACGGATGGCGGGCGCCCCGTCGTCGCTGAGCGCAAAGGACGATGTCTCGTCGAGCGGCCAGCCGCGGGCCGGCAACACGGTGTCGGATCCGACCCACAGGACACGGTAGGAACCGTTGTCCTCGGGGTCGGGCAACAGGGCGGAGTAGAGGTCGTCGTAGTCGTCGCGTGGCATCGACCACCGCCCGTCGAGCGCCGAGCCGATCGCCGGGAAGATCCCGCAGACCAGTCCGGCCAGGGCGATGACCACGAGTAGTTGGCGCCACCCGAAGTCGTGGCGCAAGAGGTCGACCTCGAAAACGGCTGCGCCGATTCCCACCGCCATGGCCAACCCGACCGCGGCCACCACGAGGGCGAACTCGACCGACGGCAGCGGCACCGGGAGCGCACCCCACTGCGCCGCCCACGCCAACCCGAAGCCGGCCAGGGCCACGAACCATGCTCGTACGGCCCACACCAGTCGCCAGCCTCGGCCCAGCACGAGCGGGTAGGCGCCGGCGGCGAACAAACCCCAGATCAACAGCGTGGCTCCCACCGGGCCGGTGTCGAAACGCAGCAACGACTCCAAGGAGATGGTGCCCGGTTCGGTGGTGCCGGAGGCGCCGAGCGGCGCCCACTGACCACCCTCGGCGAACAACGCCAGTGTCCAGGGCAGGTGCAGGGCGGCCGCCAGCACCATGGCGCCCAACGCGGCACCGATCATCCGACCCTGGCCACCGGTATTGCCGGCCACCAACGACCCCACCAGCAGGCCGACCGCCATCACCGCGATCAACAGCACCACCATGGGAGCGAAGAACGCGGCGATCGCCGCCATGAGGCCCATGGCCAGCACCGCTCGCACCATGGTGGTCTGGCCGGCGAAGGACCCCGAACCCGACACCCGCGCCAGTTGCCCGAGCAGCCAGGGGGCGGTGGCGTAACCCACCATCGCCGGCCAGCTACCACCCGCCAGTGCGTTGTAGCCCACCGGAAGGGCCAGATAGACAATGGCGGCCACGGCCGAGGCTCGCCGGGAACCCATGGGGGCCAGCGCCCGCCCCATACCCCACGCTCCGAACGGGATCGCCGCCAACACCAGCACCGTGCGGAGCAGACCCACGGCGCCGAACACCACCACCCCGAGCACTCCGAGCACACCGTGTCCGGTGGGTACGGCGAGATCGGTGCCCAATCCGCTCTGCCACCACCCGCTCCACCACTCACCGAGGGCGGGGCGCCCGGCTCCGGTGAAGTTGGCCAACGACCCCAGCGCCGGGACGCCGTCGGTGATCAGGTCGCGACTGCCGAACAGGTACACCACCGCGGCGGCAACACCGGCCAGCAAGACGTTCCGAACGGCAGCATCGGACAGGGCATCGATGCGACGCCGCGCGATCTGGCCGGCCGAGGTGGACTCGGTGAAGGCCACCCGCGACGAGATCCAGCGGCGGAACTGGGCGCTGCCCGACAGCTGGTACTCGCGCAGCTCACCGTCACCCACCTGGCGAAACGAACTGAGTTGGGCCCGTTTGCGGCGGATGCCGCCGGGATGACGCAGGTTGGAGCTCCAGGCCGCCAGCAGGTCCCGGAAACGACCCAGGCGCAGGGTGAGCAGGGCACCGAGCAGGTTGAACAGCCACAGGATGGCCGCCTGGGGAACAACCCGAGCCAGCCGGAATGGGCCGTATCCCGACAACATGATGCGCACCTGGTGACGAAGGCGAGCACGCTGATCGGGTTCGGGATCGGGGCCCACTCCCGCCACCGCATCGGGCACCACCAGGACGCGCGCCCCGGCCACCAACGCCCGCCACCCGAGGTCGATGTCGTCGCCGTCGGACACGATGGCCTCGTCGAGCCCGCCCAGCGCTTCGAGGAGGTCCCAGCGGACCAGCAGGCAGCGGGTGTCGACGGCGAACACGTCGGCGACCGCGTCGTGTTGTTCCTGGTCGAGTTCGCCGACCTCGACCGCCGACACCGGGTGGGCGAACTTGTCGCTCCCCAATCCAACCGATCGCAACAACGTGGGGTGATCGCGATCCACCAGCTTGGGGCCGACCACACCGGCGTTGGAGGCCAACGCCTCGGTGGCCAGATGGGCCACCGCGTCCGGGGCCAGGTGAACCCCGGCCCGGCACAGCAGCATGAAAGGCAGCGATTCGGGCCGTTCGAGCACGGCGTTGACACCTTCGGCCCACGTGGCGCCGGGGGCGCGCCGGATGACCACCTCGGGGATGATCGCTCGGGCCGCCGATTCGACGACCACACCATCGGCCGTGACGTCGACCACAACGGCACCGATGGGCACCTCAACCTGGGCGCGCACCGATTCGAGGGTGGGGATGAGGTCCTCGTCTGGGTCGTCGACCACCACCACGACCAACACGGCCGGCAGGCGAGGCGAGGCCTCCTCAGCATTGTCGGCAGCCGTCACGATCAGAGCAGGCTACCGGGCCCGAGGGCAGCCGGCAGCGCGCCGGTTCGGGTGTCGCCGGGCGTCGGAGGTCCGGGTATCGTCGGCCCACATGTCCACCGGTCGCCCTGGTCAACAACACCAACCGACCCCTGTGCGGGCGCTGGTCACGGGCGCCCACGGCTTCGTCGGCCGCCACCTCACGGCCCATCTCCGAGACGTGGGCGACCACGTCATCGGCATCGATCGAGCCGACGGACCCGACATCTGCGACCTCGACGGAGTGCGGTCCTGCCTCGACCACCATCAACCGCAGGTCGTCTTCCACCTGGCCGGGCAGGCCGACGTGGGGGGTTCGTGGGCGTCACCGGTCGAGACCCTGCGAGCCAACGCCGAGGGAACCCTCAACGTGTTGTTGGCCGCACGCGAAGCCGGCGTCGACCGGGTCATCGCCACCACCAGTGCCGATGTCTACGGCATCGTCACCCCCGACCAACTGCCGCTGCTCGAGACCGCTCCCCTACGCCCGGTGAGTCCCTACGCGGCCAGCAAGGCGGCGGCCGACATGATCTGCCTGCAAGCGTGGCTCGGCCACCAACAAGACGTCATCCGGGTACGGGCCTTCAACCACCTGGGCCCGGGTCAATCCGATCGATTCCTGGCCGGAGCCGTCGCCCGTCGCATCATCGAAGCCGAACGAGACGGCCAATCGTCGATCCCCATCGGCGACCTCACCCCTCGGCGGGACTTCACCGATGTGCGCGATGTGGTTCGGGCCTATCGCCTGTTGGCAGCATTCGGCCGAGCCGGCGAGGCCTACAACGTGTGTTCCGGCGTCGACGTCAGTGGGCAGGAGGTGGTCGACGGCTTGCTGGCGCGGGCCACGACCACCATCGAAGCGGTGCCCGACCCGTCTCTGATGCGCCCGGTAGACCTGCCCGTGCTCCGGGGGGATGCCACCAAGATCAACCACGACACCGGCTGGAAGCCGGAGATTTCGTTGACCGATACGCTGGGAGACCTCTTCTCAGACATGCGGCGACGCCTCGACGGCGATACAACTGGATGACCCATGACCAAACGAGCACTCATCACCGGCATCACCGGCCAGGACGGTTCCTACCTCGCCGAGCTGTTGCTCGACAAGGGTTACGAGGTGATCGGCATGGTGCGACGCAGCAGCACGGTCAACTTCGAACGTATTGCGCACCTCCAGGACCGCATCATCTTCGTTCCCGGCGACCTCCTCGACCAGGTGTCGATGATCGCCGCCCTGCGTGAGTTCGAACCCGACGAGGTCTACAACCTGGCCGCCCAGTCGTTCGTGCAGACCTCGTTCGGCCAGCCGGTGCTCACCGGCGAGACCACGGCCCTGGGTGTGACCCGGATCCTCGATGCCATTCGCATCATCAACCCCGAGATCCGGTTCTACCAGGCGTCGAGCAGCGAGATGTTCGGCAAGGTCCGCGAGGTTCCCCAGACCGAGGCCACACCGTTCCACCCCCGCTCTCCGTACGGAGTGGCCAAGGTGTACGGGCACTGGATCACGGTCAACTACCGCGAGAGCTACGACCTGTTCGCCTGCTCGGGCATCTTGTTCAACCACGAGAGCCCGCGCCGCGGCATGGAGTTCGTCACCCGCAAGATCACCCACACCGTGGCCCAGATCCAGGCCGGGATGGCCACCGAACTGCGACTGGGCAACCTCGACGCCCAGCGTGACTGGGGGTTCGCCGCCGACTACGTCGACGGGATGTGGCGCATGCTGCAACAAGACGAACCCGACGACTATGTGTTGTGCACCGGCACCACCCACACCGTACGAGAGTTCTGCGAGCTGGCGTTCGGACGAGTGGGCCTCGACTACGAGGATCACGTGGTCATCGACGAGGCCTTCTTCCGGCCCGCCGAGGTCGACCTGCTGGTCGGCGACCACACCAAAGCGACCGCCGAGCTGGGGTGGACCCCCCAGACCTCGTTCGAGGAGCTGGTGCACCTGATGGTGGATGCCGATGTGGCGTTGTTGAGCGGCGAGCTCGACCCGTTGTCACGGCGCGGCTGAGCCCACTCCCACGATGATCGTCACCCTGGCCGGAGGGGTGGGTGCGGCCCGCATGCTCTCGGGCCTGCAACGCGCCTTCGACCCGTCGCAGCTGGTGGCGGTGGTCAACACCGCCGACGATGTGGTGCTCCACGGCCTACACGTGAGTCCCGACCTCGACACCGTGGTCTACACCCTGGCCGGCGCCGTCAACCCCGACACCGGATGGGGGTTGGTGGGTGAGACCTGGCAGGCCATGAGCGCCCTCGAACGCTACGACGGCATCACCTGGTTCAGCCTCGGCGATCAGGACCTCGCCACCCACCTGTATCGCACGCAGCGCCTCACCGAAGGGGCCCCGCTGCATGTGGTGAGCGGCGAGATCGCCCGGGCGTGGGACCTCGAGCTCACCGTGTTGCCCATGACCGACGACCCGGTGCGAACCATGGTGACGGTGCCGGGCGAGGGTGAGATCGGCTTCCAGGAGTACTTCGTGCAGCGGGCCCACAGCGTGGCCGTGACCGCGGTCCGCTTCGCCGGGGCCGACCAGGCCGTTCCCGCTCCCGGTGTGCTCGACGCCATCGCTGAGGCCGAAGCGGTGGTGATCGCCCCGTCGAATCCAATTGTGTCGATCGGGCCGCTGCTGGCCGTTCCCGGCATCGAAGCGGCGCTGGCCGCTCGGCGCGACCAGGTGGTGGCCGTGTCGCCGATCGTCGGGGGAAAGGCCCTGAAGGG
>JBPCTQ010000360.1:0-5206 GCA_051011595.1 Acidimicrobiales bacterium
TCAACCAGAAGATCACCAACCTCTGCATCGATCTGCTCGGCCTCGACGGTCAGGTCGGGTTCGACTACTCGTACCGCCAGCCCGAAGAGCTGTCGGTCGACGGGTCCGAGGGTGGTCCCCGCCACGGGTTCCTGCGGACCCGGGCCAACTCCATCGAGGGTGGTACCAGCGAGATCATGCGCAACATCCTCGGCGAACAGGTGCTCGGCCTGCCCGGCGAACCCCGCATCGACAAGGACGTGGCCTGGAGCGAGGTCCCGCGCAGCTGATCGTCGGCGCCGCTCGCCGCGGCGGTGTATGTTGAAAGGCAATGAAAGTATGTCTTCGGACGCCGGCGGTACTTTCGTGGACACAACGAACAGTCGTCGGCGGACTCATGCTCGGATTCATGTTCAGCATCGCTGCCTGGGCCGGCGCGCCCGCTACGGCGCAGGCCGGAAACGCGGGGTTCACCGAAGGTGACCCCGGGGTGTACGCCGGGTACACCAACGTGACCCTGGTGGAGACCAACGCACCCGGAGGTGTAGGAGGCGGCACCCGCCGCTGGTGTGTGTTGGCCGAACAGCTCGACCTCGACGGCCCGACGGTGCTCGACGAGATCGTGGTGGCGCCGCTCGAGGGTTTCGGGTACTGGGTGGTCTGCCGGTACCCCGACGACCCGGCCTCACCGTGGCAGGTGGTCGACTTCGTCTTCTACACACCTGGCGATCCCACCGGCGGCAACTTGGTCACGCCGTTCATGGTGCAGGAGTTCGCGGTGAGCCTGTTCGACCTCACCGCCCCCGAGGTGGCGTTGAGCCCGCCGCCCCCGGCCCAGGTGGTGGGCGTCGAGACTTGGATCGGGCATCCGCCGGGAGCAGTGGTCGCCCAGAGCCGGTACGCCGCCGCCGGGCCCATGTGGGCGGGGGCCACCGCCTCGCCCACCATGCTCAGCTACGACATGGGTGACGGAGCGCCGGGATCGATCGTCACCTGCCGCCGACCGGCGCTCCCGTTCGATCCCGAGCTGGCGGCTGCCGCCCAACGCCCCGAGTGCGGCCGCTACACCTACCCGCACGGGTCGCTCGACGCTCCCGATGGCATCTACACGGTCACCACCACCATCACCTACGACGTCAGCCTGTCGACCAACCTCGATCCGGTGCCGCAGTTCGATCGGGTCCTGGTGGGAGACACCGCCGTCGACCCGGTGGTGGTCACCGATCTCGAGGCCGTCATCCATTGACCGATCGGTTGGCTGGGCGCTGGACTCAGCCCAAGGCCAACCGCTCGAGCTCGAGGGTCTCCGATGACGGCTCGACTCCCAAGTCGTCGCGCAGCAGATCTCGGCAGGCAGCAGCGGCCCGTACTGCGCCAGCCCGGTTGCCGGCCGCCAGCTCGGCCCGGATCAGCTGACGATGACCCTCCTCTCGGTAGGGATCCAGCTCGATGGCCGAATGGGCGGCGGTGCGGGCCAGGGCTGCGTCACCCAGGGCCAGCCACGCCCGGGCCAGCACGATCCAGGTCCGGTGCTGGCGATCGCCGAGCACCGATCGCCACTGGTCGACCCACGGTGCGTCGAATCCCGGCAGGAGCGGTCGGCGCAGGATGGCCGACGCCGGTGCCGCGTCCGTCCACGCGGCCGCCGGGTCGCCGTGGCGAATGGCACCCTCGGCCCGGTCGAGGCGGGTGGTGGCATCCTCCAGATCGATCCAGACATCGCTCGGCAGCACCAGTTCGTGGTACCCGCTGGCCACCTTGATGGTCGACCCGCCCGTCGGGTCGGCGATGGCCAGCTGCCCACGGATGCGACTCACCAGCGGGGCCAGCGACTTGGCCCAGTCCGGGGGCATGTCCTGCGGCCAGATGTGCTCGGCCAGGGTGTCACTGGTGATGGGCCCATGGGCGAGGGCCAGCGCAGCCAACAGCACCCGACCATGAGTGCCAGGCAGGTCCTGCTCGGGCACGGTGGTGTCCTCACCCATCAGAGTGATCGCACCGGTGAGGTAGACCCGTAGCAAGGATTCCCCAAGGGCTCGCCAATACTGTCTTCGTAGTCTCAGCCAAGGAGCAACACATGGAAAATCGCACCATCGAATGCCCGTGCGGGACGGTACTGCGGGGGGCCACCGACCATGAGGTCATTGCGGCCGCCCAGTCCCACGCCAAGGAGGTTCACGACATGGACCTCGACGACGAGCAGGCAGCCTCGATGGTGCGACCAACCTGAAGGAGCAAGGACATGAAGAGTTTCGCCTGCGGGAACGTGGTGGATGGCTGCGAGGGTGTGGTCACCGGGGAGACCGAGCAAGAGGTGATGCAGGCGGCCGCCGCCCACGCGGCCGAGGCCCACGGCCTCACCGAGCTACCCGATGAGGTGGTCGCCGCCGTTCGAGCGGGTATCACCGACAGCTGAACGCTCACGATTCACCGAGTCGTGAGTAGCGGTCGATCGCCGGCCGCGCCACCGCAGTCCGATCGGGTCCTGGCCGTCTTCCGTGGACGGCTCAGGGGGAGACGTCGATGGCCGCCTCGATGACGGCGAGCACGTCACGGCCGTTGTCTGCCGCCGCCACGTCACCGAACTGCACCGCCGCCATCAGCAGTGCGATGAAGATGCTCACCGTGCCCCGACCCACGGCAACCTCGTCGATGTCGGTGCGGACCCGACCAGCGGCTTGATCCTGGCGGAGTCGCTCGATCACGGTGGCTCGCAACTCTTCGAGGGCGGGCAGCTCGATCATTCGTTCGCTGGCATCGGGCTCGAGTCCGGCCAGTATTCGGCGGGCCAGAGGATGGCGCTCGACGGCGGCGATCAGCGTCGACAACAGCTCGGTGCGCCACGAGTCGTCGCCGGCGGCGATGATCGAGGCGACCCCCTCGTCGATGATGCCCACGATGTCGTCGTCGAGTGCGGCGAGGAACAGATCCGACTTGTCGGTGAAGTAGGCGTAGGCCAACGAGCCGCTCACGCCGGCGTCGCGGGCGATGTCGGTGACCGAGGTGGCCCGGAAACCATCACGACCGAAGCGGGCAACGGCCGCCTCGAGGATCGTGCGGCGGGTGCGCTCACCCTTGGACTCGTGCTCGCGCATCGTCGTGGCCACGTGACGAGAGTAACAGAAAACTACGGACTTGAGGGGTTGAGGTAATCTCTCAATTCATGTAGGGTCCCGGTATGGCCGCTACCTCTACCTCGCCCGCCCACCCGAAGGTGCCCACTAGACGCATCTCGTTCGAGGAGCGGTTGGCCGGCGTCCCTCGGCACTTCGCAGCCGACGGCGACCTCGTTGCCAGCCACCTCACCGCGGTGTTGTCGGCCGTGTTCCCCGACGGCGAGGACTTCTTCGTCCGATCGGTCCGCCACTTCCGCTCCGACGTCACCGATCCCACGCTCAAGCGCGACGTGGGTGGTTTCATTGGCCAGGAGGCGGTGCACGGACGTGAGCACCGCTCGCTCAACGATCACCTCGCCACCCTCGGCTACCGCACCAAGCAGATCGAGCGCGGCGTGCGGTGGGGACTACGGCTGCGTGAACGGATTGCGTCACCACGCCACAACCTGGCCACCACCGCGGCCCTCGAGCACTTCACCGCCACGTTCGCCGAAGTGCTTCTCGGCGACACGATCCTGCGCTCGGAGCTGCACGACCCCGTCCTGGTCGACATCTTCTCGTGGCATGCCCTCGAAGAGTGCGAACACAAGGCCGTGGCCTTCGACGTCTACCAGCACGTGTTCGCCGACGACCCGAAGGCCGAACGCACGCGGGTCCAGGCCATGAACCAGATCACCGCCACTTTCATCGTCGGCATCGGGCTCAACACGCTGGTCTCCCTGCTCGGCGATCGCGAGACGTATCGCCGGGGTCGGCTGCGCGCCAGTCTGCGGCGGGCTCGTCAGAACCCGATGGTCTCTCGCTGGGTCTGGCGCCGCCTGCGCGACTACAACCGGCTCGACTTCCACCCCGACGACCACGACACCGGCGAGCTGTGCGCCCGTTGGCGGGTCGAGCTGTTCGGCGACGGGGCCAGCGACGACGGTCGGCTCTCGGGCTTGCTCGCCGGTGCCGCCTGATCGAGACCGACTCGGCGACCCAAAGATACAGCGCCGTGTTTTCGGGGAGGAACGAGCCGAAAACGAAGAGGTGCAGAGCAAGCGGGTGCACATAGCCGCTGAGGTCCGGAGCCCGTGCGGCCCCCGGTAGGGTCCCGGCCATGACTGCACAGTTTCTCGCCGGCGCCGAGGTGGCCGACGCCGTTCTGGCCGATGTCCGTACCCGCGTGGCGGCCCTGGCCGAACGGGGAATCACCCCCGGGCTGGGCACCATCTTGGTAGGCGACGACGAAGCCAGCGCCGGGTATGTGCGCAAGAAACACGAGACCTGCGCGGCAGTGGGCATCCAGTCGTTCAACATCGAGGTTCCGGCGGCGGCCGGCCAGGCCGACCTGCTGTCCGCGGTGCAGCAGTTCAACGATGATCCGGCCGTTGATGCCTTCCTGATCCAACATCCGGTGCCCGATCATCTCGACTTCAACGCCGCCCTGGCGGCCATGGATCCGGGCAAGGACGGCGACGGCCTGCACCCCACCAACCTGGGCAAGTTGGTGCTCCAGGAAGAGGGACCTGTGCCGTGTACTCCGGCCGGGATCCAGGCCATGTTCGTGCACTACGGGATCGAGATCGCCGGCAAGAACGTGGTGATCGTGGGCCGGGGTCCCACCCTCGGTCGGCCGCTGGCGCTGCTGCTCACCCTGAAAGCCCCGGGGGCCAACGCTGCGGTCACGGTGGTGCACACCGGTGTGCCCGACATCGGGGCCTACACGCGCACCGCCGACATCGTGGTGGCCGCCGTGGGCAGCCCGGGTTGCGTGACCGCCGACATGATCAAACCCGGTTCGGTGGTGGTGAGCGGAGGTATCAGCTGGGAGGGGCGCAAGCTGTTGCCCGACGTCGACGAGGGTGTCAACGAGGTGGCCGGATGGGTCACCCCCCGCCTCGGCGGCGTGGGGCCCACCACCGTGGCCATGCTGTTGCAGAACACGGTGATGGCGGCCGAGCGGGCCTGGGCCTGACCCGCACCCTGGCCGGGTCGACGGGGGCCGCGCTACCCTGAACAGCAACGTCGGGGCCTGGACGGGTAACGACTCCCAACGTCGGCATCGGGCGGCTGCACGATCGCCTGCCGGCAGCGTCGCCGTGACGCGCCCTGCAAGGAGTCCCATGCCG
>JBPCTQ010000361.1:0-7128 GCA_051011595.1 Acidimicrobiales bacterium
GTGGTGCTCCGCATCGGCCTTTTAGGCCTCGGGGACGTCGATCAGCTCGAACTTGGCGCCCAGGGTCTCGTCGAGATACTGGTACGCCTTCATCTCCACGAGATCGATGACGCCCTCGTGGCCGGCCTCGGCCCCCAGGGGGAGCTGGATCGGCACGGCGGAGCGGGCGTTCAGCCGCTCGTGCATGGTCTCTATGGCGTGGAGGAAGTTGGCCCCGGTGCGGTCCATCTTGTTGATGAAGGCGATCCGCGGGACCCGGTAGCGGTCGGCCTGGCGCCAGACCGTCTCCGACTGGGGCTGGACCCCCGCCACCGCGTCGAACACCGCCACTGCCCCGTCGAGAACCCGCAGCGACCGCTCGACCTCGGCGGTGAAGTCCACGTGGCCCGGGGTGTCGATGATGTTGATGCGGTGCTCGTCCCAGAAGCAGGTGGTGGCCGCGGAGGTGATGGTGATACCCCGCTCCTGCTCCTGCTCCATCCAGTCCATGGTGGCGGTGCCCTCGTGGACCTCGCCCAGCTTGTAGTTGACCCCGGTGTAGTACAGGATCCGCTCGGTCGTGGTGGTCTTGCCCGCGTCGATGTGGGCCATGATGCCGATGTTGCGGGTTCGGTCGAGCGAAATTTGGTCGGACATGTCCGGTGGTGTTCCTTCGTGAAAACAGCGGTGTGCCGTGAGGACACACCGCGACCGGGCCGCAGGGCCCGGTCGGGGGAAAAGTCTATGGGGATGAGGTGAACACGCGGCCCGAAGGCCGGTGATCACCAGCGATAGTGGGCGAAAGCCTTGTTGGACTCGGCCATCTTGTGCACGTCTTCGCGCCGCTTGATGGCGGCGCCCACGCCGTTGGAGGCATCGAGCAGTTCGTTGGCCAGGCGCTCCGACATGGTGCGCTCACGGCGCTGGCGGGCGTAATCGACCAACCAACGCATGGCCAGGGTGTTGGCTCGACGGGGCTTGACCTCGATGGGCACCTGGTAGGTGGCACCACCGACACGGCGACTCTTGACCTCGAGCTGGGGGCGGACGTTGTCTACGGCCCGTTTCAGCGTGGCGACCGGGCTCTCGTCATCGGTCGTCTTGGCCGCGATCTGCTCGAGGGCGTCATAGACGATGGCCTCGGCCGTGGAGCGCTTTCCGCTCTGGAGGATCTTGTTGACCAACTGGGTGACGACCAGCTGGCCGTACACGGGGTCGGGCGGCAGTTCGCGGCGGGGGGCGGGACCTTTACGGGGCATCGGTCAGTCCTTCTTGGCGCCGTAGCGACTACGGGCCTGCTTCCGGTCGCGCACACCCGAGGTGTCGAGGGTGCCGCGGATGATCTTGTAGCGAACACCGGGGAGGTCCTTCACACGACCACCGCGCACCAGCACGATGCTGTGCTCCTGGAGGTTGTGGCCCTCACCTGGGATGTAGGCGGTGACTTCGATGCCGCTGGTGAGGCGGACACGGGCCACCTTGCGCAGCGCGGAGTTCGGCTTCTTGGGCGTGGCCGTGTACACACGGGTGCAGACACCGCGGCGTTGGGGCGCGCCCTTGAGCGCCGGCGTGGACTCCTTGCGGCGCTTGGACTGCCGTCCCTTGCGGACGAGCTGCTGAATGGTGGGCACAACGAACCTCTCGAGAACTGCAGGGGGAAAAAGGCTCCATCAACGGCGCGATGGGCCAGCGGTCGAGTCTACGGACCAAGATGCGCGATCACAATGCGCGCGGGCCGCGGAATCGGGCGAAATTCGCGACGGCCCCGGGTTGCGGGGCCGCCACGGTCGATCAGCCGGCGTCGCCGCCGACGGCTTCGGTGATGGGGATGACGTCGGCCTCGCTGGACCGGTCCGACAACCACTCCGACAGATCCTGCTCGCCGTCGCCGGAGGAGTAGAACTCCATCGGCGTGTGGTCAGGGGCGTAGGGCTCGATGGCCCGGTACTCCTCGAGGCCGGTACCGGCCGGGATGAGCTTGCCGATGATGATGTTCTCCTTGAGCCCCAGCAACGAGTCGCTCTTGGACTCGATGGCGGCTTCGGTGAGCACCCGGGTTGTCTCCTGGAAGGAGGCGGCCGACAGCCACGAGTCGGTGGCGAGCGAGGCCTTGGTGATACCCATCAGCTCGGGACGGCCCTCGGCCGGTCGTTTGCCTTCCTTGACCAGCTGACGGTTGACGTCGGCGTAGATGCGCTGATCGACGCGTTCGCCGGGCAGGAACTCGCTGTCGCCGGGCTCCTGCACCGCGACCCGGCGGGTCATCTGGCGCACGATCAACTCGATGTGCTTGTCGTGGATCGACACACCCTGATCGCGATAGACCCGCTGGACCTCTTCGACGAGGTAGCGCTGGGTCTCGCGGATGCCGCGGATCTCGAGCAGTTCCTTGGGATCACGGGGACCTTCGACGATGGCATCACCGGCGGTGATCTCCTGGCCGTCGACCACCTCGAGGCGGGCCGCCGCGGGCACGAGGTAGCTGTCCTCTTCGCCTTCGTCGTCGACGATGGTGACGGTGATGCCGCGACCCTCGTCGTCACCGATGCGGATCACACCGGAGGTGCGGGCCATGATCGCCGCCCCCTTGGGGGTGCGGGCCTCGAACAACTCGACGACGCGGGGCAGACCACCGGCGATGTCGCCGCCGCCACCGGTGACACCACCGGTGTGGAACGTACGCATCGTCAGCTGGGTACCCGGCTCACCGATGGACTGGGCGGCGATGACGCCGACCGCCTCACCGGTCTCGATGTGGCCGCCGGTGGCGAGCGACATGCCGTAGGAGGCGCCGGAGATCCCGAATTCGCTGTCGTCGTTGAGCGGCGACAGCACGCGGACCTCGGTGACCTCGGGATCGTCACGCAGATCGTCGAGGTCCTGCTCGCCCACCATGTGACCGGCCGCGAGCGTGCGGCCGTCGGCCAGCTTCACGTCGGTGGCCAGGGTGCGGCCGTACAGGCGGGTCTCGAGGTAGGTGCGCTTGCCCGACTCGTCGGGGGCGACGTCGTCGATGACGATGCTGCGCACGGGACCGTCCTTGGTGAAGGGGTCCTCCTCGTTGATGATGAGTTCCTGGGCCACGTCGACGAGGCGACGGGTCAGGTAGCCCGAGTCGGCGGTACGCAGGGCGGTGTCGACCAGACCCTTACGAGCGCCCGGCGTGGCGATGAAGTACTCGAGCATCGCCAGACCCTCGCGGAAGTTGGACTTGATCGGACGGGGGATCATGTCACCACGGGGGTTGGCCACCAGACCGCGCATACCGGCGATCTGACGCACCTGCATCATGTTCCCTCGGGCACCCGAGGCGACCATCATGTCGATGGGGTTGAACTCGTCCTCGCGGAGGGCGACCTCCATACGCTCGCGCACCTCTTCGGTGGCTCGCGTCCAGATCTCGACCTCTTTCTGGCGACGCTCACCATCGGTGATGATGCCGCGGCGGAACTGCTGCTCGACCTTGTCGGCTTCCTTCTCGTAGCCGTCGAGGATGGTGCGCTTCTCGGGCGGGGTCTTCACGTCGTCGATGGAGACGGTGAGGCCCGACTGGGTGGCGTACCGGAAGCACAGGTTCTTGATGCCGTCGAGACTGCGGCTGACCACGGCCTTGGGGTAATGACGGGCCAGCTCATCGACGATGGCGCCCATCTCCTTCTTGCCGACCGGCGCGTTGTGGAACCCGAACTCGCGGGGCAGCTCGTGGTTGAACAACACCCGCCCCACGGTGGTGGGGTGATAGGTGGCGGCCGACCCATTGGCCGGCGTGTCGATGAGCAGTTCGTCACGGAAGGTGATGACGGTGTGCAGCGTCACCGCACCGCTGTCGAGGGCCCGGTTGAGTTCATCGATGTTTCGGAACACCCGGCCTTCGCCGGCTGCACCGTGGACCTCGGCGGTCAGGTAGTGCGCGCCGATGATCATGTCCTGGGTGGGCGTGACCAGCGGACGACCATGCGCCGGTGACAGCACGTTGTTCGAGCTGAGCATCAGCACCCGGGCCTCGGCCTGGGCCTCGGCCGACAGCGGCAGGTGGACGGCCATCTGGTCGCCGTCGAAGTCGGCGTTGAACGCGGTGCACACCAGCGGGTGGATCTGGATGGCCTTGCCTTCGACCAGAACCGGCTCGAAGGCCTGGATGCCGAGGCGGTGCAGCGTGGGCGCACGGTTGAGCATCACCGGGTGTTCACGGATGACGTCCTCGAGCACGTCCCAGACCTGGGGCCGACGACGCTCGACCATTCGTTTGGCCGACTTGATGTTCTGGGCGACCTCTTCGTCGACCAGCTTCTTCATCACGAACGGCTTGAACAGCTCGAGTGCCATCAGCTTGGGCAGGCCGCACTGATGCAGCTTGAGCGTCGGGCCGACCACGATGACCGAACGGCCCGAGTAGTCGACGCGCTTGCCGAGCAGGTTCTGACGGAACCGACCCTGCTTGCCCTTGAGCATGTCGGAGAGCGACTTGAGTGGACGGTTGCCCGGTCCGGTGACCGGGCGACCGCGGCGGCCGTTGTCGAACAGGGCGTCGACGGCCTCCTGGAGCATGCGCTTCTCGTTGTTGACGATGATCTCGGGGGCACCGCGGTCGAGCAGTCGCTTCAGGCGGTTGTTGCGGTTGATGACCCGGCGGTACAGGTCGTTGAGGTCGGAGGTGGCGAACCGGCCGCCGTCGAGCTGCACCATCGGGCGCAGTTCGGGCGGGATGACCGGCACCACGTCGAGGATCATGGCGCGGGGGTCGTTGACCCGCCGCTTGTGCTCGTCGCGACGGTTGAAGGCGGCCACGATCTTCAGGCGCTTGATGGCCTTCTGCTTGCGCTGGGCCGACAGCGGGCGCTGGCCTTCGGGGGGATCGATCTGGACCCGGAGCTTCTCTTCTTCCTCGTCGAAGTCGAGCTGGTCGATGAGGCGGGCGATGGCGTCGGCTCCCATGCCACCGTCGAAGTAGTCGCCGTAGCGATCGGCCATTTCACGCCAGAGGAGTTCGTCCTCGACGATCTTGCGGGCGAAGAGGTCCTTGAACTCCTCGAAGGCCCGCTCGAGCACCTCGGTCTCGGCCTCGTACCGCTCACGGATGGCGGCGAGGTCCTTGTCGGCGGCCCGCTGACGGGCCTTGATCTCGCTGTCCTTGGCGCCGTCCTTCTCGAGTTCGGCCACCTCGGCCTCGAGCTCTTCGTGGCGTCGGGCCAGATCGAGTTCGAGGTCCTTCTCGATGAGCTCGCGGTCGGCGCGCAGTTCGGCCTCGAGGGTCTCGAGGTCGGCGTCGCGCTTCTCTTCGTCGACCGAGACCACCAGGTTGGCCGCGAAGTAGATGACCTTCTCGAGCTGCTTGGCCTTGAGCTCCTCGCGGGGCTCGGTACCCATGAGCAGGTAGGCCAGCCACGAACGGGTGCAGCGCAGGTACCAGATGTGGACGGCCGGCGCGGCCAGTTCGATGTGGCCCATACGCTCGCGACGCACCTTGGACCGGGTCACCTCGACGCCGCAGCGCTCACAGATGATGCCCTTGAAGCGCACCCGCTTGTACTTGCCGCAGTAGCACTCCCAGTCCTTGGTCGGACCGAAGATCTTCTCGCAGAACAAGCCGTCCTTCTCGGGCTTGAGCGTGCGGTAGTTGATGGTCTCGGGCTTCTTCACCTCGCCGTTGGACCACATGCGGATGGAGTCCGCCGTGGCCAGGCCGATGCGGAGATTCGAGAAGGTGTTGACGTCGAGCACGGTTCCCTCGAAGGAGTCGTCAGGTGGGGTGGGTCAGCAGTAGGGCAGTCGGTAGGACAAGTGGGTCGGTCAGCGACCGGCCCGTTCGGCGGCACGGCGAGCGTCTTCCTCGTCGGAGCCGCGTTCGGGTCGGGACAGATCGATGCCGAGTTCCTCGGCGGTGCGGAAGACGTCCTCGTCGAGTTCCCGCATCTCGATCTCGGCGCCGGTATCGCTCAGCACCTCGACGTTGAGGCACAGGGCCTGCATCTCCTTGATGAGAACCTTGAAGCTCTCGGGGATGCCCGGTTCGGGGATGTTCTCGCCCTTGACGATGGCCTCGTACACCTTGACCCGGCCCAACACGTCGTCGGACTTGATGGTGAGCAGTTCCTGCAGGCAGTAGGCGGCGCCATAGGCCTCGAGGGCCCACACCTCCATCTCGCCGAAGCGCTGGCCACCGAACTGGGCCTTACCGCCCAGCGGCTGCTGGGTGATCATCGAGTACGGGCCGGTCGAACGGGCGTGGATCTTGTCGTCGACCAGGTGGTTCAGCTTCAGGATGTACATGTAGCCCACGGTGATGGGCTTGTCGTACGGCTCGCCGGTGCGGCCGTTGTACAGCTGGGCCTTGCCGTCGGGTCGGATCAGGCGGGTGCCGTCACTCGACTCGGGAGTGATGTTCTCGAGAATGCTCTGGATGGTCGGGTGCCGACCGGCCTGTTCGACCTCGTCCCACTTGGCACCGTCGAACACCGGCGTGGCCACCAGCTGGCTCGGAGGCGTCGAGGGTCGGGTCTTGCGTTCGGTGCGGATGGGTTCGTCGCCCACCTGCTCACCGTCGTGCTCCCAGCCCCAGCGGGCCGCGTACCCGAGGTGAGCCTCGAGCACCTGACCCACGTTCATACGGGACGGGACACCCAGCGGGTTGAGGATGATGTCGACGGGCGAACCGTCGGCGAGGTGAGGCATGTCCTCGACGGCGAGGATGCGGGAGATCACACCCTTGTTGCCGTGACGACCGGCCAGCTTGTCGCCGACGCTGATCTTGCGCTTCTGGCCGACGTAGACCCGCACCAGCTGGTTGACGCCGGGGGGCAGCTCGTTGCCTTCGTCGCGGTTGAAGACCTTGACGTCGATGACCTTGCCGGTCTCGCCGTGGGGGACCTTCAGGCTCGTGTCCCGGACCTCGCGGGCCTTCTCACCGAAGATGGCTCGTAGCAGCCGCTCCTCGGGGGTGAGCTCGGTCTCGCCCTTGGGGGTGACCTTGCCGACCAGCACGTCGCCGGGGCCGACCTCGGCGCCGACGCGCACGATACCCCGCTCGTCGAGATCGGCGAGGATCTCCTCGCTCAGGTTGGGGATGTCCCGGGTGATCTCCTCGGGGCCCAGCTTGGTGTCGCGGGCATCGACCTCGTGTTCGTGGATGTGGATCGAGGTGAGCACGTC
>JBPCTQ010000362.1:0-2575 GCA_051011595.1 Acidimicrobiales bacterium
GAACTCGGCGAGGGTCTTGGCCAACTCGGTCTTGCCGACACCGGAGGGGCCCAGGAAGATGAACGAACCGGACGGCCGCTTGGGGTCCTTGAGGCCGGCTCGGGTGCGACGGATGGCCTGGCTGACCGCCTGGATGGCGTCCTGCTGGCCGACGACCCGCTTGTGCAGCTCGTCTTCCATGCGCAGCAGCTTCTGCGTCTCTTCCTCGGTGAGCTTGTACACCGGGATACCGGTCCAGATGGACAGCACCTCGGCGATGGCTTCTTCGTCGACCTCGTCGAACAGATCGACGCCGGACGCCTTGATCTCGGCTTCCTTCTCGGTCTTCTGGACCAGCAGTTCCTTCTCGCGGTCGCGGAGCGTGCCCGCTTCCTCGAACCGCTGCTCCTCGACGGCCGCCTTCTTCTGACGGACGACGTCGGAGATCTCGTTCTCGAGTTCCTTGAAGTCGGCCGGGGTCTCCATGCGCTTGATGCGCAGGCGAGAGCCGGCCTCGTCGATCAGGTCGATGGCCTTGTCGGGCAGGTGACGATCGGAGATGTAACGATCGGCCAGGTTGGCCGCCGCCACCAGCGCCTGATCGGTGATGGTGACCCGGTGGTGCGTCTCGTACCGCTCGCGCAGGCCCTTGAGGATCTCGATGGTGTGGGCCACCGTCGGTTCCTCGACCTTGATGGGCTGGAAACGCCGCTCGAGGGCGGCGTCCTTCTCGAGGTGCTTGCGGTACTCGTCGAGTGTGGTGGCACCGATGGTCTGCAACTCGCCGCGGGCCAGCATGGGCTTGAGGATGGAGGCCGCGTCGATGGCTCCCTCGGCGGCTCCGGCACCCACCAGGGTGTGGAGCTCGTCGATGAACAGGATGATGTCGCCCCGGGTCTTGATCTCTTTGAGGACCTTCTTGAGCCGCTCCTCGAAGTCGCCGCGGTAGCGGCTGCCGGCGACCAGGGCGCCGAGGTCGAGGGTGTACAGCTGCTTGTCGGTGATGGTCTCGGGCACGTCGTCGGCGGCGATGGCCTGAGCCAGCCCCTCGACGATGGCCGTCTTGCCCACCCCGGGCTCACCGATGAGCACCGGGTTGTTCTTGGTGCGACGGCTGAGCACCTGCATGACCCGCTCGGTCTCACGGGAACGGCCGATCACGGGATCGAGGCCCTTCTCGCGGGCGAGCTGGGTCAGGTTGCGACCGAACTGGTCGAGCACCAGCGAACCGGACGGGCTGTCGCCCCCGGCACCGCCGGCGGTGGCACCGGCCTTGTCGCCACCGGGAGCGGCCCCACCGCTGGGACCCTGGTAGCCGGACAACAGCTGGATGACCTGCTGGCGGACACGCGAGAGATCGGCGCCCAGCTTCACCAGCACCTGGGCCGCGACACCCTCACCCTCGCGGATGAGGCCGAGCAGGATGTGCTCGGTACCGATGTAGTTGTGGCCCAACTGCAGCGCCTCGCGCAGCGACAGCTCGAGCACCTTCTTGGCCCGGGGCGTGAACGGGATGTGACCCGACGGCGACGAGCCGCCCTGGCCGATGATCTCTTCGACCTGGCTGCGGACGGCCTCGAGCGAGATACCCAGCGACTCGAGGGCCTTGGCGGCCACCCCTTCACCCTCGTGGATGAGGCCGAGCAGGATGTGCTCGGTACCGATGTAGTTGTGGTTGAGCAGCCGCGCTTCTTCTTGGGCCAGCACCACCACTCGACGGGCTCGGTCGGTGAATCTCTCGAACACGCAGGATCCTTCCGGGAGGGGACCGTCGGGAGACGGCCCCGGTAGGGGGAGTCTATCGGTGACCGGGCACGACCACCGATTGCTTCTTGTCAGGAAATCGGGAGCCCGAGGGCTCCGGATTCGCCACTTCGTTCCGTAACTGTCTCTTCGGCAGTTCAACGCATACGGATGAGAGGGATTCCCGAACCGGCAGTGGTGTCCGACACACCCCGAGAACACATGGGGTCCACGGACACGGGTTTCCGCGGGCCCGGCCCAGCCCCTAGGGTCGGGCCATGGGCGCCGGAAACCCCCTGGCCGCGTTTCCTCCGTTGGCCGAGGGCCTCGAGCAGGTCGAGGACGAACTGAGGGCATCGGTGGTCACCAATGACACCTTCCTCACCGAGGTCGCCAGCCATCTGATCGTGGCGGGCGGCAAGCGGGTCCGGCCCGGGTTCACCCTGGCCGCCTCGACCGCCGCCGTCGACGCCGACAGCCCGGTCTCCTCCGAAGCGGTCATGGGCGGAGTGGCCTGCGAACTGGTGCACCTCGGGTCGCTCTACCACGACGACGTCATGGACGAGGCCGAGACCCGCCGCACCGTCGACTCGGTCAATCACCGCTGGGGGAACCTCCGGGCCATCCTGGCCGGCGACTTCCTGTTGGCCCGCGCCTCGGAGATCGCCGCCTCACTCTGCACCGAGGTCGCCGGGCTGCTGGCCAACACCATCGCCCTCCTCTGCTAGGGGCAGGTCCGCGAGCTCCAGGACGCGTACAACATCGACCGGACCGAGGCCGACTACCTCCACTCGATCGAGGGCAAGACCGCGAGCCTGCTGGCCACGTCCTGCCGGGTCGGGGCCATCGTGGC
>JBPCTQ010000363.1:0-7305 GCA_051011595.1 Acidimicrobiales bacterium
CGACCCGACGGGGCGATGGCGCTGGTGGTGGGGTTGAGCCCGTCGACGTCGGCGATGAGGCCGTAGCGCAGGGTGCCACCGGGCACCGGATCGTCGGTCTCGGGCGGCAGCGTGACCTCGGTAGCGCCGTCACCGGCGGAGTCATCGCCCCCGCCGTCGTCGGTGGACTCATCGCCGGTGTCGGTCTGGGCGCTGTCGTCGGCGGTGGCCCCGTCGGAGTCACCGTCGGAGCCGCCACATGCCGCGGCAACCATCCCGAACACCATCAACAGCGCCAACAGACGCAACCACGATCGATTCACCGTTATCCCCCTGAGCCATGACGTCCGTCACACGACGGCCGCAACACTGTTTACCAGCCACACGTCCCGTGCAAGTTCAACCCTCGAGGTTGTGACGTGCCCGTAACGTACGTCGGCCGGTGGGGCCGGGCCTGAGCCGACCCCACCTGACCTGGTCCGGTCCTCTACTGCGCCATCCAGAGATGTTCGAAGTAGTGCCGGCCGTTCCTGGTGCACCGCAGCACACCACCATCGAGCGTCTGGCCATCACAGACGGCCCGCACGTTCTCGTCGAAGGCATTGTCCCAACGTGAGTGGTTGAGGAACACGTACGTGAAGGCCTCGTTCATGGTGACCGAGATCTGCTTCATGTTCTCGACCCTCAGCGCCTGATCGGCGCTGGCCGAACCTTCGTCGAAGAGATCGGTTCGACCCTCGTCGCACAGTCGCGGCCAATTCAACGAGATCGTTCCCACCGTCTCACAGGCGAGCCACACCCGGTCCTTGTACGGGTCGACCGCACCGAACTGGCGCCAGGCGTTGACCTGGTAGCTGCCCAGAGCGGCGTTGAACACCAGGTCGTCTTGGAGGACCTCCTGGACGCTGACGTTGAAGTGCTCACCCCAACCCTCCGAGAACAGGTCGGCGATGCGGGTCTGCTGGGCGCTGGGCCCGGAGTGTTGGTACTCGATGTTGACCTTGCCGTCGGAGCAGTTGGCCGGGAACTCACCGCAGTACTCCGCGACCAGCGGAGCGGCCGCGCCCGGGTCGTCGGTGACCTGCACGATGTCGGGGTTGTGGTACTGCGAGTCGGGGGTGAACATCTGGTTGGCCCGGAGGTTGATCCCCTCGGAGATGCGCTCGTTGTACACCGCGGCGGGCGTCGACAACGTGAGCGCTTCGCGAACCCGAATGTCGTCGAAGGGTGGCGCGGTGGTGTTCATCATCACGAACGATTCCTCGCCGGTGTCATCGAGGATGTTGCGAACCGAGCCGGTGGCCTCTTCTTCCTCGACCAACAGCTGGGTCGACGGGGAATCGGTCGACAAGAGGGCGTCGATGGCACCACCGGTCAGCTGGTCGGCCCGCTGGGCGCCATCGGTGATGGGGAAGAACTCGATGGCATCGAGCCAGACATCGCCGCCGTAGTACGAGTCGTTACGAACGACACGTGTCTCGGAGTCCTGGCTGCGGCTCTCGAACATGAACGGTCCAGCACCGATGGGCTGTTGGTTCAGACTCTCGTCGGCCGCGGCGGCCTCGATCCACGCGGGTGACGCCATCATGCCCAGCTGGGTGACGAGGGTGAAGGGCCACTCGGTGTCGCCCCCACCGTCGAGGTTGTACGTGACGGTCAGCGGGTCGATGACGGTGATCGGCTCCTCCTCGACGTAGTACGGCACGATGGCGTTGCCGACGAGTTGGTCGTCGCGCTGAGCGTTGAAGTTGAACGCCACCGCTTCGGCATCGAGGGGGGTGCCGTCGTGGAAGGTGATCCCTTCGCGCAACTTCATGGTCCACTGGGTGTTGTCCTCGTTGGGTGTCAACGACTCAGCCAGCTTGGGCACCCAGTTGTTGTCGCTGTCCACGGCCACCAGCGTGTCGAAGATGGCATTTCCCATGAGGAGCCCGGAAGGGGCCAACGAGCTCGATGTGGGGTTCAGACCATCGACATCGGCGATGAGGCCGTAGCGCAGGGTGCCGCCGGGCACCGGGTCTTCTTCCTCGGGCGGGATGGTGACCTGGTTGTCGGTGCCATCATCGGTGGCCTCGCCGTCACCGGCATCGTCACCCTCGCCGTCACCGCTGTCACCGGTATCGGTCTCGGCGCTGTCGTCGCCGGATGCGTCGCCGCTGTCGGAATCGCTGCCGCCGCACGCGGCGGCAATCAGTCCGAATGCCAGCAACAGCGCCACCAGGCGCTGCCAAGTTCGAGTCTGCACGAGTGTTTCCCCCAAGAGTTCACGGCGACCGGCAGAGGCCGGTCAGGCGCAGACACTGTTGACCAGGCCCCCGAACGAAGGCAAGTCACCCCGCCTGATCGTGACCGGTCGGTAATGTTCCCGAACCGGGTCCGGCGTGAACTACGCCAACGCGATCGACCGGGTGGCCACCACGTCTCGGCTCGACCGAGCGAACCTGATCTCGTAGTCACCCGGATCGGTTCGCCAACCGGCGTCGGTCCCCCAGTCACTCGTCGGGGCACCGAACCCCATGGCTTTGTGACCCTCGGCCAAGCCGGGGTCGTAGTAGGCGAAGGCCCGTTCGTCGAGCACGAGCTCGACCTCGGTGGTCTGGCCGGCATCGAGATGGACCTTGGCGAACGCCTTCAGCTCCTGGGGCGGTCGGGCCAGGCGGGGCGAGACCGGTGCGACGTAGACCTGTACCACTTCGATGCCGTCGCGATCGGAGGTGTTGGTGATGCCGAGTCGCACCGTGACGGTGTCGCCGACCGCCGCCGTCGTCGGAACACCGGGTTCACTCCACTCGAAGGAGGCGTAGGAGAGACCGTGCCCGAAACAGAAGGCCGGATCGGTGCCGAGCTCGTCGTAGCCGCGGTAGCCCACGTAGACGCCCTCGCCGTAGTGCACCGTGCCGTTCTCACCCGGGTAGGTGAGGTGAGACGGAGCCTGTTGTTGTCGGTTGGGGAATGTGGTGGGTAACCGACCGCCGGGGTCGGCGTCACCCAGGAGGACGTCGGCGAGGCCCTCGGCCATCCCCTGGCCCCCGAACCAACAATCGACCACCGCAGCCACGTCGACCGCCCAGCCCACGTCGACCGGTGACCCGGCGTTGATGACCACCACGGTTCGATCGTTGGCGGCAGCCACTCGGCGGATGAGCTCGGCCTGGTCGCCGGGCAGATCCATCGCCTCTCGATCGTGGCCTTCGGTCTCCCAGTCATCGTTGGTGCCGACCACCACGATCGCCGCATCGGCACCCGCCGCGGCGGTGACGGCACGATCGATGATGTCGACGGGCACAGGGGGTCGGCAGCCCACGTTCGCCGCATTGAGAATGACGGCGCCCGCGCTGGAGTATTCGATGAGCAGCCGGACCGGGCGCCCCTGCTCCAGGTCGACGTCGGCGGTCACCTCGGCGCTGCCCATACCGAAGAAGGCGTCCCCGGTGGGGAGTGGTTCGCTGAGCCCGTCGAGGATGACCTCGTCGTCGATCGACACCCGGGTGCCACCCACCTGGATGAGGCTGAAGGTGTGCACCCCGGACTCCTTCGGGATGAGCTCGGCCCGGGCCCGAAATCCGAACCCATTCATGTCGACGCCGTCCACGGCCTGACCGAACGACATGAGCCGGGTCGAGTCCCGAACCTGGCGGGCGACGATCTGATCGTCGAAGTCGTCGCCCAGCTCGGTGATGGCCGTGGTGTTCACGTACTCGACGACGATGCCGGCTTCGCCGTCGGCCGTGCGCAGCGACGAGGACGAGATCTCGGGAATGGTCTTGGCGGTCATACACCCCGGCTCGAAGACGACGGTGGTGTCGGGCAGGCGCTCGGTGAGCTCGTCGAGCGGCGTGCGGCGGTAGTGCGGGCGCACGTTGGCGCTCCCCCCACCCATGATCTGGGCGATGTCGGCGTTGGGCCCGATGACGGCCACGCTCGAAAGATCGCTCGCGGTCAACGGCAGGACACCGTTGTTGGCCAACAGCACCGTGGCCTCGGTGGCCGCTCGCCGACACACGACGCGGTGCTCGGGCCGGTCGACGGCTTGCTCCGGTCGTTGTTTGGGGTCGGCGAAGGCCCCGGTGCGTTCGATGGCCACCAACATGCGTCGGGCCAAGGCGTTGACCTGGTGTTCGTCGACGTCGCCCGCCTCCACCGCCTCGACCAGCTTGGTGCCGTACCACGAGGGTGGTCCGGGCATCTCGAGCTCCATGCCGGCGTTGGCCGTCTCGGCGGTGGCCTTGCTGGCGAACCAGTCACTGATGACAAAACCGTCCCAGCCCCATTCGTCGCGGAGGATCTCGGTGAGCAGTCGATGATTCTCTGAGCAGTGCGTGCCGTTGAGGCGGTTGTACGCGCACATCACCCCCCATGCACCGCCATCGAGCAGGGCCAGCTCGAAGGGACGAAGGTAGATCTCGCGCAGCGCCCGTTCGTCGATCCGGGAATCGATCGAGTTCCGCTCGAACTCGCTGTCGTTGCCCACGAAGTGTTTCGGAGTGGTGGCAATACCCCGGCTCTGCACACCACGCACGAAGCCGATGGCCAATCGACCGGTGAGCTCGGGGTCTTCGCTGTAGCACTCGAAGTTGCGTCCACCCAGCGGGTGACGGTGGATGTTGATGGTGGGGGCCAACAAGACGTGGGCCGCTTTGGTGTCGGCTTCCTCGCCCAACAGCACCCCCAGCTCCTCGACCAGCGCGGGATCCCAGGTGGCCCCCAGCGCAGAACCACACGGGATGCAGGCCGACGAGCCGGTACCGCTGCCGAGCACCGCGTCGCCGCGGGCGCCGTTGGGACCGTCGGTCACCTTCAGACCGGGAACATCGAGTCGCTCGACGCCGCTGGTGTGCCACATGTCGGCACCCCCCAGCAGGGCCACCTTCTCGGTGAGGGTCATCTCTTCGAGCAGGGCATCGATGTCTGGCATCCGCTGATCATGCCCCACACCGAGGCCGGGTTCGAAAGAGACTCGACGCCGGGCCCCGACGGCTCCGGGGATCTCGATATCTGACGGCTCGTCAGGCCCGGTTACGATGAGCCGATGCTCGACCTGTTGATCAAAGGCGGCACCGTCATCGACGGCACCGGCACCCCTGGCGAGGTTGCCGACGTCGGCGTACGAGACGGCCGCATCGTCACCATCGGCTCCATCGACGAGGAGGCCACCGAGACGCTCGATGCCACCGGGCTGGTGGTGGCCCCCGGGTTCGTCGATCCGCACACGCACTACGACGCCCAGCTGTTCTGGGATCCGCACGCCACGCCGTCGAACCTGCATGGCATCACCAGCGTGATCATGGGCAACTGCGGTTTCACCCTGGCTCCGCTCAACGGTGAGGCCGACGCCGATTACCTGCGCAACATGATGGCCAAGGTGGAAGGTATGCCGCTCGAGGCGCTGGAGAACGGGGTTCCCTGGAACTGGAACACCTTCGCGGAGTACCTCGACCGGCTCGAGGGCAACATCGGGGTCAACGTCGGCAGCCTGGTGGGCCACTGTGCCCTGCGTCGTATGGTCATGGGCGCCGATTCGGTGGGCAACGAAGCCACGCCCGAGCAGGTCGACGAGATGGTGTGGCTGCTGCGCGAGTCCATCGAGGCCGGCGGCCTCGGATTCTCCACCACCCAGAGCTACACCCACAGCGACGGTGGCGGGCAGCCGGTGCCATCCCGGTGGAGCAGCCGCGACGAGCTGCTCACCCTGTGCGCCACGGTGAAGGACTACGAGGGCACCACCCTCGAGTGGGTCACCGACGGTTGCATGTCGGGTTTCAGCGACGACGAGGTCGAGCTCATGGCCGACATGTCGTTGGCCGCCGAGCGTCCGCTCAACTGGAACGTGCTCACCATCGACTCGGCCCGCCCCGAGGACTACGAGAGCCAGCTCTCGGCCATGGACAAGGTGGCCGAACGGGGTGCTCGAGCGGTGGCGCTCACCATGCCGGTGCTCGTGGGCATGAACATGAACTTCGGCAACTACTGCGCCCTGTTCCAGCTACCCGACTGGATCGATGTCATGGGACTCCCCATCCCCGAGCGCATGGAGAAGCTGCGCGATCCCGAGGTTCGGCGGTTTCTCGAGGAACGGGCCGCCGCCCCCGAAGCCGGCGTGTTCAGCCGGCTCACCGGGTGGGCCAACTACATCATCGGCGACACCTATTCGGCAGCCAACGAGGGACTGAAGGGCCAGCGCATCGGTGAGATCGCCAGGGCCCGAGGGGTTCGCGACTTCTACGCACTGCTCGACATCGTGCTCGAGGACGACCTGCGCACCGTGTTGTGGCCCGGCCCCACCGACGACGATCCCTCCAGCTGGCAGCTGCGCAAACAAGCCTGGGATCACCCGCATGTGATGATCGGCGGATCCGACGCCGGTGCCCACCTCGACCGTATGGCTGGGGCGCCCTACACCACGCAGTGGCTCGACGACGTGTTGCGAGGGCGCAAGCTCACCACCCTGGAGCGGGCGGTGCAGCACCTCACCGATGTTCCGGCCCGGCTCTTCGGGCTGCGCGACCGCGGCCAGGTCCGCGAAGGGTGGCACGCCGACCTGGTGGTGTTCGACCCCGACACCGTGTCGGCCACCGAGGTCGAACTGGTCCCCGATCTGCCGGGCGGCAGCGGCCGCCTCTACGCCGACGCCATCGGCATCAAGGCCGTCTTCGTCAACGGCGTGGCCACCGTCCGCGACGGCGAAGCCACCGCCGATCTCCCGGGTGCACTGCTGCGCAGTGGCACCGACACCGAAACGGTCTCCATTCCCGCCGCCGGCTGAGCGGCCCCGGTCACCATCGCCCGATCGTGGGCGCCCCCATGAGAGGCTTCTGGCACTGCTTCATCGGCGTCGAACCGACGAAGCCTCGCCGATGCCCGATTCAGGAGGCGCACCATGCGACCCACTCGGTTCCTCGTCATCGCGGCCACGTTGAGCGTGGTTGCCGGCCTTGCCCTGGCGGTTCCCGTCGGGGCCGGCACGGCCGCCAGCTGCAACGGGCTGCCCGTCACGGTCGACCTCAACTTCGGCGGTGTTCCCACCGCGGGTGACGACGTCATCCTCGGTACTCCGGGAGCCGACATCATCGACGCCCTGGCCGGCAACGACAACATCTGTGCCGGAAGTGGCGACGACATCGTCGACGGCGGCCCGGGCAACGACACCATCTTCGGCGAGTTCGGCGCCGACTCCATCACCGGCAGTGACGGCAACGACTCCATCGACGGCGGCGGCGACGCCGACATCATCGAGGGCAACGCCGGGTTCGACACCCTCAACGGCGGCGACGCCGACGCCATGATAGACGGTGACAACGGCACCGCCGTCGTCACCGGCAAGAACGG
>JBPCTQ010000364.1:0-7795 GCA_051011595.1 Acidimicrobiales bacterium
TCTTTCTGACCGCTTCGACGGCATCTTCAAGCGCCTCCGGGGTAAGGGGCGGCTGAGCGAGGGGGACGTCGACGAGGTCCTGCGGGAGATCCGCCTGGCCTTGCTCGAAGCCGACGTCAACCTCGACGTGGTGCGCAACCTCCAGGGCCGCATCCGTGATCGGGCCGTTGGTGAGGACATCCACGCCGCATTGAACCCGGCCCAGCAGGTCATCAAGATCGTCGAGGAAGAGCTCACCGAGAGTCTCGGTGGCGAGACGATGGCCATTACCTACGCGGCCAAACCACCCACCGTGGTGCTGATGGCCGGGCTCCAGGGTGCGGGCAAGACCACCAACTCGGCCAAGTTGGCCCAGTGGTTCAAACGCCAGGGTCGCAACCCGCTGCTGGTGGGCGCCGACCTCCAGCGGCCGGCTGCCGTCGAGCAGCTGCGCACCCTCGGTGACCAGATCGGCGTCCCCGTCTTCAGCGAAGCCACCGATCCCGTCGCCGTCGCCGGCGCCGCCCTCGAAGAAGCGAGACGGGTGGGCCGCGACGTGGTGATCTGTGACACCGCCGGTCGGCTGGCCATCGACGAAGAACTGATGGAGCAGGTGCGCCAGATCAGCACCACCATCGAACCCGACTACACCTTCCTGGTCATCGACGCCATGACCGGCCAGGACGCGGTCAACACGGCCAAGGCCTTCCACGACACCCTCGAGCTCGACGGCGTGATCCTCACCAAACTCGACGGTGATGCTCGTGGCGGTGCGGCGCTGTCGGTGAAAGAGGTGGTGGGGCGGCCCATCGCCTTTGCCTCCACCGGTGAGAAACTCGAGGACTTCGACCAGTTCCACCCCGATCGGTTGGCCGGTCGCATCCTGGGTATGGGCGACATGTTGTCGCTCATCGAGAAGGCCGAAGAGGCCTTCGACGAAGCCGAGGCCGAAGAAGCCGCCCAGCGGCTCATGGAGGGCCAGTTCACCCTCGAGGACTTCCTCGAGCAGATGCAACAACTCAAGAAGATGGGTCCCATCGGCAACCTGTTGGGCATGATGCCCGGCATCCCCAAAGAGGTGAAGGACGTCGAGATCGGCGACAAGGAGGTGGGCCGGATCGAAGCCATCATCCGGTCGATGACCGTCGAGGAACGGGTGAAACCCGAGATCATCGATGGTTCCCGTCGGAACCGCATCGCCGATGGTTCGGGCACCCAGCCATCGGAGGTGTCCCAGCTGCTCGATCAGTTCAAGCAGATGCGCAAGATGATGAAACAAATGGGCGGCATGGGCACCAAACGTATGAAGAAGAAGGGCAAGAAGGGCAAGAAGGGGCGCGGTGGCGGCCGCACCACACCCAAGGGTGGCAACCAGCGGATCCCCAAGAATCCGCTGGAGATGGCCGGACTCGAAGAGCTGGGCCTCGGGGGCGGCGACGAACCACCGGCCGGCGGTCTCTCCCTGCCCTGATCGCCATCATCGGTTCTGGGCCTGCCCTGGTTGCAACTGGCCCGATCTGGCCGCAGACTGGTCTGTCGCCAGCGCCTGGTGCGCTGGCCCTTTCTGTGTACGACCAAGTCCGAAATCGAACAAGGTGATGTCCCTGTGGCCGTGAAGCTCCGCCTGATGCGGATGGGCAAGAAGAAGCAACCGACCTATCGAGTCGTCGCCGCCGACACTCGATCGCCCCGAGACGGCCGGTTCATCGAGATCATCGGCACCTACCAGCCGCGCCACGATCCCTCCAGCATCGCCATCGACAATGATCGGGCCGTGCACTGGCTGCGCCATGGTGCCAAGCCGACCGAACGGGTCGAGAAGCTGCTCAAGATCAGCGGTGCGTGGGAGTCCTTCACCGGACAGAGCTTCGATGCCACCCCGCCGCCGCCCAAGGTGACCGTCGCCGCCGACTCCCAGCCCGCACCCGCGGCGGCCGACCAAGCCCCGGCCGCACCCGCTGAGGAAGCTCCGGCCGAGGACGCACCCGCTGAAGAAGCCGCCGCCCCCGAGACCGTGTCCGAGGAAGCACCCGCTGAGGAAGCTGCGGCGGAGGAAGCACCCGCTGAGGAAGCCCCGGCCCCCGAGCCCGTGGCCGAGGACGCGCCGGCTGACGACACCTCCGCCGACGAGACGACCGCAGAAGGTGAAACATCATGAGCGTCGATCCGGGTGAGCTGGCGTCGTATCGGGTGTGTAAGTACCTGGTGCAGTCGATCGTCGAACATCCCGACGACGTCAAGGTCAGAGTCGACGACGGCGACAGCCGCTATCAGCTCGAGGTGAGCGTCGCCGACGGCGACATGGGCCGGGTCATCGGCAAACGAGGCCGCGTGGCCAATGCCATCCGAACCGTGGTTCGGGCGGCAGCCGCCCAGGACGACATCGAGGTCGACGTCGAGTTCCTCGACTGATCCACTGCTCGTGGGCCGCATCGGCAAGGCCCACGGAGTCGGGGGCGACGTCACCGTCGTCCTCAGCACCAACCGCGTCGAACGAGTCGAGACCGGCTCCCAGCTCACCACGGGCGGTGGCCGCCAACTCGTCGTCGCCGCGGCCCGACCGCATCAGCAACGTTTCATCGTCACGTTCGAAGGTGTGCACACCCGTGAGCAGGCCGAAGAGCTCCGTGGTGATGAGCTCTTCGCTCCACCACTCGACGATCCCGACGAGTTGTGGGTCCACGAGCTGATCGGTGCCGAAGTGTTCGAGCTCGACGGCACCCGACGAGGGGTGGTCGAAGCCATCCTCGACAACCCGGCCAGCGATCTGTTGGTGCTCGACAGCGGTGCCATGGTGCCGGCCCGGTTCGTGACGGCGGTTGATCCTGGAGTCCGTGTCGACGTGGATGCGCCCGCCGGCCTGTTCGAGGGAGCCGAGGAAGCGCGTTGAGAATCGACACGTTCACCATCTTCCCTGCGCTCATCGACGACTACTGCCACGAGAGCCTGGTGGGCAAGGCCCGCCGGAAGGGTTTGCTCGATCTGCGGGTGCACGACCTCCGCGACCACGGCCATGGTGTGCACCGGGCCGTCGACGATGCCCCCTTCGGTGGTGGTGCCGGCATGGTGATGACCCCCGAGCCGATCTTTCGCACGGTGCACGAGGCCGATCCGCCCCGACCGCTCGTGTGGCTGGGTCCCGGTGGGCGGCCCTTCGACCAGTCTCGGGCCGAGGAGTTGGCCCAGCTGCCCGGATTCTCGCTGCTGTGTGGTCGTTACGAGGGTGTCGACCAGCGGGTGATCGACCATCTGGTCGACGACGAGCTCTCGGTGGGTGACTACGTGTTGGCCGGCGGCGAGGCCGCGGCGTTGGTGGTGATCGAAGCCGTCACCCGATTGGTGCCCGGAGTCATGGGTAATGCCGAGTCGGCCACCGAGGAGTCGTTCTCCACCGGCCTGCTCGAATACCCGCACTACACTCGCCCGGCCGAATTCCGAGGATGGGCCGTGCCCGAGGTGCTGACGTCGGGTGACCACGGCCGGGTCGAACGATGGCGCCGGGCCCAGGCGCTGCGCCGCACCATCGATCGCCGCCCCGACCTCATCACCGATCGAGGCGGACTCACCGACCACGACCGGGCGATCCTGTCCGAATTCGGCCTCGACGCAGGCATTTGAGTCGTTCGACGCGACCGATACGCTGACTCGTCGGCCAATCGGCCCCCCTGCGCCCAGGAGCTTCGCGCCATGAATCCCACCGATCTCATCGACAACGACAGTCTGCGGGACGACATCCCCGAGTTCAGCCCCGGCGACACCGTCAAGGTGCACGTGCGGGTGGTCGAGGGCAGCCGCGAGCGTGTCCAGATCTTCGAGGGCATCGTCATTCGTCGCCAAGGAGCCGGGGTGCGCGAGACCTTCACCGTGCGCAAGGTGAGCTTCGGGGTCGGTGTCGAGCGCACCTTCCCGGTGCACACCCCCACCGTGGCCCAGATCGAACGAGTGACCCGCGGCGACGTGCGCCGAGCCAAGCTCTATTACCTGCGCGACCGGGTGGGCAAGAAGGCCAAGATCAAGGAACTGCGCGACTAGAAACCGCCGGCTCCGGCTCCCTGTCCGAAGCCGTTCCTAACGTGTCGGTCATGTCCCGACACAACATCAGCCTCGGCACGGCCGGCGAAGGCCAGGCGGCTCGTTGGTATCGCCGTCGTGGCTACCGGGTGCTCGACCAGAACTGGCGCTGCGGTCGGCTGGGCGAGATCGACATCGTGGCCCGTCGCGGAAACGTCTTGGTCTTCGGTGAGGTCAAGACCCGGTCCACGACCCGGTTCGGGGTACCGGCCGCCGCCGTCACCCTCGACAAGCAACGGCGTATCCGTCGTCTGGCCCGCCGCTGGCAGGTCGAACACGAGGTGAACGCCGCTCGGGTTCGTTTCGATGTGATCTCGGTGCTGGGCGGTCGGCTCGAGGTGTTGCGGGCCGCGTTCTGACGACTGCTCAGTGCAGGTGCCGACCCAGGAACTCACCAATCCGGTCGACGCCGGCCTGCGCTTCGGGTGCCATCCCGGCGAACACCTGGAAGACGTGGATCATCTCGGGCCACACCTGATGGTCGACCTCGACGCCCGCAGCCTGCATCCGCTCGGCCAACATCACCGAGTCGTCGAGCAACACCTCGGCATCACCGCAGTCGATCAGGGTCGGCGGCAGACCGGTGAGATCGGCGTAGACCGGCGAGGCCAGCGGGTCGTCGGGCGCCGTGTCACCGAGATACCAACGCGACAGCGCCTCCATGGCGCCGGCGTCGATGAGGGGATCGGCTTCGGCTCGGGATTGGTGGGAACCGCCGGTGAGGGCCAGGTCCACCCACGGCGACAACAACGCGGCGGCGGCCGGCAGCGGTGAGCCCGCGTCGCGCAGCGATATCATCGTGGCCATGGTGAGACCGCCGCCGGCGGAGTCGCCACCCACAGCGACGTGGTCGGGGTTCTCGCCCGAGGCCAGCAACGCGTCGTAGGCGGCGACGGCGTCGGTGATGGCGGCCGGGAACGGGTGCTCGGGGGCCAGGCGATAGTCGAGATGCAGGCACCGGACCTGGGCCGCTCGACTGAGGTTGGCCACGTGGCGGCGGTGGCTGTCGAGTGAGCCGAGGCAGTACCCGCCGCCGTGGAAGTAGAGCAGGATCGGCGCGTCGGCGGCGATGGACCCGGCGGTCACCCACTCGGCCGGTCGGCCGGCGATGGTGGTGGCCTCGGCGGTGACGTCGTCGTCGAGGGGGAGCGCACCACTGCCGTCGAGGGCGGCCCGGGCCGTGTCGAGCCCCTGACCTCCCAGTGAGGGCATGGCGCTCACCAGCTCCATCATCATCAACATCTCGTCGCTGGCCATGGACCGTCCTCCTGTGACGTTCGCCGAGCGACCCTAGCGCCTGCGTTCCCAGCACCCCTTGTGCCAATGGCGGCGCAGGTCGGGAGCCTCGCGCGGCACCACGACGACGTGGTGGGTGCGGGGCGGGATGTCGCGATTGCAGCCGGGGCACAGGTAGGGCTTGTGCGCTTCGTAGGGCTGCATGAACCGCACCTCGAGCTCGCCCAGGACTTCGGGATTGTCCATCAGCCGAGCAGGGCCCAGAGCACCAGCGCCACCGCCACCAGAATGGCTGCGGCCACGAACAGGTAGTCGCTGTTGCGCCGTTGGTGTTGACGGTTCGGGTCGAATCCCACGATGAGCACGGTACCGACTGGGCGATGCGTTCGGGGTGGTGTCAACCTTGGCCCATGGTTCGTGGAACCCTGGCGGTGTTGGTGGTGATCGTGTTGCTCTCGGCGGCGTGTTCATCACCTCCCGAGGTGCCCGTGGGCCCCGATGGTCAGCCCGATCCGGTGCTGTCGGAGGGCCGCGACATCTACGGTGACCGCTGCGCGAGCTGTCACGGCACGAGTGGTGGTGGCGGCCGGGGTCCCAATATCCAGGGCGAACGGATCACCACCAAGTACCCCGAGATCGCCGACCAGGTGCGGGTGGTGGTGGAGGGCCGCAATCAGATGCCGGCGTTCGGCGAGTCGCTCACCCCCGATCAGGCCGAAGCGGTGGTGCGTTACACCCGAGAGGTGCTGTAGTAGAGCAACGGGAGGAACTCATGGCCATCGACCAACGCACTCGCATGCACGCCGACGTACGTGCCATCG
Source organism: Acidimicrobiales bacterium (assembly GCA_051011595.1). GTDB lineage: Bacteria > Actinomycetota > Acidimicrobiia > Acidimicrobiales > SHLQ01 > JAOUEE01. The sequence continues at coordinate 6,108 of JBPCTQ010000364.1, forward strand.
AACGCGACGAGGTGTTCGACCAACTGTTGCCCGGTGCCACCACCGATCGGGGCGACCTGGCCGGCCGAGGGGCGGCCTACAAGGGCCTCGGTTCGTTGGGGTTCTCGGTCGACGGCCGGGCGGTGACGCTCACCGAACGCGACGGGCGGCTGGTGTTGTCCGAGGGGATCGAAAACGCCGACATCGTGGGTGAGATGGCGTCCGACGCCCTGTCCGATCTGGTGCAGGACTCGCAGTCCACCATGGGTCTGGCCATGACCTCCCGGGTGAAGATCACGGCCGGATCCCTCGACGATTGGATTGCATGGGAGCCCGTGCTGCGAGCGCTGCTCGACGGACGTCGGGTGCACGAGACGGGCGACGTCACCTTCGTCGACGCCGGCGGTGGACCCCTCGACCTCGACCGCCACTTCCGCATCGACGACGACCGCGACGAGATGGCCCACTTCCTCGACGAAGCCGGTTTCCTGCATGTCGAGCACGTCTTCGACGAGGCCGAGATGGCGGCCATCAGCGACGACATCGACGACTGGATCGGCCGGGCCACTCCCGACGACGGTGAATCGTGGTGGGCCGAGGATGCCGACGGGGTCAACCAGGCGGTGCGGGTGTTGTTCTTCTACGAGAAGTCCGAGGCCCTGCGGGATCTGGTGGCCGACGAACGATTCGTGTGGCTGGCCGACCTCACCGGGGAAGGCCACACCTTCCGGGGTGGGGGAGAGGGGTTGGTCAAGCCCTTGAACATCGTGAAGGGGCTGTCCGATCTGCCGTGGCACAAGGACTGTGGTCAGGGCATGCACTCGTACATGTGCAACAGCTTGACCACCGGCATCTCGGTCACGGGTGCCGACCGGGTGTCGGGAGCGTTGGGTGTGATCCCGGGTTCACATCGGGCCAACACCATCGCCACCATGCGCGATCGCCGACTCGACCTCGAACCGCGGCTGCTCGAGACTCGCACGGGCGACGTCACCGTGCACTGCAGCGACACCCTGCACCGGGCACACCCTCCTACCGAGCGACCCCGCAAGGTGGTGTACACCGGGTTCGGGTTGCCGCCACTTCCCGGCGACCAGGTCCGACCCAACCCGCGCTACAGCCGCGAGGCCAGGGCCGATCTCACCAACGTCACCGACCGCATCGAGGCGGCCGACAATCCCGAGAACAACCAACGGTTTCGCGCTCGCGTGGACTGACCTGGCCCGGCGATTACTCGGCGGCGGCGAGAGCCCGTTTTCGATCCGAGAGTGTCCGACGCGCTCCGTACACTACGAACATGTGTTCGATTGCCGAGCTCGATGATGTGTCCGAGGCCCTCTCGTTGTTGGCCAAGGTCGAGTGGGCCGATCTGCCGGCCAATGTGGTCGGTGAGGCGTTGGTCGAGTTGATCAGCCTCGGTGCCGAGATCGAAGCGGTCGCAGCAACGGCGACAAGATCCTCACGTCTGAAGAAATCTCGACGGTCTTCGGCCACCATGTCGAGAATGGACCCGGCCGTTCGTCGAGAGAGCGAAACCCCAAACAGGAGAGACCAGATCCCATGAAGTACGCATGCCTGATCTACAGCGACGAGAACGACCCCGCGGCCAACCCCGATCCGTCCAGTCCCGAGTTCGGGCCGATCATGGCCGGCTACCGGGCCTTCGGCGAGGAGGCCGGCGCGGTGATCGTGGCCGGTGAACCGCTCGA
>JBPCTQ010000365.1:0-3341 GCA_051011595.1 Acidimicrobiales bacterium
GTGCACACTCCCGTCGGAACTCGGGGTGATCGTCATCTCGAACCACCGCCGGGTGTCGGTCGCATCACAGCGAAGCGGCACCTGCGCCGTCCGCTGGCTGGCACGCAGGCGCTGGACCAGCACCTGCCACAGTTCTCGCACCTCATCGCGGTCGAAGTAGCTCCACAGGGAGCGGTCGCTGTCGAGGACGGTCAGCTCGGGAGCATTGTTGTCTGTGGCAAAGGCAGCCCAGCCGTTCGCCACCTCGGTGACGACGTCGTTGGCGTCGATCCAGTAGTCGACGACCATCGGCGACGGCGAACCCTGCGCCGGCGGGGCTTTCGGTGCGCGGGATGCGGCCGCGCGCTCGGCCGTGACGGTCGCCTCGATTCCCGCCCAGATCTCGGCCGGCGGAGCGACCCGTTCGAAGTCGGCGGCCCCGAGCTCGGACAGCACACGACCAACCCGGTCGACGTCGGCCGCGTCGATTTCCAGGTCGTCCTCGTTGCCCTGCATACGGCGAGGCTACCCGGGCCGCTCGGCCCTCAGGAGCGCTGAGTGGGCAGCTTCGGCACCAGCCAGTCGATGAAGTTCTCCGGACTGCGGGTCTGGAGGTAGACCCGTCCCGGACCGGTGAGATGCACCACGAGACCTTCGCCGCCCAACATGGTGGACTTCCAGTTGCCCACCTTCTTCACTTCGTAGGTGACCCCCTCGTCCCACCCCACCATGTGGCCGGTGTCAACGGTGTAGCTCTGGCCGGCCGCCAGGTCGATGCCCTGCACGGCCCCGTAGCTCGACACCACCAAGTCGCCGGTGCCCGAGCACTTCAACATGAACAGACCCTCCTTGCTGAAGAAGGTCTTGGCCCCACCCCACTTGCTGTCGATGTCGATCGAGTCGGGCGATGCCAGATACGAGCCCGACTGCAGATAGACGGTGTTGCCGGTGAGCGGCCAGGTGATCACATCGCCGGGCAGCGCCGGGGCCACCACCACGTGGGCATCGGGTCCGGTGGCCGAGAAGCGGTTGAGGAAGAACGACTCGCCCCCGAGCACCGAGCGCTTCAGCCCCTTGAGCATGCCGCCCTGGGTGCTGGTCTCGATGTCGATCGACGGTGACATGGCCACCATGGCACCGGCCTCGGCGCTGGCCGCCTCCCCGTTGTCGAGGTGAATCGTCGCCATGGCGAAGGCCGGGCTGTAGCTGATCTCGGTCCTCATCGGGTCCCTTCATCGCAGACAACCAAACCCTAGATCGTGGCCTCGGGAGCGTGTCGCCTAAGTGAGGATGAAGCGGAGATAGGCCCGATCGTCGGGAGCATTGGCGCCCGGTTTGGTGGACTTGCCGATCGGCCAGAGCTCGCCGATGGAAGCCGGATCCTGGTCGACCAACTCGAACAGCCTCGCCTCTGATGCCCGCAGCGTCGACCGCACGTCGGGATATCCGTCACTGGTGATGATGATCTCGGTCGGCCCACTCGGGACCGACAGCACCTCGAGGTACTCGTCGGGAACCCGCTGCCCGTTGACACAGCCGAAACCCCACGGCCCGACCGTGTTGGCCAGATGCTGTTGGTTGTCGACCAGCGGCCTCATCGCCCGGGCCCCGGGGTCATCCTCCACCAGCTCGGAGAGGGGCACACCCTTGGCCAGCAGCGCCGCGTTCGTCGCCGCCCGGAAGCTGTAGGTCGCGGCGTCGATCCGCTTGCCGCCGGCGTGTTCGTCGTCGCCGATCACCACATTGCAGTCGCCCACCCGCCACACCTCCCGCCGATGAGCGGACGCACAGGCGACCACGGCTGCCGGCCAGCGAGTGTCATCACCGAGTTCGCCGACCGTCGCCGCCACTGCCGCCGCGAGCGCCGAAGAGATGGCGTCGACGAACTGGCGCGCATCATCCGCCGCTGACAGTTCGGCGATCGCCGTCGCCACGATCTCGGCCCCGAACCGGCCGCCGGTCTTGCCGGCGAACATGGCTCCGGTGGCATCGGAGGCACCATCGATGACTGCGGCGAAGTCATCGGTGACAACGACCAGGTCTTCGCTCATCCGACCATCGGACTTGGCTTCGACGAACTGCTCGACCACGCGGATGCCCACGGGTCCCGGTCTAGCCGTTGAACGGTGAGGGTTGACAAAACTAAGAGCATTAGTTACCTTGTAACTAACAATCTTAGTCAACTGGAATCGAGATTCAGCCATGCATCACGAACTGCACACCGAGATAGACATCGACGCCAGCCCGGAGGTGGTCTGGCAGGTGCTGACCGACCTCGACCACTACCCCGAGTGGAACCCCTTCATCACCTCATCCGTTGGCGAGCCCGAGGTCGGCAACCAACTGGTCAACCGGATGGAGCCTCCGGGCGGCAAGGCGATCACCTTCAAACCACGGGTCACGCTGGTCGAGGACGGGAAGAGCTTCGAGTGGCTGGGGAAGCTCGGATTGTCCGGAGTGTTCGACGGACGGCACCGCTTCGACATCGAGGCCTCACCGACCGGCACGAGGTTCGTCCAGCGCGAGTCGCTCGACGGCGTGCTCGTCAGGTTTCTGCGGAAGTCGCTCGACACCACGACCAAGTCGGGTTTCGAGGCGATGAACGCCGCCCTGAAGGCCCGCGCCGAGTCCGTCGCCGCCGGCTGATGGGACGAAAGCTCGGGCTGACGCTCGAACAGGTTGTCGACGCCGCCGGCGAGATCGCAGACCGCGACGGCCTCGACGCGCTGAGTCTGGCGTCTCTTGCGTCAAGGCTCGGTGTCCGCTCACCATCGCTCTACAACCACGTCGACGGCCTCGATGGCCTCCGTCGCCAACTGGCCTTGCACACCAGCGCCATGCTCTCGGCCGATCTGGCCGACGGTATCCAGGAGCTCCAAGGCACCGATGCCCTGCGAGCCATCGCCGCACAACTGCGATCGTTCGCTCTTCGCCACCCCGGCCTCTACGACTCGCTGCTGCCCGCACCCACCCCCGACGAGGATCCCGAGCTGGCCGCGGCCCTGCGGGCGTCAGTCGATGTGGTCGGATCGGTCCTCGCCGACATGCACATCGACCCGCCCACGGTGATACCCCTCATCCGGGCCCTGCGGGCCGCAGTCCACGGCTTCGTCCACCTCGAGCTCAGGGGTGGCTTCGGCCTGCCCGACGACATCGACGACTCGTTCGGCACCACCGTCGACTTGGTGATCGAAGCGATCGCCGCCCACTCGAACACGCCGGTCGACGCGTGAGCCCGCCGGTGATGCGGCCGTGGAATCTGGCTCTCCGGCTCGTTCTGGAAGTCGCCGCATTGACCGGACTCGGTCTGGCCGCTTGGACGCAGACCGGCGGTGCTGCCCGATGGATCGCTGTGATCGTTG
>JBPCTQ010000366.1:0-16631 GCA_051011595.1 Acidimicrobiales bacterium
GAGCTCGGCTCGGGCCGCCGCGAACTCGGCCCACCGGGGATAGCGGGACTGCAGGGTGTGGTGGTTCTGGAAGTGGAGTTTCCCCCAATGGGGCCGGCCGTCGTAGTCGTCGAGGATGGTCTCGACCCCCGCGAAGTACGACTCGTACGACGTGCCCTGGTACACGTGGAAGGCCAGCCATCCCGAGGCTCGCCCTTCGGCCGTCGACAAGGGGATGTCGTCGCCGGCCGACACCCTCACCTCGATGGGGAACATGATGGGTTCGGCCAGCGAGGTCATGAACCCCCGGATTCGGTCGAGCGCCTCTGGGAGCACCTCGACCGGCAGGCCGTATTCCATCTCGTAGAACTTCACCAGTCGGGGGCTGGCGAACACCTTGTCGGAGCGGTCGACGAAGTCGCGCTCGGCCACACCGGCCGACACCATCTTCGCCACCCGGGGGGCCATGGTCGGGAAGCGCCGTCCCACCCGGTTGACCAGACCGAAGGCCACGTTCTCGGCCAGGATCTTCTCTCGTACGTAGGTGACCCGTGACGATGGTTCAGCCGGCCGGTCGGTGCTGTTGTTGCGTTTCACCTGGCAGTTGCGGGCACCGGGCATCCAGAAGAACTCGAAGTGGTCGTTGGCGGCGGCGTCTTCGGCGAAGGACCCGAGCAGGTCGTCGAGCGGTTCCTTGGTCTCGACCGCGTGCAGGTTGAACGCCGGGACACACTGGAGGCTGACCTTGGTGACGATGCCCAGGGCACCAACGCCAACCCGCGCGGCCGTCCACAGATCGCGACGTATGTGTTGGTCACACCAGATGACCTCTCCCGTTCCGGTGACCAGCTCCATGCCCACGACCGTGGTGGCCAGGTTCCCCAGTTCGGCGCCGGTGCCGTGGGTGGCCGTGGCGATGGCCCCGGCAATCGATTGGTAGGCGATGTCACCCAGGTTGGGCATGGCCAGCCCCAGTTCGGCCAACCGGTCGTTGAGGGCGTGGAGGCGGATGCCGGCCTGCACGGTCACCCGCTGCTGGGGTCGATCGACGGACTCGATGGCATCGAGGTGGTCGAGCGACATCAACACCCCGTCGGTGCACGCCGCGGCAGTGAACGAGTGCCCGGCTCCGAACACCTTCACCCGCCGGCCCGCGGCATGGGCCGCGGCCACGATGGCCGCCACCTCATCGGTCGACCGGGGTTGGGCCCGCGCGGCCGGCAGGCACACCTGGTTGCCCGCCCAGTTACGCCAGGGCTTGGTGGTGGGGCTCACTGCTTTCGCACACTATCGGTCCTTGCCTAGCGTGTTGGTATGAGTCGACGGTGGTCGGTGTTGCTGGTTCTGGCCATCGGGCTGGGCGCCACCGGCTGTGCCGCCTACACCTGGGGGGCCAACGCCGACGGCCAACTCGGCAACGGGGCGCCGCTCGGCCTCGACCCCGTCGTAGTGGGCTCCTCGAGCAACTGGACGGCGCTGGATCTGGGCAGCGCCCACTCGTGTGGTCTGCGGTCAGATGACTCCCTCTGGTGTTGGGGTGCCAACAACCGTCGCCAGCTCGGCTTCACCCACACCGACTCGCCCTTTGCGCCCGAACAGCATCAACAGTCGTGGATCGCGGCTGGGGCCGGATGGGAACACACCTGCGCGGTGCGAGCTGACGGCACCCTCTGGTGTGGAGGCGCGAACGGCGAAGGGCAGCTGGGACTCGGATGGTTCGACCTCGAGGGCGAATCGATGGAGCCGTTCACCCAGGTCGGCAGCGGCGACGATTGGACGAGCGTGGCGGCAGCCACCCGAACCACTTGTGCCACGCGTTCCGACCTCACGTTGTGGTGCTGGGGCGACAACTTCTACGGCCAGCTCGGGATCGGCGACAACGCCGATCGTTCGTCGCCGATCCAGGTCGGCGCCGCCACCGACTGGGAATCGGTCAGCGTCGGAGGCAGTGGAACCTGCGGGCTGCGAACCGACCAGACACTCTGGTGCTGGGGGTCCTATCCAGGCACCGGTGGGCCCACCGGTGTTCCGGTCCAGGTCGGAACCGACACCGACTGGAGCGATGTCGGCGTCTATGCATCCACACGATGCGCCATCCGAGTCGGCACGTTGTGGTGCTGGGGCGACAACACCTACGGACAGCTGGGCGACGGCACGACGGCGCTGCGTTCCGCGCCGACCCAGATCGGCACCGACACCGACTGGGTCGGGGTCGACCCGGGCTTTCGCCACACGTGTGGGGTGAAGTCCACCGAAACCCTGTGGTGCTGGGGACAGAACCAGTACGGGCAACTGGGCCAGGGCGACGTCGCCGACCGCCTCACGCCGACGGTCGTCGCCCCGCTCACCGGATGGGCATCGGTGAACTCGGGCGATCGGCACACATGTGGCATCGGGGTCAATGGCGTGTTGCATTGCTGGGGGCAGGCCACCCTCGGCCAACTCGGAATCGGCGACCTCTACGAAACATCACCGGGGCCGCTCGCCAAACAGGAGCCGTGGCGGACATCGGTGGCAGGTGGTCACCACACCTGCGGCATCGAGGTCGGTGGCAGCCTGTGGTGCTGGGGCGACAACACCTACGGACAGCTCGGAGGTGGCGACACCAACGACCGGTCCTCGCCCACCCAGGTCGGGAACGACACCGACTGGGCCGCGCTGGGGTTGGGAACCAACCACACGTGCGCCACCCGAACCAGCGGCGATCTCTGGTGCTGGGGCCGAAACAACCACGAACAGCTCGGCCTTGGTTTCAACGATGGCGACAGGTCCTCGCCGGCGCAGGTCGGGACAGCAGCCGGCTGGACCAGCGTCTCCGGCGGTGACGATCACACGTGTGGGACCCGGGTCGACGGCTCGTTGTGGTGCTGGGGCAGCGACAACGCCGGCCAGTTGGGCGTCGGATTCGCCCACGACCAGTACACGCCAGCCCAGGTGGGCACCGTGACGACGTGGGCCGGCACGTCGGTCGGCTCCGAGCACTCCTGTGCCATCCGAACCGACGACTCGCTCTGGTGTTGGGGTTCGAACGGTCACGGGCGGCTGGGGTTGGGAAACACCGGTTCCAAACAGGTGCCCAAACTCGTCGACACCGCCACGGCCCACGTCGACGCCGGGGGAACCCACACCTGTGCAATCCGCACCGACGAGACGCTCTGGTGCTGGGGATCAGCGGTCAATGGCCAGATCGGTCAGGGCTTCGGAGGCATCGGCACCTCGAGCAACGTGCCCGTGCAGGTGGAGGCGGACACCGATTGGAAGGTGGTGTCGGCCGGTTTCGCCCACACCTGTGGTGTCCGGGCCGGAGGTGCGCTGTGGTGCTGGGGAGCCAACGCAGACGGGCAGGTGGGCGACGGCACCACTGATGAACGGTGGCTACCCGCGGCGTCGGGCCTCGGCTCGTCGTGGGTCGGCGTGAGTGCCGGTGGTGCTCACACGGCCGCCTGGCGCCTACCCGACTGACGTCGTCACCAGTGCCGCAGGTCGACGGGCCACACATCGACCACTTGCTCACCGTCGACCACCCACATCTGTTCGTGGCGGGCCACGGTGGGATCGATGTGGGCGGGCTGGAGCCGAACCCGATCACCCACCGATGGGAGCCCGCTCTCGCCGGGAAGCAGCACGGTGTGTTCGTCGGCGCAGTAGAACACCTCGCCGTCGGGCCAGGTGGGGTTGCCGTGGTCGAGTCCTAGGGCCTTGAGACCGGCGTCGACCACGGCCCAGCCTTTGGGGCTGACCGAGATGACGGTGCCCATCAGGGTGAGGGCGATGTCGAACGGAAGCTCGAGGGCGCCGTAGTCGGTGTCCATCAGGCAGTAGGAGCCGGCCTGGATCTCGGTGACCCAGGTGTTGACGGCGTAGGTGCCGGTGCCGCCACCCGACACGATGTCGCCGCCGACGTCGGCGTGAGCAGCCAGCAGCTGGGCCATGGATTCCTCGACCTGGCCCCGCCGGTCGTCGGGATCAGGCACCGTCATCAGGTGACCCTCGTACCCCATCACCCCCCGCACCTCGAGCCCACCGGCTCGGGCTCGCTCGGCCAGGCGCCCGGCATCGCCGGCCACACAGCCGCAGCGGGGCATACCCACCTCGACATCGACCAGGACCCGTTTCACGCCGCCGGCGATGGCGGCATCGACGGTGATGTCGGAGTCGACGGCCACGGTGATGTCGGCCCCGGCGTCGACGAGGCGGCCCAGTCGGGTGCAGTCGAGCACCTCGTTGGCCAACAGCAGGTCGTCGGTGAGCCCGGCCGCCACCATGCCCTCGATTTCTCGAGGGGTGGCCGCACAGAAACCGTGGTGCCCGGCGGCGGCCAGCTGATGGGCCAACGCCGTGGACTTGAAACACTTCACGTGGGGACGCAGCTCGGCCCCGGGGCGGGCGGCCGCCATAGTGGCCACGTTGGCGTCGAAGATCGACTGCTCGACCAGCAGGGCCGGCGTGGGGATCTGGTCGATGGTCGATGGGTCGGACACCGCCGCGACCCTAGTCCGGTGGATGCTCATTCGAGTTGGGGTGGCCGGAGGTCGAGGTCGAGCACACCCTCGGTCTTGAGTCGATGGTGATGGGAGCACAACCACTGGGTGTTCCACAGGGCCAACGGCCCACCGTCTGCGAAATCCACCAGAGCATGGTCGACTTCGAGGTGAGCGTCGTTGGAACAACCCGGGGCGGCGCAGCGCATGCCCCGAGCCTCGAGCGCCGTCCGCAGCTCGGCCGGCACCGAGCGGCCGTAGTGCACCACCGTGCGCACATCGGTGCCGTCGCGGATGACCGCCTTGATGAAGGGATCGGCATCGAAGTCGAGCGCCACCTCGACGGGTACCGGCCCCACGCCGGCGATCTCGCACGTCTCACCCGAGATGGTGTGGCCCCGTTTGGCGGCCGACCAGTCGATGTGGATCAACACGTCCCGCTTCGGCGGCACAATCGGCGGGGCGTCACCGCCGGAGCCATTGCTGGTGCCGGAATGGTGGGTCAACTCGAGTAGCGCATCGAACCGGTAGGCCTCGTAGGGCTCGCGCCGACCGGCCTTGCGGGCCCGGTCCATGACCGCGTTGGCTTGTTTGTCGATTCGGCGGCTCAGCGCACCGATGTCGTCGGCAGTGCCCTTGGCCAGCAGGCAGTGCACACCGTCGTTCTGCCTCCAGGTCTTGACCGAGCGGTCCCGCTTCACCCGGGCATAGGTGGCCGATTGGTCCTCGTCGGCGGCGGCGATGACCCGTTCACACTCCTGGCGCAGGCCCTTCAGATCTTCTCGCCGGGCCGCCCCCAACAGCTGCTTCTGCCGGCCGGGGTCGGCTTCGGCGGCCCGAGCCACCAGATCGGCCTGGGCCTGCGACAACTGCCCCTTCTCACGGGCCTGGCGCAACTGCGGCAGGTCCTCCAGCCGCCGCTCGGTATCGAGCTGATCCTTGGCCGACCGCCGCGACACTCCCGTCGTACGGGCCAACCACTGCACCTCGTCCTTGTGCCCGGTCTGCTGATGCACCTTCTGGGCGGCGGCCCGTGCCGCGAGCGCGGCGACGATCGCATCCAGGCGGCGCCGCACCGGCACCAACGCTTCCACCAGGCCAGCCGCATCACTGGCCTCCCCCGCCGAGCTCCCCAGGCACGAGACCGCCTCATCGAGCGTCTCCACACATTCGTACGTCACGTGCGCCATGGGACCTCCCTTCGAACCGTCGAACATCACCCGCTGGGAGCGGGGTGGTCGATCATCTGCAGTTGAGGAGGCCACCCGCCGGCGGCGAAGGTGCTCAATCAATTCCACTGAGCGAACGTATGTTCGACTCTAGTGCTAGGGCAACCACGGCGCAAGCGATTCCCGGAGATTTCTTCCCCTGCTAGACCAGCCCGATGGAATCTGCTGCCATCGACGAGGTCGATCCCCGCTCATCCGACGTGGCCGCCCTCATCGCTGCCCACCTGACGTTCGCCCGCGACTACACCCCCGCCGCCGATGTGCACGCCCTCGACCAAGGGTCACTGCTCGATCCCAGCGTCACCCTGTTCGGACTGCGAGTCGACGGTGAGCTGCTCGCCGTCGGTGCCCTGCGTCAGCTCGACACCCATCACGGCGAGCTCAAGTCGATGCACACCGCCGAGGCGGCCCGAGGGCGCGGCCTCGGTCGGGCCATGGTGAGCCACCTGGTCGAAGAGGCCCGCTCCCGCGGGTGCAACAGGGTGAGCCTGGAGACGGCGACCTACGACGCCTTCGCCCCTTCGCGGGCGCTCTACCGCGCGACCGGCTTCGTCGAATGCGAACCCTTCGGTGACTACGAAGCCAGCCCGACGCGGGTCTGCATGACCCGCAGCGTCGACTGACCGCCATGCCCCGCCTGACCATCCACTACGACCTCCGGCACCCACCACAGTTCGGCGTGAGCGGCGCCGACATCTACGCCGCTGCCCTCGACCAGATCGCCTGGGCCGATGCCAACGGCTTCGAGCGAGTCGGCTTCGGCGAGCACCACCAGTCGCCCGACGGCTACATCCCGTCGCCGCTCGTCGTGGCCGGCGCAGTCGGGGCCGCCACGACGAACATCCGCTGCCTGGTGTCGACCATCGTCGCTCCCCTACACGATCCCATCCGTTTGGCCGAAGACATCGCGGTGGCCGACAACTGCCTGGGCGGGCGCCTCGACGTGGCCATCGCCGCCGGGTACGTGCGTGACGACTTCGCCGCCTTCGACAAGGACTTCGCCGGACGGGGCCGATTCATGGAAGAGGTTGTGCCGCTGCTGCGCCGCGCCTGGAGCGGCGAACCCTTCGAGCACAACGGCACCAACGTGTGCGTCACGCCCCGACCGGTCCAAGAGCCCATGCCCATCCTCATGGGCGGTTCCACCCGCAAGACCATCAACCGGGCCGCCCGGTTGGCCGACGGGTTCCGCCCGCCGATGCCCGGCCTGTGGAAGATCTGGCGTCAGGAGTGCGAGAACGCGGGCCGCCCCGACCCCGGTCCATTGCCGCCCACCGGTCCCATGTTCCTCTGGGTCACCACCGACAACAAGGAACACACCTGGAACTGGCTGGAGCCACACGTCCTGCACCAGGTCAACAGCTACGCCGAGTGGACCCATGCGGCGTGGGGCCGAGCCGCCGGCCCCTTCATCCCGGCCACCGGCCTCGACGACCTGCGCCAGGGAGACACGTACCAGGTGCTGACTCCCGACGAGACGATCGAGCTGGCGAACTCCCTGGGCCACGACGGCGAGCTGCGGTTCAGCCCCCTGCTGGCCGGCATCGAACCGGCAAAGGCCCAGGCGATGCTCCGCCTGTTGGAGCGCGAGGTGCTACCCGCAATCGGAGACCCGTCGCCGAGCTGATACCCGACTCGCCGGTCATCGCCAATCGTCAGCCGGGGACCCAGAGGTCGCCGGCCGACACGGTCGCCAGTCGGAATCGCCCCGTGGTCCTGGTCCGCTTCGCTTTCGCGTTGTAGTACCAGATGTCGTCGTGTTCGGCTTCGAGGTCGAGTACCACCCATCCCTCACCCAGCGCCGTCACGGTCCAGCGCACCACCACATCGGTCGCATGGAACTCGAAGTAGGCGAAAGCTGTGGGCGTGCCGTCCCGCTGCCAGTGTTGCGGTGGCCCGGCGGCCTCGAACGTGTCACCGACGACCAGGCACTCGTCGACCGGGTGATCCACGATCGACAGCAAGGCGACCCGCGGCGACGCCTCGACAACCAGATTGCGGGTCTCGACCGAGACGGCCAAACGCCCGTCCAAGACCCGGTAGCCGCCCGACACCAGCTCGAAGAGCTGGTCCCCGTCCTGGTGGTGGATGGTGAGGTGGTCGAGCTTCACTGGTCGGACTCAGCCCCGGTCAGAACTCATCGACGTAGGCGAAGAGGCCGGGCTGGCCGCCGGTGTGGAGGAACACCACGTCGCCGGCCGGGTCGAGCTCGGGCAGCCGGGCCAGCACCAGGGCGAAGGCTTTGGCGGTGTACACCGGATCGAGCAGCACCCCTTCGCTGCGGGCCAACAGCCCGATGGCGGCATGCGACTCGGGTGTGACGATGCCGTAGCCGTCGCCCAGGAACGAGTCGTCGACCTCCAGGGTCACCTCACCGTCCAACGGGTCGTCGAGCAACAAGGCGGTGCGGCCCACGACGTCCTCGATGGTGGCCTTGGTCGCGGCCGCTGATTCGTAGACGGCAACCGCCACCACGTTCACATCGTGACCGCCGATGGCTGCCCCCAGCATCAACCCGGCCGAGGTGCCGCCCGTCGATGCCGGCGTGAAGACATGACTGGGCACCACTCCCACCTGACCCAGCTGGTCGGCCAGCTCGCCCACCATGTGCACGTACCCGAGTGCACCCACCGGTGACGAACCGCCCGGGTCGATGAAGTATCGGCCAGGGTCGGCCTCGGCCAGCTCACCGGCCTTCACCATCGCCGCGTCGGCATCGGGAACCACGTGAACGGTGGCGCCCAACACGTCGTCGAGCAGACGGTTCCCCGACGTGGTGTAGGCCTCGGTCGCCCGATCGACCGACTCGATCAGGACCAGATCACAAGCGAGGCCGACGACATTGGCGGCCGCCGCGGTCTGGCGGGCGTGGTTGGACTGCACTGCCCCGAAAGTGACGACACCGGTGGCGTGGGATGCCAGGGCATCACCCAACAAGAACTCCAGTTTCCGGGTCTTGTTGCCCCCGAAGGCCAGCCCCGAGCAGTCGTCACGTTTGAGCCACACCAGTGGACCACCCACTTCCGCCTGCAGGCGGCGGCAGGGTTGCAGCGGCGTGGGCCAATGGCCCAAGGCCGCCCGAGCGAAGCCGTCGAGGCCCACGGTTCAGCCGAGCAGTTTGGTGAGGTTGGCCATCTCGATGGCCGCCACCGCGGCGTCGCCACCCTTGTTGCCGGCCTTGGTGCCGGCTCGTTCGAGCGCCTGCTCGATGGTGTCGGTGGTGAGCACACCGAAGATGCACGGCACGCCCGTGTCGGTGACCACCCGGCTCACACCCGATGCACACTCGCCGGCCACGTAGTCGAAGTGGGGTGTGGCCCCACGGATGACGGCGCCCAGGCAGATGACCGCATCGACGGTGCCCGACTTGGCCAGCATGCGGGTGGCGTGCGGGATCTCGAAGGCACCGGGCACCCAGATGAGCTGGATGTCGTCGTCGGCCACCCCGTGGCGAACCAAGGTGTCGGCGGCGGCGTCGACCAGATTGCGGACGATGGCGTCGTTGAACCGACCGGCCACGATGCCCACCCGCAGGAACTGCCCGTCGAGTTTGACGCTGTGTTCGTTCATTTGGCTTCGATCACCTCTTCACCCACGACCTCCTCATCGGCCTCACCCTCGAGGAGATGACCCATGCGGCTGCGTTTGGTCTCGAGATACCTGATGTTCTCCGGGTTGGGGGCAGTACGGAGCGGCACCCGCCCGGTGATTTCGAGGGCGTAGCCGTCGAGGCCGCCGTACTTGGCCGGGTTGTTGGTCATCAGCCGCATCGTGGTGACACCCAGGTCGGCCAGGATCTGGGCACCCACGCCGTACTCGCGGCTGTCGATGGGGAGACCCTGGGCCAGGTTGGCGTCGACGGTGTCGGCCCCTTCGTCCTGGAGCTCGTAGGCCCGCAGCTTGTGGCCGATGCCGATCCCCCGGCCCTCGTGACCACGCAGATACACCAGCACTCCACGGCCTTCCTCGCCGATTCGTTCGAGGGCGGCATCGAGCTGTGACCCACAGTCGCAGCGCAGTGACCCCAACAGATCGCCGGTGAGGCATTCACTGTGCACCCGCACCAGCACGTCGCTCTCACCTTCCAGCTCGCCCAGGACGTAGGCCACGTGCTCTTCGTCGTCGAGCATCGAGCGGTAGGCGACCGCGGCGAAGTCGCCGTAGCGGGTCGGGATACGGGCGGTGGCGAATCGTTCGACCAGCTTCTCCTGGCGGCGCCGGTACCGGATGAGGTCGGCGATGCTGATGACCAGTAGCCCGTGCCGTTCCCCGAACTCGACCAGGTCGGGTAGTCGGGCCATCGAACCGTCCTCGTTGACGAGCTCGCAGAGAACACCGACCGGCTCGCGTCCGGCCAGCCGGCACAGATCGATGGCGGCCTCGGTGTGGCCAGCCCGTTTGAGCACGCCGCCCTCTCGGGCTCGCAGCGGGAAGATGTGGCCCGGACGGTTGAACTCCTCGGCCCGCGCCATGGGACGGGACAGGGCCCGGACGGTGAGGGTGCGGTCGCCGGCGGAGATGCCCGTGCTGGTGCCCTCGATCACGTCGACGGTGACGGTGAACGCGGTGCGCATGGACTCGGTGTTCTCGGCCACCATCAACGGGAGTCGGAGCGACTCGGCTCGTTCGTCCGACATGGGCGCACAGATCACCCCGCTGGTGTGGCGGATCATGAACGTCATCTGCTCGTCGGTGACCGCGTCGGCGGCGATGATGAGATCACCCTCGTTCTCGCGGTCTTCGTCGTCGACCACGATGAGGAACTCACCGCGCCGGTAGGCGTCGATGGCGTCTTCGATGGGAGCGAGGCTCATGGGGTCTCCTGAGGTTGCGCCGACGCGAGCAGACGTTCGACGTGTTTGGCCAGCACGTCGGTTTCGACGTTGACCTTCGAACCCACCGCTCGGTGACCGAAGGTGGTGTGGGCAAGGGTGTGCGGTATGAGGGCGATGGCGAAGCTGTCGTGGTCGACGGCGGCCACGGTGAGGCTCACGCCGTCGAGGGCCACCGAACCCTTCTCGACGATGTAATGCCCCAGACCGGCGGGGAGGGCGAGGCGGATCAGCCGGGAGCCGTCGTCGAGGTCGTCGACGGCGGTGACGGAGGTGACGCCGTCGACATGGCCCTGCACGATGTGGCCGCCGAATCGGCCGTCGGCGGACAGCGGACGTTCGAGGTTCACCTGGTCCCCCGGCTCGAGGCCACCGATATTGGTCCGGGCCAGCGTCGCGGGAACGGCATCGGCGGTCCAGCTGTCGGCGTCGAACGCCACCACGGTCAGACAGCAACCGTTGACCGCGATCGAGGCACCCAGCTCGACGTCGCCGAGCACGGTGGCGGCATCGATCACCACGAGGGCGCCATCACCTTGGGCCTGGATGGACCGGACCGAGCCGAGCTCCTCGACGATGCCAGTGAACATGAGCGGGTCTTTCCGCCCTCGGAGCACGGCACGGACCACGACCCCTACGGGTCGTGGAACTCGGCCCTCTCTCATCCGGACTGTCACCGTCGGCCCAGGACTCACACCTGATCAACCTCACCACAATGGCGAGGGTCGCGGGCTCGTCAGCGAAGCTGACTCACCGCCGGTAGGGAATTACACCCAACCCCGAGGGTCTTCGATTCGATTGTGTGCGTCCAGTATGGGACCGCAACGCCGACCGTAGCAGTTTTCTAGAACATGTTCTAGAAAACAGATGTCACAGGTTGTCAGTAGAACCCGAGCATGCTGCCGGCCAGCACGATCACGGCCACCACCAGGATCGGGCGAATCACCTTCTCCCCGCCGATCACGGCCACGCGGGCGCCGAGGGCGCCACCCACACCGAAACCAACCGACAACACAAGGGCGGCGGCCCAATCGACCTGATCCCGGGCGATGAAGACGGGCAGGGTGATGGCGGTCTGCACGAGGATCACCACCACCTTGATGCTGTTGGCCCGGACCAGGTCGTACCCGGTGCGCGACAGGGCCAGCAGCAACAACAACCCGACCCCGGCCTGGAAGGCACCGCCGTACACACCGACCAGGAAATACAGCGGACCGCTCAGCCACCACGGCCACAAGGTCCGCTCGTCGTCGACCGGGCGGGTGCGGGTGGCCTGCCACAACGACAGAACGAGCAGCGGCACCATCAACAACCCGAAGGCTCGCTCGAACGCCTCGTCGGTCACCCCGCTGATGGCCACGGCTCCCACCAGCGCGCCGGCCAGGGTGGGCAAGATCACCGGCAGCGCAGCCCGCAGCCCCGACACACCCAGGCGACGGAACTCGACGGTGGCCCCCAGGTTCTGCACCAGCACACCCACGCGGTTGGTGCCGTTGGCCACCGTTCCCGGCACACCCACCAGGTTGAGCAAGGGCACGGTGATCAGCGAACCGCCGCCGGCATTGGTGTTGATGATGCCGGCCACCACCCCACCGACCGCGAGCAGCAGACCCTCACCGAAGGTCAAGGGTCAGTCCGCGCTCAGCAATCGGCGTGCGTCGGCCACATCGGCGTGCATCTGCTCGACCAGGGCTTCGACCCCGTCGAACTTCACCTGGCCCCGCAAGTGGTGCGTGAACCGCACCCCGACCCGCTCGCCGTAGAGATCACCGTCGAAGTCGATCACGTGGGCCTCGAGTAGGAGCCGACCGTGTTCGTCGTAGAACGTTGGACGGGTGCCCACCGAGACGGCCGCGGCGTGAACCGAGGTGTCGGGCCGCACCAACCAGCCGCTGTACACACCATCGGCGGGCAAGAGGATGGACTCATCGACACTGACATTGGCGGTGGGAAATCCGAGTCCTCGACCGTTCCCATCGCCCGTCTCGACCACTCCTCTGACCTCGTAGGGACGGGTGAGCATCCGGTTGGCGGCGTCGAGATCGCCGCGGGCCAACGCTCGGCGAATGGCCGTGGACGACACCTGCTCGTGGTCGCGGGCGGGCCGGCCGTCGAGCCCCACCAGGCCCAGCCCGAGCACCTCGAAGCCCAATTCGGCCCCCCGCCGTTCGAGGAGGGCAACGTTGCCGAGACGTTGGTGGCCGAAGTGGAAGTCCTCCCCCACCACCACCAGCCGAGCCGCCAGGCAACCGGAGATGACCTCCTCGACGAACTCGTCGGCCGACTCCTTGGAGCGGTCGTGATCGAAGGGCACCACCAGGCAGTAGTCGACCCCGGTGGTGGCCAGCAGTTCGAGTTTCTGATCGAGATCGGTCAACAACGGCGGCGCCGACTCGGGGCGCACGATCTGGGCCGGGTGGTTGTCGAAGGTGACCACCGCCGACGCCAGGCCTCGGTCGGCAGCCAGGGCCCGCACCTCGGCGATGACCTGCTGGTGACCACGATGCACACCGTCGTAGAACCCGATGGTGAGCGCCGTCGGTTCATCGATCTCACAGGAGGCTGGATCCCGCAGCACGCGCATAGAGGCAGGGTAGCGACCGCGCCCGCTCAGCCGCGAAGGACCACCGCGGGCTTGACCCGCCCTCCGCCGTGGTCGACGTAGACAGCCACCAACGTGCCGTCTTCGTCGTGGATCTGCCACGGACCCTCGCCGGCGACACCCAGCTCGGACGCAGCCAACACCTTCCCGTGGCCGGCGTCGACCACCCGCTCGGGTGAGACCGAGATCGCCTCGATGTGGGGTAGCGCCTGCCCGGCCGGGCGAACTTCGATCTCGTCGAGGGGGTGCGCCTGATCGATGGTGTACGCACCAACAGCCGTTCGCTGCAAGGCACGGAGATGCGCACCACCACCCAGCGACCGCCCCAGATCGGCGGCCAGCGATCGGATGTAGGTGCCCGACGAGCAGTCGACATGGGCTCGATACACACCGGGTTCGCCGGCGATCGCTTCCACGTCGAAACGAGTCACCGTCACCGGACGAGGTTCGCGCTCCACTTCCACACCCTCGCGTGCCAGCTGATGCAACCGCTTGCCGTCGACCTTGATGGCCGACACCATCGGCGGAACCTGCATGATGTCGCCGACGAATGCCGTGGCGGCCACCGCCACATCGGAGTCGGTCACCGCGTGCATGTCGTGGGTGGCCGTGACGGCACCGGCGGCGTCGAGCGTGTCGGTCTCGACGCCCAACACGATCTCGCCCACATACGACTTCGGAAGCCCGGTGACGAACGTGAGCAGGCGAGTGGCCCGGCCCACACCGAGCACCAGCACGCCGGTGGCATCGGGATCGAGGGTGCCGGCGTGCCCGATCTTGCGGGTGCCCAGCAGCTTGCGGGCCCGACTGACCACGTCGTGTGAGGTCATCCCCGGCGCCTTGTCGACCACGGCGATGCCGCCCTCCGGTGGGATCTCAGTCACCGTCGTCGCCCTCGAGGCCACCGAGGATGTCGTCGATTCGCTGCGCCCCCCGCAGCGTCTGGTCGATCTCGAACCGCAGCGGCGGGGTCCGTCGTACCCGAGCCTGCCGGCCGATGGCGGCCTGGAGGCGATGCCGGTGTTCGTCGAGCGCACCGAGCACCACGTCGTCGGCATCGTCGTCGAGCGGGCTGACGTAGACGGTCGCCTGGGTGAGGTCCCGGTCGGTGTGGACCTCGGTGATCGACATCCACTCGAGGTCGGGATCGCCGATCCGGTCCAGCTCCTCGGCCAGGATCTGGCGCAACAACTCGTTGAGGCGGGCCTCACGGGGGTACCGCCGTCCACCCCGTTCGGGCCGGCGCTGGCGACCGCTCACGAGTCGACCTCCATCCAGGTGCGTTCGGCGCGGCCCACCTCGATGTCGGGTCGGGACCACACGAAACGCTCGACCTCGTCGAGGATCTCCTCCACCTGGCGGTGGGTGCCAGACACCGCGGCCACCCCAACGGCGGCCCGCTGCCACAGGTCCTGGTGATCGACCTCGGCCACCGCCACCGGGAAGCGGTGATCGATTCCTTCGATGATGGGTCGCAGCACGGCTCGTTTGGCCTTCAACGACCGACAAGAGGGCAGGTGCAGGTCCATGTGCAGGGCCTGAACGTGCACGGCCGGATCAGACGCGGGCGATCTCGCGCTCTTCGAAGGTCTCGATGATGTCGCCATCCTTGAGGTCTTGGAAGTCGCTGAGACCGATGCCGCACTCGTAGCCGGATTGCACTTCACGGACGTCTTCTTTGAACCGACGCAGCGACGACACCTCGCCCTTCCAGATGATGGTGCCGTCGCGGAGGAACCGAACCTTGGAGCCCCGGGTGATGGTGCCGTTCTGGACGTAACAACCGGCGATGGCACCGATGCGGGGAACCCGGAAGATCTCGCGGACCTCGGCGTCGCCGGTGACCACCTCTTCGAACTCGGGCGCCAACATGCCGACCATGGCCGCTTCGATGTCTTCGAGCAGCTTGTAGATGATCTCGTAGGTGCGGATCTCGACGTTCTCGGCGTCGGCCAGCTCGCGGGCCTTGCGATCGGGACGCACGTTGAAACCGATGATCGTGGCGTTGGAGGTGGCAGCCAGCTGGATGTCGTTCTCGGTGATGGCGCCGACACCACGATGCACGAACGACAGCTTCACCTCGTCGCGTTCGAGCTTGCGCAGGCTCTCGGTGACTGCTTCGAGCGACCCGTTCACGTCGGCCTTGACGATGAGGTTCAGCGTGGCGGCCTCGCCGGCCTGGATCTGTTTGAAGATGTCTTCGAGCTTGGCTCCACCGGACATGGCGTGGGCTTCGCGACCGAGGCTGGCCTGGCGGTGCCAGTGCTCGCGTTCGTCGGCCACCTTGTTGGCGACCTTCTCGCTCTGGGCCACCACGAACGACTGACCGGCTTCGGCCACCTCGTTGAGTCCGAGGACCTGCACGGGCGTGGAGGGGGGTGCCTCCTTGACCGCTTCACCCTTGTCGTTGATGAGCGCTCGGACGCGGCCCCAGGCCGCGCCGGCGACCATGGGATCACCGATCTTGAGCGTGCCCCGCTGCACCAGCGCGGTGGCCACGGGACCACGACCCACGTCGAGGTGGGATTCGAGCACCACTCCCTGGGCCCGACCGTGGGAGTCGGCCCTGAGCTCTTCGAGCTCGGCCACCAGGACCAGGCTCTCCAACAGGTCGTCGATACCGAGATTCTGGAGGGCCGAGATCTCGACGGTGATGGTGTCGCCGCCCCAGCTCTCGGGCACCAGCTCTCGTTCGGCCAGCTGTTGCAGCACTCGCTGCGGGTCGGCGTTGTCGCGGTCGATCTTGTTGACGGCGACGATGATGGGAACCTCGGCCGCCCGGGCGTGATCGATGGCCTCGAGGGTCTGGGGCATGATGCCGTCGTCGGCGGCCACCACCAAGATGACGATGTCGGTGCTCTGGGCACCACGAGCGCGCATCGCGGTGAACGCGGCGTGACCGGGAGTGTCGATGAAGGTGAGCAGCTGACCACCCTTGTCGACCTGGTAGGCGCCGATGTGTTGGGTGATACCACCGGCTTCGCCGTCGACCACATTGGCTTCTCGGATCCGGTCGAGCAGCAGCGTCTTGCCGTGGTCGACGTGGCCCATCACGGTGATGACGGGCGCCCGCAGGGCCGAGTCCGAACCAGGATCGGCCGGCATGTCGAGCAGCTTCTGGAGCGCTTCTTCTTGTTCTTCGCCGGGGTCGACCAGACGAACCTCGGCACCGACGTCGGCGGCGAACAGCTCGATCATGTCGTCGCTGAGCGACTGCGTGGCGGTGACCATCTCACCCTGGAGCATGAGGAATCGCACCACGTCGGACGCAGTGCGGTTGAGACGGGGCCCCAGGTCGAGGGCCGTCGAGGAACGTTCGACCACGACCTCACCCTCGGGAACCGGGGCGTCGTCGGGCGTGAACGACGGGGCGTCCATGGGCCGCAGTTCTTCGATGTTGCGGCGGCGCCGACTCTTGCGGCGAGGCGGGCGGCGTCCGGCAGGACCGCCGGGGCGTCCACCTCCGGGACCACCTCGGCCGCCACCGGGACCACCGCCACCACCGGGA
>JBPCTQ010000367.1:0-8286 GCA_051011595.1 Acidimicrobiales bacterium
ATGGCCGCCCGGTGCCCGTCGTAGTGCGGCCCGCAACCGATCGGGATGGTGGATCTGATCGGCAAGCTGCCGGCCCTTGATACAGGTGTAGCCCTCGAACAGCGGGTCTTCGCGCACACCCCGCACCGCCGTGACCGAACCGGCCTCGATGTCGACCTCGACGGGACAGGCCGCGTGGCAGACCCGACAGAACGACTTGTGTGTCTCGACGGTCATGATCTCGTCTCCGATGGCCGGGCTTCAGCGGTGGAGTAGCTGAGCTTCCAGCTTCGCACAGCGTCGGTTGAACCCACCACGACGGCCGACCGGCGTTGCCATTCGTCGGGAACGACCTCGTTTGACATCGTTCACGATCTGATCAATGATCAACGATATGGTTGATCATTTGGACGATGCCTTCGGCGCCCTCTCGGACCCCACGCGCCGTCAGGTCATCGAGCTCCTGATGGAGGGCCCCCAGATGGCGAGCACCTTGGCCGAGCGCACCGACACCAGCCGCTCCGCGATGAGCCGACACCTACGAGTTCTGCGCACCGGTGGTTTGGTGCAGGCCACCACACCCGACGCCGACGCCCGGCAGCGGCTCTACGAGCTGCGAGCCGAGCGGTTCGAGGCCGCGCAGGCGTGGCTCGACCAGGTGCACGCCTTCTGGTCCGAACAGCTGCAGTCCTTCTCCGCCCACATCGAAGCTACGAGAGGAAACCAATGAGTCAGACCGAGTCGATCAGGGTGAGCACACTCGTGCCCGTGGACCCGGCCACGGCCTTCGCCGTGTTCACCGAGGAAGTGGACCAGTGGTTCCGGCTCACCCCCACGTCGTTCGCCGGCAACGTGGCCGTGACCGGGCTGCGCTTCGAACCCGAGGTCGGCGGCCGTTTCGTCGCCGGAACCGCCGACGCAGGTGACGAGGTCGAGATCGCTCGTATCACCGCCTGGGAGCCAGGCACCCGGCTGGCCTTCGTCGACGCCGACAGCACCGAGGTCGACATCCGATTCTCCGCAGTGGGCGACGGCACCCGCGTCACCCTCGAACACCGAGGCCTCGGATCGCTGTCGGCCGATGATCTCGACCGGGCCTACCGCTACGGCCCTCGCTTGTTCCCCGGTTGGTTCGAGATGCATCTCGTGCCCTCCGTCGCCCAGCCCGTCGGTGTCACTCCCTACGTGATCTATCGCGACGCCGACGCCATGATCGACTGGTTGTGCCGGGTGTTCGGGTTCGAGGAACGAGGTCGGTTCACCGGCGACGACGGCCGCATCCACAACGCCGAGCTCCGGGTCGGCCAAACCGAGGTCTGGCTCGACGGCCGATCCGACGACCCGTGGGACGGCGGGGAGCGCCCCATGCAATGGATCGGTGTATGGGTCGACGATGTCGATGCCGTTCACGAGCGCATCTGCCGCGCCGGTGTCGATGCTCCCGCCCCCGAGAACGCCAACTACGGCGTACGGAGCTTCAATGTCACCGACCCGGAGGGTTGCCACTGGGGGTTTCTGTGTCGCAACGACAACCAGGCCGGCGTCAGCATGGGGGCCACGCCGGTCGAGTGACTCCGTCACCCATCTCCATCACATGGGAGCGAAACACTCGGCAACGAAGGCGTCGAAGGCCGCGACATCGGGCTTGATCACCAGATGGCCGTCGACCCGCTCGATGTCGAGAGCCGGGCAGAAGTAGTTCCCCGACGGGGTGAAGAAGTGGGGCGAGCCGACCACTCCCTGTTGCTGGCCTCGCACCCACGATGCCTCGACGGCCGCTCGGTCGGCCTCGCTGGCCGGGGGCACGTCGAGCGACGCCGCCAGCTCGCGCAGCACCTGCGGATCGGAGATGTCGCGGCCCTCTTCGAACAGGGCGGCCCGTATCGACAGGCTCATCGCCTCACCCCGCGCTTGGTCAACGCCGTACGCCGCTTCGGCCAGCGCCAGCGCCGGCAGCGTGGTGGTCGGGAAGGTAGCGACCCGAAACCCGGTGAACAGGTCCGGTGAGACCTGTTCTCGCAGATCGTCGATCTCGTCACCGATGAACTGGGCATCCATGGGTTTGCCGTTCACCAGCTCGAGTGGCCAGGAATGAACCCGAAGCCCGACATCGGCATCTTGTTCGTTCCGTCGTTCGACCAAACGGCGCAGGCCCACATGGGTGAATGGACACCACACGTCGGCGTACACCTCGATCATCGTCATGACCCGATCCTGTTGGCTGCGCCGCCGAAAACCAAAGGCGGAAGGTCCCGATCGATCAGTCGCGCCGGGCTGCCCACAGCTGCACCGGATCGGCGAACCCCTTCAGCACCCGCCGCCCGGCCGATTCGAAGCCGAACCCGCCAGGTCCGCTGCGCGCCGCGGTGCGAACCTCTTCACTCACCAGGACCTCCTCGGGCACGGCCAGGTCGGCCATACGCGATGCCAAGTTGACGGCGGGACCGTAGAAGTCACCTTCGCGCCCGAGCAGGTCACCCACCGCCACTCCCCCACACGGTGTGGTCTTGGCTGCGTCCTGGCGGAACTCTTCGATCATGGTGAGGGCGATGTCGAGTGCGGCTTCGGCGGTGGTGGCCACGAACATGACCTCGTCGCCGATGTGTTTCACGATGCGGCCGTTGTGGGCGGCGGTGGCGTTGAGGGCAACGGTCTCGAAGTGGTCGAAGAGCTGGGCCAGCTCGGCGGTGGAAAGCTCCTGGCTCAATGGCGTGTAGCCGACCAGGTCGACGAAACCCACGAAGAACCGCACTCGCCGATCGGTGGATTCGTCGGCCGCCACGTTCCAGCGCCGGACCGCCGCCCGCATGTGGTGGCGCAACAGGGCGGTGAAGGTGTCGGCCGACTCGAAGTAGGAGGCCATGGCCACTTCGTTGAAGTGCACCCGCTCGAGATCGGTGTTGCCCGTGTCGATGTCGTCGCGGCCGGTCACCTCGACGAAGGTGGCAATCCCGCTCTCGGCCAACCGGGCGCAGCTGGCTCCAGCGGTGCGTAACAGCTGCTCGCCCAGTTCGAGCCCGATCACATCACCCAGGGCTCGCCACGTCCGGAACATCGCCACGTCTTCGCCGGTGAAGGCCTTGGCTGACCGGTCGACTTCGGGCAGACCCGCCGTGCGCAGGTATCGCTCCAGCTCCTCGGGTGCGATCGACAACTCGGCGGCAACCTCGACGAGGGTGCGACCGGCCGGTTCCAGAGCCGTGAAGACCGGGACGAAGGTGAGCCCGAGCTCGTCATCGATGGCCATCAACCGCTCGGGTGAGAGACCGAAGCGGTCGAGGCCCTCGAGCAGCTCCAGCCGTTCTTCGGCATCGACCGCGTCCGGGTCGTAGAGCCCCAGTTCGATCAGCCGGTCGAGGTCCATCGACCGCGAGCCTAGGCCCCCCTTCCGTTCTGGTAGTGCTGCGACAGCCGGAGCGTGTCGGGGCACGACCAGAAGCCGTTAGACCGGCGGTTGCGGCGGCGCCAGCGGTGGTGGACCTGGTTCGGTGAAGGCCGACCACGGCCCGGTGATCTCGAAGGTCTGGCCGGGGTTGCGTTGCGAGCTGAAGTACAAACGGGTGCCCGACGGATCAAAGGCGACACCCGTGATCTCGGACCCGGCCACCCCCACCAGCTGCACCACCGGGAACGCGGCGCCATCCTCTCGCACCAGGACCACCTGCATGTCGCCGCCGTCTTCGGCCACGTAGGCAACCCCATCGGTGGTGGTGCGCAGTGCGTCGGGCCCGGCCAACACCCCACCGGGAGCGGCCAGGCCGTCGTAGATGACCTCGAGTGTGCCCGCCGTCGGATCGTAGGCCCACACCCGCTGGGCACTCTTCTCGGTGAACAGCAGCTTCTCGCCCACCATGTCGCACCCCTCGGCCTTGTTGAAGGCGATGGTGTCGGGCACCTGGTAGCGAGTCGGCGTGGTGGTGGCGGCCGCGTCGGGTACCGGTTGCCACACCGGGCCGGCGCCGACATCGGTCATGATCTCCAACAAACCGGAAGAGAGGTCACCCCAGCTGTCGGGTGTGAAGCGGTACACCCCACCATCGGCCGGCGCACCGATGACGAACGGGTCCTCGGTGAGATACACCACTTCGTTGATGGGGTCGGCCACGGCAGCTTCGTGCCAGAACCGCCCGAGAGCCGGCCGCTCGACCGCTGGCCAGGCGCCCAGCGGGTCGCACTCGAACACACGACCGGTGGGTAACTCCTCACAGCTCAACCACGTGCCCCACGGCATCGCCCCGCCCGAGCAGTTGACGGTGGTTCGGGAGCCGTCGAGTACCACTCCGGCGTCGATCAGGTTCGCGCCGGCGTCGAAACGCAGGAAGCCGGCCCCTCCCTCGGGGAACGCCTCGGCATTGCTGACATAGGACCAGCCACCGTCGGGTAGTGCGAAGCACGCTCCTCCATCGGGAGCCTGATGCCAGACATGGTTCGTGCCGGGCACGGTCTGGCCGGTCGTGGCCAGAAGCCGGCCAGTGAACAAGGGCGGAAGCCGCAGTCCGAGCCCATCGGGACCCAGCAGCGGACCCGGGTCACAGGCCGTGAGCAGGATCCCGCCCGCGCCCATCAACACCGCGGTCGATGCCAGCGTGCCCCCTCTGACGAACGCCCGCCTCGACACCTCGGCCCCACCATCCATGGGGCGACGGTACCAGTCGGTGTCCGTCTCGACCCTGGCTCAGTCGGTGCGCTCGCTGGCGATGGCGCGACCCAGCTTGGCGCCGTCGTAGCTGATGAACTTCACCGGCTCGAGCTCGAGCACCACCCGTCGAGGGGTGTCGAGCATCTCCCGTAAACCCTGCCGGCCGGTTTCGTTCTCGGGATGCACGGCTCGGGAGAACTCGTCGAAGAACCACTCCAACGTCTCTCGATCGTCGTGGATGGTGCATGTGGTCTTGATGGTGATGGTGCGATCGGGACCCATCTCGGTGCCGTCGCCGGAGATGATGACGCAGCTCTCCGGACGTTTGCGCAGCGCCTTCACCCGTTGCCGTTGACTGCTGGTGGTGACCCAGATCCGGTCGCGGGCCCAGATGTAGCGGTGGGTAACGCCCACCGGCCAACCGTCGCTGGTGCTCCAGCACACCGAGCACACTCGCTGCAACGCGAACAGTCGCTCCCGTTGTTCGTCGTC
Source organism: Acidimicrobiales bacterium (assembly GCA_051011595.1). Taxonomy (GTDB): domain Bacteria; phylum Actinomycetota; class Acidimicrobiia; order Acidimicrobiales; family SHLQ01; genus JAOUEE01. The sequence continues at coordinate 5,111 of JBPCTQ010000367.1, forward strand.
GAGCGGATACTCCGATACTTCTTCGAGACTGGCCATGGTGACTTCGTACCTCGTGGTGCGCCCGGTCGCGCAATCAGTCGGCGTGGACCGGCAGCGCCACCCAGGCCCGACCGACCAGGTGTCGCACCCCATCGTCGCGCTCGAGCCACACGGCACACTCGGCGACGGTCTCGCCGTCGTCCTCGGACAACCTGGTCACTTCGCCATGGGCCGTGGCCGCATCTCCGTCGAGCACCGGCTCGGGGAACGTGGCCCGAATGCGGCGCACGCTGGTGGGCCCGGCCCAAGCCATCAACATGTTGGCCACGTAGCCCACGTTCACCGGCGTCTGGTTGAGCAGGCGCCCTTCGAACCCCAGGGAGTGGGTGCTGTCGCGGTCCCAGTGGATGGGTGTGGGGTCACGCAGAATGGCCGCCACCGTCTTCATCCGCTCCGGTGTCACCTGCGGCATGTGAAAGGGCGGGAGTCGATCACCGACCTCGACCTTCATGGGTTGACCTGGGCCATCGGGCGCCAGTGGTGCCACCGGAACTCGACCTCGGCGACGGGCGCCCCGGACGGGTGTTCGATCTCGATCCGGTAGGTGAACGAGTCACGGGTGGGCGACCCGGCCCGCTCGGACCGAACGAAGTCGGTGATGCCGCCCTGCAGCCGATAGGTGATGTCTTCGCGGAGGGACTGGTGGAGCGTCCAGTCGTAGTAGTCGATGCTGACCGGCGCCCACGCCCCGCCCGCCGATCCGACCAGGTCGAAGATCTCGGTGATCGACGTGCCCACCCCGTTGATGGCCAGGTGGAACAGGTGAGCCGGGTGCGCAACGCCGTCGGCCGGCGGCTCGATTCCCGTAGCATCGCTGAACAGGAAGTTCTCCCAGTGTTCGATGCAATAGGTGCCGCCCGGGAACCGGTGGCCGACCAGAGCAGCCATCGAAGACTCGGCAGGCAGCGGGGGCATCTCCATGGGGTGCCCGACGGTAGCTCCGGTGAGCCGGGCGGGCGTCATTGCCGAGCCGGTGACCCAGGGCGTCGATGTCCGGGAGTGGCGAGCCCGGCCGGTGAATCTGGGCGATGATGCGTCGATGAGTGAGTCGTTAGTGGTTCGCGGGTCGTGTCACCACGACTGTCCCGACACCTGCGTGTGGGATGTGACGGTCGTCGACGGGCGGGCCGTGAAGCTGCGGGGCAACCGGGAGCACCCGACCACCCAGGGTGCGTTGTGCCCGAAGGTGAATCGTTTCCTGGAACGCGTGTATCACCCCGATCGGCTGACGACACCGCTGCGACGCACTGGGCCGAAGGGCAGTGGGGTCTTCGAACCGGTCGGCTGGGATGAGGCGCTCGCGCAAATCTCGTCTCGTTTCGAGGCGCTGATCGACACCGTCGGCGCCGAGTCGATTCTGCAGTTCTCGTTCGACGGCACCCAGGGCGTGATCCAGAAGGGGATCATGGCCGACCGGTTCTTCGATGCCATCGGCGCATCGGACGTCCGTCGTCATCTCTGCGGGGCCACCGCCTGGCTGGGCGCCAGTGACGTATCGGGGGTGCCGTTCGGGACCGACCCCGAAGACCTGGTCGACGCCCGCACGATCATCTTGTGGGGTACGAACACCTATCTCACCAACCGGCATCTCTGGCCGGTGATCGAACAGGCCCGCGCCGACGGTGCCACGATCGTGGTGATCGACCCGGTCCGGACCTCGACCGCCGAACGGGCCGATGAGTTCTTCCAGATCCGCCCCGGTACCGATACCGCGTTGGTCCTGGCCATGGTGCACGTGCTCGATCGTGCCGGCCTGATCAATGACGAGTGGATCGACGCCAACACGTCGGGCTGGGACGAGCTGGCCATATCGGCTGGGCCGATGACGCCGGAACGTGCCACCGAGATCACCGGCTTGGAAGCCAGTCGAATCGAATGGCTGGCCCACACCTACGCCACCCAGCGACCGGCCGCGATCCGGGTGTTGGTGGGCCCCGAACACCGCCAGCACGGCCGCGACATCATGCGAGCGATCGCGATGCTGCCGGCGGTCACGGGTGCGTGGCGCGACCGTGGCGGCGGGCTGGCCCGCTCGACTCAGGTCTATTTCGAGACCGCACTCAACTATCCCCCGCCGCCGGACCCACCGCGACGCACGTTCAACATGGCCCGCCTGGGCGACGTCCTGACCGACGGTTCTCTGGCCCCGGGTATCGGGGCGCTCTTGGTGCACAACTCGAACCCGGCCGTCATCGTGCCCGACCAGAACCGGATCATCGAGGGCCTCGAGCGGGAGGACCTGTTCACCGTTGTGATCGAGCAGTTCATGACGGACACTGCCCGCTACGCCGACATCGTGCTCCCGTCCACCACCCAGATCGAACACCTCGACCTCGGCATCGCCTGGGGCCATCTGTACCTGTCGCTCAACCAGCCGGCCATCGAGCCGGTCGGCGATGCCCTTCCGAACACCGAGATATTCCGCAGGCTCGCTGCGGCCATGGGTCTCGATGAACCCGGCCTGCGTGATGACGACGAGACGTTGATCCGGCAGGTTCTCGACTCCGACCACGAGTGGCTCGACGGAATCACTTTCGAACACCTGGCCGAGCAGGCGTGGGCTCGACTCAACATCGACCCGGGAACTCGCCCCTACGTCGACTCGGCGCCCGACACCGACGATGGCCGGCTACACCTGGGGACGCTGGCGTATCAGCCGGGCGAGGAGACGGCCGAGGGCAGTCGGGAGCTGGTGGATCGATACCCGTTCGTGCTGATCACCCGCAAACAACACGTGAAGTTCCTCAACGCCAACTACGCGCAGTTCCCCGAACACCTGCCGGCCGAACAGGAACCGCTGCTCCAGGTCCATCCCGACGACGCCGACCGCCGGGGCGTCACCGCAGGCGATCGTGTCGACGTGTTCAACGGCCGCGGCAGCCTCACACTCGGAGTGGAGGTCACCGACGAGGTGCTCCCAGGTGTGGTCGCGATCCCGTTCGGGTGGCACCATCGCCACTCTCCCCAGGGGCGAACCGTCAACGCCCTCACCAACCCGGCAACCCCGCCCGACGATCAGGGATCGGCCGCCTTCCACGACACCCTCGTCGACATCGCCCTCATCACCCGCCGATGACCGGACACTTCAACAACCCCTTCCGCGAAGCCACCACCATCTCAGCCCACCACGCCGGAAG
>JBPCTQ010000368.1:0-5399 GCA_051011595.1 Acidimicrobiales bacterium
GAACCGCTCACAACCGACCTCTTGGAGGTCCTGGAGGAAATGATCATGCTCGACACCACCGTGCAACGCCGGATCTCGATCCTGGTGTACGCCGACCTGGAGGCCGCGCACGACTACCTCGTGCGGGTGTTCGGATTCGAGGCCGGCGAGCTCACCAGAGACGACAGCGGCACCGTGATCCACGCCGAGCTCCACGTGGGCGACGGCGTGGTGTGGCTGCACCAGGAGTCGCCCGAGTTCGGCCTCTCTTCACCCGCCACGCTGGGCGGAGCCACCGCCACCATGGCGGTGATGGTCGACGATGTCGACGCCCACTTCCGTCACGCGTCGGGCGAGGGGGCCGAGATCAGCTACGAGCCGGTCGACCAGGAGTACGGCTACCGCGAGTACAGCGCACTCGATTGTGAGGGTGCACTCTGGTCGTTCATGAAACCGCTCGACTGACACTCGGGAGCCCGTCGCCCATCGGCGGGCAACCGATCAGGGCCACACCGCTGACGTCGAGCGAGGCTGGGCCGGCACCTGACGCCGACTCATCGCCAGACGAACGTGGCGGAGGACGACGTTGCGCAGCTCGCGGGGATCGATGAGCTCGTCGAAGCCCAAGCCGGCGGCCGACCGGTAGGCGGCATCGCGCTCGGCCGCATGAATGGCGGCCGCCTCGTCGTCGTCGGCGCCCACGGCCCGGCTCGATCCACGAGCCCCCATCGCTCCCAGGGTGGCTCCGGGGAAACCGGCCGAAATCGTCTGACCGTCGAAGCTGATCATCGACATGACCATCGACCCGAAGCCGTAGGCCTTCCGCAGCGTCACCTGCACCTTCGGCGTGCGGGCCAGGGTCTGGGCGGCGAACATCCGCCCGCCGGCCCGAAGGATGCCTTGCCGTTCGGACTCGGTGCCCGCCAACACACCGGGGTTGTCGGCCAGGAATACCAGGGGAAGGTGGAAGGCGTCGGCCACCGAGATGAAATGAGCCGCCTTGTCGGCGGCGTCGGTGTCGATGGCGCCGGCCAACACGGCGGGCTGATTGGCCACCACCGCCACCGGTTCCCCACCAACGTGGGCCAGCGCACACACCATCGCCGGGCCGAAGTCGGGCTGGACCTGGAAGAAGCGCCCGCCATCGACCACCAGGCTCACAACGTGGCGCATGTCGTACACCTGTGCGTTGTCGCGCGGCACCACGTCGAGGATCTCGTCGATGAGGCGTTCGCCGGTGTCGACCGGATCGGGGGTCGGCGGCGGGTACGACCAGGCACTGGAGGGGAAGAACGAGAGATAGGTGCCGATGTCGTCGAGCACCGCCTCGTCGGTGGCTGCCACGTTGTGGATGAGCCCCGACCCGATGGCCACCGACGGTCCGCCCAGGTCCTCTTTGGTGACATCTTCACCCAACGACTCCTTCACCACCGGAGGGCCGGCGGTGAAGATCGCCCCCTGTGCGCTCATGATGGCGAAGTCCGACAGCGGGGCGATCAGGGCACCGTGGCCGGCCGAGGCCCCCAGCACACCCGTGACCACGGGAACCACCCCCGACAGCCGAGCCTGGGCCTGGAGGTCGACGGGTGACCGGCCGTGGCTGGGTTCCCCGGGCATCGGCGGACGGTGACCGGCCCCCTCGAGCAGCATCACCAACGGGATCTGTTCCTGGCCGGCCAGCTCGGCCAGCCGGAATCGCTTGGCCGACGAACCGGCGCCGATCGATCCACCCAACACGGTGAAGTCCTCCACCCCGACGATGACCGGTCGGCCGTCGATGGTGCCGTGTCCACCCACGATGCCGTCGGCCGGCGCCTTGCCCACCAACGTGCCCAGCTCGTGGAACGAGCCGGTGTCGAGCAGCCGGTCGATGCGCCCCCGGGCATCGAGTTTGCCGAGCTGGTGGTGTCGGTCGACCTTGTCGGGCCCGCCCATGGCGCGGGCTGCCTGCCGGCGCTGCTCCAGATCGTCGAGCAGCGGCCCCCAGTCGTTGTCGGGGACCTCGGTCATGGGTGGAGTTCCGGGCCGCTCAGAGGGGGCAGACGTCGAGCACGCCGCGAGCGAGTTTGCCGTCGTGCATGTCGTCGATGACGGTCTGTACCTGGTCGAGCGGGTACACCTTGGTGACCAGCTCGTCGAGCTTGTACTTGCCGGCCAGGTAGAGATCGGCGATGCGCCGGATGTCGTATTGAGGTTTGCTCGACCCGTACCGACATCCCATGATCGACACGTCGAGGTAGGTGGTGAACGGTGCGTACTCGACCGTGGTGTCGAGCGGGGGTACACCGAGCACGATGATCTGACCACCCCAGTCGACCATGCCGATCGACTGTTCGATGAGCGCCTTGGCCCCCACACACTCGAACACGTGGTTGGCACCCCAACCGTCGGTGTGTTCTTTCACCTTGGCCGTGCTGTCGACCTCGGCGGCGTTGATCCAGTGCGTGGCACCGAACTCCATGGCCAGTTCTTCCTTGCCCGGGTTGGTGTCGATGGCGATGACCGGGTTGGCGCCCGACAGCGCGGCCGCCTGGATCACGTTGAGCCCGATGCCGCCGACCCCGATGACCACCACACTCTCGCCCACGCCGACCTTGGCCCGGTTGAACACCGCGCCGGCCCCGGTGAGCACCCCACACCCGATGAGCGAGGCTGCCGGCAGCGGCACCTCCTTGGGGATGGGCACCGCTTGGTTGGCCTTCACCACGGTGTGCTCGGCGAACGAGCTGATGTTGGCGAACTGGAACTGCGGTTCGCCGTCGAGAGTGAACGGCTGGGGTCGACCACCGAAGGTGGAGCGACACATGGTGGGGCGGCCGCGGTCGCAGGCTCCACACGCTCCACAGTTGCCGAGGGTGGACAGCACCACGTGGTCGCCCACCGCCACGCTGGTGACAGCCGCGCCGATCTCGGTGACCACACCGGCGCCCTCGTGGCCGAGCACCACCGGTGTCTGGAACGGGATGGTGCCGTTGATGACGCTGACGTCGCTGTGGCACACCCCGGAGTTGACGATCTGCACCTTGACCTCGTTGGCCCCGGGTTCGCGGACCTCGAGCCCTTCGACCACCGACAGTGCTTCGCCGTCGAAGACGATTCCCTTCACCTGTTCACCCCTGAGCCTCTGGATCGGACAGTGGCCGATGGTATCGGCGGCGACCGAGCAGGGCGAAGCGGCTGTGGTTCAGCCGGCCATGGTGACGCCGAGCACGATGGCCGAGTTCCAGGCCACCACCAGCACGTACCACGCGATCGCCAGCGCCAGGGTGCCGTGCACCACCTTGATCCGAGCCCGGATCAGGTACATGAACCAGGCCACCGCGGCCAGCGCCACCAGCTTGACGGCCGCTGCCGTCCACAGGTTGGCCACCACATCGCGCATGAGTGGATTGGCCTCGCGGAGCACTCCCCGCTGCAGCCCGACGTGGGTGATGATCATGTCGCCCAGATTGAGCCCCACCAGGATGGTGAACAACACCATGGCGGTCGACACCGGAGCCGCCGGCAGCCGACGGTTGGTGTGCACCATCACGTCGGGGGGGCTGGTCTCCATCACGGTGCAGAGTACAACACGAAAATGATCGAAATGTATGTGTAGGGGCGAAACAGGGTCAATGACCTAGGAAACCACGCAACATGGGGTCGACCTGAGCGTTCACCAGCAACGAGCCGCCGTCGATGACCACACTGTGGCCGGTGACATAGCGGGCCAGGTGCGAACACAGGAAGACCACCACGTCGGCCACCTCGTCGGGTTGGCCGATTCGGCCCAGCGGTGTGTTGGCTTCGATGGGACCGGCCAGGTCGGGGTTGTCGCAGATGAACTGGTTGAGCCCGGTGCGGACGAACCCCGGCAGCACGGCATTGACCCGGATCCCGTCGCCGCCGTACTCGAGCGCCCCCGACTGGGTGAGGGCGATGGCCGCCGCCTTGGCCGCGGAGTAGGGGGCCTCACCTCGGGTCGGGCGCAGCCCGTTCTGGCTGGCGTTGGTGACGATGCTGCCGCCCCCGTTGTGCCGTAGGTGCGGCACGGCCGCCCGGATGCCGGTGAAGACCGCGGTCATGTTGGTGTCGACCAGGCGATGCCATTCGGCATCGTCGTAGGCGTCGAGGGCCATGACATTGCCCACCCCGGCGTTGTTGAACAGGTCGCTGAGGCCGCCCATCGCGTCGACGGCGGAGTTGACCGCACCGGTCAGTGCCGCCGCATCGGTGACGTCGGCGTGGTGGAACGAACCACCGAGCTCGGTCGCCAGCTGCCCGCCGGCCTCGGCATCGACGTCGATGAGCGCCACCGCCGCCCCCTCGGCCTCGAAGCGCCGGGCGGTGGCCGCACCGATGCCGTTGGCCCCGCCGGTGATGATGGCCTTGTGCCCCTCGAGCAGTCCCATGGGCGACGAGTCTGGCATCTCGGGGAAAATTGCGTCAGTTGTGCGGACCAGAGCAGCACAACGAACGCCAGAACGGTGTCAGCCGGTCGCGGTCAGGCTCCACGCCACTATGGCGGCCAGCGAATCCCGCAGCTCCTCGCGGGGCACACCCCAGTTCTCGAACCCCTGCCGATGGGCTGCCACGTGGGCCAGCATCGCCGTGAGCACCCCGGCCATGGCCGCCGGGCGGGTGGTGGGCGGCAGTCGGCCCGCCGCCACGTTGCGGGCCACCAGCTCGTCCATGGCCTGGTTGGCGCCGTTGAGCAACCAGGTCCGCAGATCTCGGAACCGCTCGTCACCTTCGAGGGCGGCCAGATCGATCACCCGGATGAGCGACCAGTGGGCCTCCCAGAAATCGAGGTACCCGTCGGCCACCGCCTCCGCGATCGAGCTCGGATCGGCGTCCCAGGCCTGACCTTCGATGAGCGCACGCAGCTCCTCGGACCCGTGTTCGGCCAGCTCCGAGGCCAGCACCAGCACGGCGGCCTCGACGTCGGGGAAGTACTGGTAGAAGGTGGCGGGCGAGGTGCCGGCCGCCCGGGCGATGTCAACGACCTTCACGTCTCGATAGGTCGAGGTCTCGAGCATCTCGTTGGTGGTGTCGAGCAGCCGTCGTCGAGTCGCGAGGCCTCGGCGTCCGGGAACTCGGCCGTCGACGGCCCGCAGCTCGCCGTCATCGTGATCGTCATCGCTCACGGTCGGCGAGGGTAGACCTGCCGGTGAACGACGCCGTCACCGGGGCGAGGCCTCGATCAGAGCCCGAACGAACCGTCGTCGAGGTTGACCTTCCAGCCCGAGGCGGCCCAGTTGCCGCCGTCGACGTGCAGCGACGACCCGGTGATGAACCGACTCATGTCGGACGCCAGGAAGACTGCCGCCGCGGCGCTGTCGTGAACCGATCCCATCTCGGGCCAGGTCTGCGACGCCCACTGGGTGTGGCTGATGGCCCCCGAATCGTCGGCCAGCACGGCATCGCCGGGAGTGGGTGTG
>JBPCTQ010000369.1:0-9691 GCA_051011595.1 Acidimicrobiales bacterium
CCGGTGAGCCAACGGCCCAGACCGCGGAGGAACCCGGCGCCGTAGCTCCAGTGGCAGATGACGATGGCGCCCGCGGCTCGGTGGGGCGCCACGCTGTTGTGACGGCCCAGTCGGAGCCCGATGGCCCCGGCGGTGACCAGATGGGTGAGGGGCAAGGCCACCCGGGCGGGTCCCTTGGCGGCGACCAGCGCGACTGCGGTGCCAGCCACCAGCGCCGCGGGCACCAGCGGCCGCCAGGTGGGCAGCCTCCGGTGTTTGGCCAGCGTGGAGGCTTTGCCGATGCCGTAGTTGAAGTACTGCCGGGCCAATGCCTTCGGAGTCTCACGAGGGAAGTAGATCGACTGGATGGTGGGGTCGAGCACGATGCGCCCACCCTGTTCGGTGAGGCGGTAGTTCAGCTCGTGGTCTTCGGCCGCCCACTGCAGTGACTTGGTGTCGAAGCCACCCAGTTCGGTCAGCACCTCACGAGGCCAACAGCCGAGGAAGACGGTGTCGACGTCCTGGCGGTCCACCTCGAAGTGGAAGGTGCCGGGGCCCACGCCGAATCGTGACGTCGTCACGGCGGCCACGGCTCGCCCGAACGCGGTGCGGCCGACCGGCCGCATGGGGCCCCCGACGTTGTCGGCGCCCGTCTCGGTGAGCACCTCGACGCAGCGACGGACGTAGTCGTCCGCGTACCGGGCGTGGGCGTCGAGCCGGACGATGACCTCACCTTTTGCGCGGTCGATGCCGATGTTCATGGCAGAGGCCGCCGTTCGGTTCGGGTTGTCAACCAGCTCGGCCTGGCCGGTGTGTCGCTCGAGAATGTCCCTGGTCCCGTCGTTTGATCCGCCGTCGACGATCAAGACCTCAGCGATGTGCTCGTAGTCCTGCTGGTCAACCGAGTCGAGGAGGTCACGGATGAACGCACGCTCATTGAGGGTGGGAACGATGACCGAAACGGCAGGGGCGCTGGCCGGCATGAAGACCTTTCCTGGCAAGGGCGAACGGCGTGGGGTTCCCATCGGATGAACCGGCGGGTACGTGAGCGCGAACAGGCTGCTGCCGACGCACCGGTGAAGTGGCTGCTCGGACGAGGTGCGGCCTTCTCCACGGCCAGCCTGGCCCGGGCCCTGGCGACGGTTGTCATGTTGCCCCTCGTCACCCGGGTCCTGGCCCCCGACGCGCTCGGGGTGGTCGCCATCGCTGCGGTCGTTTCGAGCCTGCTGTTATCCGTGGGTTCCCTGGTGCTGCATTCGGCGGCCAACCGCGAGTACTTCGGGCACGATGGGGGGTCGGCCGACCCGCGACTGGGGCGTGCCCTCGGTGTTCTGGCCGTGGTCGCGGTGGCTGCGGCGGGCCTGGTCGTACATGCGGCCGGTGACCAGTGGGTGCGCCTGCTGGGAGATGTCGGTTACGACCGAGCGCTGCAGCTGGCGGTGCTGACCGCGGTGCCGATGGTGCTCGTCGTGGTGACCCAGAACCTCCTGCGAGCCGAGGATCGGGCGCTTCCCTTCGTGGTGGTTGCGCTGCTGTCCACGGTCGGTGGGCAGATCCTCGGTCTGGTGTTGGCCTCCGCGCACGATGGAGACCCCGTCTGGTACCTCACCGGTGTCTTCTCCGGCTACGCCGTGGCGGGTGTCGGTAGCGCCATCGTCGTCAAGCTCCGGCCGGGTCGCGTCGACCGGAGCCAACTGAAAAGGGCCCTGGCGATCGGTCTGCCCACCGTTCCCCACTCGGTGGGCATCTTCTTGTTGGCCACCGGCGACCGTTTGGTCATCGAGCGGCTGGAAGGAGTCGCCGAGGTGGGCCGCTACCAAGTGGCGTACCTGGTCGGGTCGGCGGGTGTGGTGTTGGTGATGGCGTTCAACGCGGCCTGGGCACCGCTGATCTTCGGTGCTGATGCCGAGGTTCGTGACCGCACCCTCCGTGACACCACCGCAGCGGCCCAACGTCTGCTGAGCCTGGTGGCCGCCGGACTGGCCGTCGGTGCCCCGCTGGCCCTGGCCATCGCCGCACCGGCCGACTACGACACCGACAACCTCGTGCTCGTGGCCGCCCTGATTGCCCCTGCCGGTCTGCTGTACGTGCGCTATCAGTCGGCGGCCCTGGCGCTGGTGGCCAGCCGCCGCACCGGACCGCTGGCTCTGGCCACCCCCTTGGCGGCCGGTTTCAACCTGGCCGCCAACCTGGTGCTCGTCCCGGTGTGGGGCCTGGAGGGGGCGGCCATCGCCACCACCATCTCGTATGGCGTGTGGGCGCTGGTGATCGAGTTGGCCGTTCCGGAACCAGCGCGTGGTCCGTCGTGGTGGCGCGAGATCCTCATCGTCGGGGCCGGGCTCATGGCGGCAGTCCTGATGCCGATGGCAGGGCTGTGGATCGTGTGTCGTGTCATCGTGCTGGCCGCCATCGGTGGCCGCTTCGCGGTCGAGCTCAGACACTTCGTCCGTTCGTGAGAGGTTCCTGATGGCCGAGATCCTGGGAGTGATCCCTGCTCGGGGCGGCTCGAAGGGCATTCCCGGGAAGAACATCATCGACCTCGGTGGTCGCCCCCTCGTCACCTGGACCATCGCCGCGGCTCTCGAGACGGGCGTCTTCGATCGGCTCATCGTGAGCTCCGACGACCCCGACATCCTGTCCGTGTCGGCCCAGGCCGGCACAGAGGTGGACCGGCGTGCCGAGGGCCTGGCGGCCGATCATGTCCACGCCGTCCATGTGGTGCTGGACCTGCTCGAGAGACTGGGTGCCGAGGGCTACCGGCCGGACGTGGTGGTGATGTTGTTGCCCACGAGCCCCTTCCGCCGGGCGGCCGACGTGGTCGGCGCCATCGACCGGTTCCTCGAGGACCGTCCCCCGGCCGTCATCAGCGTCACCGAGCTGGACAAACAACTCATCCACCTGCGAACCATCGACGCCGCCGGACGGCTTCAGGCCCTCGTGCCCCCCGAGGCCATGACCGCTCAGCGCCAGGAACAACCACCGCTCTACGGGCTGAACGGATCGATCTATGTCGCTCGCCCCGAGACGGTGTTGTCGGCCCGCACCTTCCACGTGGCCGATGCCGTCGGCCACGTCATGGACGCCACCTCGTCGGTCGACATCAACGAACCCGCCGACCTGGATCATGCCCGCCGACTGATCGAGACCGGGGTGGTGACATGACCACCCTCACCCACGTGGGGATCCACGAGAGCCTCAACCGCAACGCCGGCGACACGCTCCTGTTCGAGGAGGTCCGTCGGCTCTTCGATCGCACGCTGGGACCCGTCGAGTGGAACCACCGTCAGCTGTGGGAACACCTCGACCGACCGGCCGCGGCCGCGTTGAATCAGGAAGGCCACGGCCTGGTGGTCGGCGGGGGAGGCCTGCTGCTGCGAGACCAGGCGGGCGCCGACGCCAGCGCGTCGGGTTGGCAGTGGAACAGCACCGCAGAGGCCATCCGCGACCTCGAGGTTCCGCTGGTGATCTTCGCCATCGGCTACAACCGCTTCCGGAACCAACCCGAGTTCGACGACGTGTTCGCCGAGCACCTCACGGCTGTGGTCGAACAGGCCGGCTTCGTCGGCCTGCGCAACCGAGGTTCGATCGAAGCCGTCGGGCGCTACCTGCCCGCGTCACTTCGCGACCGCCTGGTGCTCCAACAGTGCCCGACCTGTGTGCTGTGGCAACTCCACGACGACGTGCCCCCGACGGTCATCGACCATCGTCGATCCGGACGGCGGCTGCTGCGCTTCAACGTGGCCTTCGACCGGCCCGAGATGCGGTTCGGTGATCAGGCCGAGGTCGTGCTCGACCGGCTGGCCCGGGCGATGCATCACGCCGGACAGTCGGGGTGGGAGGTGCGGGTGACCTGCCACAAGGAGCTCGACCTGCAGATCCTGCCCTACCTCGACGCAGTGGGCGCTCGTTATCAGGTCGACGATCTGACCATGGCCGGTTCGTCGGACATCATCGACGCCTACGCACGCTGCGATCTGGCGGTCGGACTCCGAGGCCACGCCCAGATGGTCCCCTTCGGTATGCGGGTGCCGATCCTGTCGGTGATCAGCCACGACAAGATGGGTTGGCTCCTCGATGACATCGGCCACCCGGAATGGGGCGTCGAGGTGGGCGACCCCGCGTTGGTCGATGAGATCTGTGATCGCATCGACCACCAGTCTCGATCCGCTGATCTTGTGCACGAGCAGTTGGCGGTGGCCCAGGAAGCGGTGTGGGATCGCACCGTCTCCAACATGGAGACCGTGGCGGTGGCGTTGGGTCAGACGGCTCACGACACCATGCCGACGGCCGATGGAGAACCGCCCAACCGGGCGGCAGTCCATCAGTGAGGGCCCCAACGTGCTGATCGATCATCAGATCTCGGCGATGGTCGCCTATGGCGACGACTCGATCATCCATGCCCTGACCAAGATCAGCCGCAACCGGGCCGGGCTGATCTACCTCGTCTCGCCCCATGGGGTGCTCGAGGGTGTGATGTCCGACGGCGATTTCCGGCGGTGGATCGTCGACCAGGCCGACGTCGACCTCGACGTGCCGGCGATGTCGATCGCCAACCGAACGTTCGTGTCAGCCTCCGTGGACGACCCACCTGAGGTGGTGGCCGCTCACTTCTCGGCTCGGATCAAGTCGGTACCCCTGATCGACGCCATGGGCCGGCTCCAGGCCATCGCCTGGCCCAGCGGTCGCGAGATCATGATCGGCGACCATCGTCTCGGTCCCGATGACCCGGTTCTTGTCATTGCCGAGATCGGCAACAACCACAACGGCGATCTGGGCACGGCCATCGAGCTCACCGATGCGGCCATCGACGCCGGCGCCGACGTGGTCAAGTTCCAGATGCGCGACATGGAGTCGCTGTACCTGAACGCCGGCGACCCCACCAACGCCAGTGAAGACCTCGGCACCCAGTACACGCTCGACCTGCTGGCCCGCTTCCAGCTGAGCGAGGACGAGTTGTTCGAGGTGCTCGACCACTGCCGATCGGCAGGGGCCACACCCTTGTGCACCCCGTGGGACGTGGCCTCGCTGGAACGTCTACAGGCCTACGGGCTCGACGCCTACAAGATCGCATCGGCCGACCTCACCAACCACGAGCTGGTGCGAGCGGCCGCCGCCACCGGACGCCCGCTCATCCTGTCGACCGGCATGTCCACCGAGGCCGAGGTGCTCGAGACCTCCGGGCTGCTGCGCCGGGTGGGCGCACCGTTCGTACTCTTGCACTGCAACTCGTCGTATCCGGCCCCGTTCCGTGATGTGCAGCTGGGCTACATGGACCGACTGGCCGAACTGGGTGACTTCCCGGTCGGCTATTCGGGACACGAACGGGGCACGGCCGTGGCCATCGCTGCGGTCGCCCGCGGTGCCCGGGTGATCGAGAAGCACCTCACCTTCGATCGGCGCCAGGAAGGCAACGATCACAAGGTCTCACTGATCCCGGCCGAGTTCGCGTCGATGGTGGCCGGCATTCGTGAGGTCGAGCAGGCCCTGGGGACACCGGCCGAACGCATCCTGTCGCAGGGTGAGGTACTCAATCGTGAGGTGCTGGCCAAGAGCCTGGTGGCCAGCGGTCCCATCAAGGCCGGCGAACGCATCGCCGAGTCGATGATCGACGTGAAGAGCCCGGGCAACGGCCTGCAGCCCAACCACCGAGACGAGCTCATCGGACGGGTGGCGGTGCGGGACTTCGCCGCCGGCGACTTCTTCTACGACACCGACCTCCAGGATCGGGTGGTGAGAGCCCGCTCGTACGACATCGGCCGGCCCTGGGGTCTGCCGGTGCGCTACCACGACTGGGACGCGCTGGTGCCGCGTACCAACCCCGACCTGCTCGAGATTCACCTGAGCTACCGCGACCTCGATCTCGACGGCCCCGGTTACTTCCCCGAACCGGTCGGTCTCGACCTGGTCGTGCATGCCCCCGAGCTGTTCGCCGGCGATCACCTGCTCGACTTGTGCACCGGCGACGACGAGTACCGGCAGCGTTCCATCAAGGAACTGCAGCGAGTGATCGATCTCACCCGCGACCTGGCCCCTCGATTCGCCAACACCTCACCCGCGCTCATCGTGGTCAACGTGGGAGGGTTCTCATTGGACGAACCACTTCGCGGCTCCGAACGCGAGTCCTGTTATGGGCGCCTCACCGAATCGCTGAGTGAACTACATGTCGACGGTGTCGAGCTGATCCCCCAGACCATGCCGCCGTTCCCGTGGCACATGGGTGGACAGCGGTTCCACAACCTCTTCGTGGAGGCCGACGAGATCGTGGCGTTCTGTCGTGGTCACCGCATGCGGGTCTGCCTCGACGTGTCGCACTCGAAGCTGGCGTGCAACCACCTCGAACACGACTTCCGGCAGTTCGTGCAGGCCGTGGCGCCGCACACCGCCCATCTGCATCTGGTCGATGCGGAGGGTGTCGACGGCGAAGGACTCCAGATCGGCGACGGTGAGATCGACTTCGCGGCCCTGGCCCAGGACCTGGCCGGGGCCCCGACGGTGTCGTTCATCCCCGAGATCTGGCAGGGCCACAAGAACAAGGGTGAAGGCTTCTGGATGGCGATGGAACGCCTCGAACAATGGTTCTGACCGACCAGGCCCTGCATCCGCTCCACCAGACTCTGCTGGACCTGGGAATCTGCCGCGCCGGCTCGCTCGAGCCGTTTCACGATCGGGTTCGCGACCGCGACGATGTCGAAGTGGTGCAGTGTCGGGAGTCCGGCATCGTCATGTTGGCGACACTCGACCACATCAACGACCGGTACTACGACGACAAACTGCACTCCGAACTGGCCGAGCTCGGCGACCGCGACCGGGTGGCCATGGCTCATGACGAGGACACCGTGCGTCGAGCCACCCAGTGGGGCCACGCCATCACCAATCGCCGCTGGCTCGACATCGGCACCGGTTCGGGGGCCATCCTCGACCGTCTCGGGGGCCGGGCCACCGAGGTCGCCGCAGTGGAGCCGCAGGGTGAGTTCCGGTCGCTGCTGTCGGAGCGCGGGTATCAGGTGTTCCGCGACGTCCGCGACGCACCGAACGATTCGTTCGACCTGGTCACCTTGTTCCACGTCTTCGAGCACATGACCAGCCCGCTCGATGATCTGCTCAGTATCCGCGAAGTGCTCGCACCCGGTGGTCGGGTGGTGATCGAAGTGCCTCATGCTCGCGACTTCCTGCTGTCGTTCCTGGGGGTGGAGAGCTTCCGGTCGTTCACACTCTGGAGCGAGCACCTGCTGCTGCACACTCGGGACTCGTTGCGTCGGTTCCTGGAGGCAGCCGGCTTCGACGACGTCACCATCCGTGGGTTCCAGCGGTATCCGTTGGCCAATCATCTGCACTGGCTGGCCGAGGGCCGTCCCGGCGGGCACGACCGTTGGGCCATGCTGCGAGACCACGACCTCGACGCGGCGTATGGCCGCAAGTTGGCCGACATCGACGCCACCGACACGCTGATCGCCGAGGCCATCTGTCGCTGATGCGGCCGGAACGTGGAGCCGGGGACCGGCCACCGCCCTCCAGTGACGGTGCAGCTGGGTAAGTTGGCATCGTGGTCCAACGTCCGCCTGCCGGCACCATCCCCGACGCACCTGGCTCCTACCAGTTCAGAGACATCGACGGTCGAGTCATCTACGTGGGCAAGGCCAAGAGCCTGCGCGCCCGGCTGTCGAACTACTTCCAGAAGCACCTGCCGCTGCGCACCGGCCAGATGGTGGCGGCCGCCGAATCGGTGGAGTGGATCCAGGTCGACACCGAGGTCGAGGCCCTGTTGTTGGAGTACAGCCTCATCCAACAACACAAGCCGCGGTTCAACGTTCGTTACACCGACGACAAGTCGTACCCGTTCCTGTGCCTCACCACCATCGACGAATGGCCTCGGGCCATGGTCATTCGCGGGAAACGCAAGAAGGGCAACCGCTACTTCGGCCCCTACGGCCACGCCTACGCCATCCGCGAGACACTCGACCTGCTGTTGCGCACCTTCCCCATCCGGACGTGCAGCGACAACAAGTTCCGCCATCACGAACGGCTGGGGCGGCCCTGTCTGCTGTTCCACATCGAGAAGTGCGCCGGCCCGTGTGTGGGTGAGATCCAGCCCGATGAATACCAGTCGCTGGTGGAGTCGCTGTTGCAGTTCCTCGAGGGCGACACCGACGACGTGGTGGCCGACCTCGAGGCCCAGATGGCCGAGGCGGCGTCCACCATGGAGTACGAGCTGGCCGCCCGGCACCGCGACCGTCTCACGTCGGTGCGCAAGGCCATCGAGAAACAGCAGATGGTGGCGGCCCGCAGCGAGGATTTCGACATGATCGGCGTGGCCGACGATCCCCTCGAGGCTGCGGTGCAGGTCTTCTACGTCCGCAAGGGGCGGGTCATGGGGCGCCGCGGATTCTTCATCGACAAGGTCGAGGAGCTCGACGGCCCCGAACTGGTGGCCAAGATGCTCGAGCGTTTGTACTTCGACGACAATCCCATGGGCGACCCCAAGACGGTTTACGTGCCCGAGCTGCCCGAAGCCCAGGAGCTGTATCAGGACTGGCTCAGCGAGAAGCGGGGAAGTCAGGTCGAGGTTCGGGTTCCTCAGCGGGGGGAGAAGCGGGCGTTGCTGGAGACGGTCACTCGTAATGCGGCCGAGGAGTTCACCCGTCATCGGCTGAAACGGGCGAGCGATCACAACAGCCGCAGTCGGGCGCTCAACGAGTTGCAGGACTTCCTGGGTCTGCCCATCGCGCCGCTGCGCATCGAGTGCTACGACATGAGCCACATCCAGGGCAGCGATTACGTGGGATCGATGGTCGTGGTCGAAGACGGGCTGGCCAAGAAGAGCGACTACCGACGCTTCAAGATCAAGACCGTCGATGGCAACGACGACTTCGCAGCCATGGAGGAGGTGTTGTTCCGCCGGTTCCGGGCCTATCTCGAGGATCGCGACCGTCCGGTCGAGGAGCGCACCGGCAAGTTCTCGTATCCGCCGCAACTGCTGGTGGTCGACGGCGGCAAGGGTCAGCTGGGGGTGGCGCTCCGGGTGCTCGACGAGCTGGGGCTGCGAGACGAGATCCCGGTGTGCTCGCTGGCCAAACAGTTCGAGGAGGTCTTCCTGCCGGGCGACGCCGAACCGGTACGCCTGCCGCGCCAGAGCGAGGCGCTGTATCTGCTGCAGCGCATCCGCGACGAGAGCCACCGGTTCGCCATCACCTATCACCGCGAACTGCGCAACAAACGGATGACCCGTTCGGTGCTCGACGACATTCCCGGCCTGGGGCCGACCCGCCGCAAACGGCTGGTCAAGGAGCTGGGCGGCGTTCGTAAGGTGCAACAGGCCAGCCTCGACGAGCTCGAAGCGCTCTCGTGGCTGCCCAACACTGTGGCCGCGGCGGTCTACAACCACCTCCACACGCCGGGTGGGGTGCGCTCATGAGTGAGCCCTCGAGCAGCGACGCCAGCCTCTGGGAAACTCACGCCGACTGGTGGCAGGCCGAGTTCACCGATGGAGTCGATCCCGAATACGAAGAGCAGATCCTGCCGCTGGCCGCCGAGCACCTGGCGGGGGTGCAACAGCTGGTCGACATCGGCACGGGGGAGGGCCAGGTGGCCCGGCTGGCCGCCGCTCTCGGGTGTGGTGTCATCGGGTTCGACCCCACCTGGGCGCAGGTGTCCGAGGCGCAACGGCGGGGCCGGGGCCCCAGCTATGCGCAGGCCGCCGCATCGGCGATGCCGG
>JBPCTQ010000370.1:0-32951 GCA_051011595.1 Acidimicrobiales bacterium
GTAGTGCAGCGCCACGCAGAGTGTGTCGCTCCACTACCAGAACACATGGTTTTGCAGAGGCTTCGGTTGGATCAGGTGGGGTCGGGGTCGGACTCCACGTCGGACTCGGGGTCGAACTCGAGATGCAGGTGTTCGAGGGCTCGCAACACGAAACCGGGGTGGTGGGTGAAACGGTTGTGGTCGGCCAGGCGCAGGTTGGCCAGTCGGGCCAGCAGCGCCTCCAGCGCCATACGTTGTTCGAGACGGCTGAGCCCGGACCCCGGGCACGAGTGTTCACCCAGCGAGAACGCCATGTGGCGCCTCCCGTTGGATCGTTCGAGGTCGATCTCGGCCGGGCAGGCGAACATACGCTCGTCGCGGTTGGCCGCCGCATACCGAATGTGCACCACTGAACCGGCCGGGATGGTCACCCCGTGCCGCTCGACGTCGGTGGCCACCTGCCGGAACAACCCCTGTGTCGGCGATTCGAGCCGCATCGCCTCCTCGACGAACACGGGAACGAGCTCGGGATCGGCCCGGATCCGTTCGTAGAGACCCGGCTCCCGCAACAGCAGCCACATCGCCGACGCAATGGCGAAGGTGGTGGTCTCGTTCCCCCCGATGTAGAGGTGATCGACCATGGTGATGATCTCGTGGTCGGTGAGCGGCCGTTCGCCGTTGAACCGAGCCTGGGTCAACCCGGTGAGCACGTCGTCACCCGGGTCGGCCCGCTTCTGCTGGATGTGGTCGTTGATGTAGTGCTGGAACTCCACGACCTGCTCGGCCACCCAGACCTCCTGGTCCTCGCTGAGGCCACCGCTGAACGGCAGCACCCACGCCTCCGACCAGGCCTTGAGCCGGGGTATGTCCTCGGCCGGGAAACCGAGGATGCGGGTGATCATGCGGACCGGGAGAGGCATGGCGAACTGTCCGACCAGTTCGACCCGGCCGACGTCGGCGAAGTCGTCGATGAGCTCGGTCACCACCGTGTCGATCTCGGGCCGCCACCGTTCGGCGCCGTCGCCGTTGAACGAACCGTCGACCAACGACCGGTACCACCGGTGTTCGGGCGGATTCACCGACAGCGGCGTGAGACGGGCCCATCCCCGTTGTTCGTAGACCTCGGCCGCACGGCGATGACGGGTGGTGCTCCCGCCGGTGGGAAACAGATCCTGATGACGGAGCACCCACAGCACATCTTCGTACCGGGTCAGGACATACAGACCCGTGCCGGGCACCCGATACACCGGCGCCTCGTCGCGAAGCACCTGGTAGGTGGGAAACCAGTCCTCCTGGGTCGCAGGGTCGTACAGATCGACGTCAACCATCGCCAACCGAAACTAACGTCGATTGCCCATGGCCACGATTCTCGCCCACATCCAGGTCCACCCCGGCGCCGAAGCCCGCTTCGAAGCGATCGCGGCGAGGCTCTACGAAGCCACCCACGAACAGGAGACCGGGGTAGGCCAGTACCAGTACTGGCGGGGCCGCCGACCCGGGTTCTACTACGCGCTGTTGGCCTTCGATGATCACCGAGCCTTCATCGCCCACCAGGCCAGTGCCCACCACGAGGCCGCGACACCCGAGTTGGGTGAGGTGATCGCCGAGATGCGCCTCGAGTGGGTCGACCCAGTACCAGGAGCGTCGCCCCTCGGACCCACCACCCACCAAGCGGCCCCGGCGGGGGCCGACGACGATCTGGTCCGGATCACCGAGTTGTTCGCGGCCCGGGTGGCCGACTGGTGGGGCGACGTCGCCGATCAGTCGTCGTAGCGTTCGTGGAACTCGGAGCGAGGCAGAGCGCTGATGGGGCCCTGCACGTTCTGACCGCCGTCCACGTAGAGCACCTCGCCCGTGATGAATCCCGCAGCCGGCGAGCAGAGGAAGACCACGGCGTTGGCCACATCGAGGGCCACACCCATCCGACCCAACGGAATCCCTGACATCTTGGTGGTGATGGTGGGGTCGTAGGTGTCGTCGAAACCCTGGGTGGAGATCGGACCCGGAGCCACGCAGTTGAGGCGCACCGACGGTCCCCACTCGAACGCGACGGTACGCGTCATCTCCATCACACCGGCCCGGGCGGCGGCGGAGTGGGCCAGTCCGGGGAAACCCCGACCGGCCACCATGACGATCTGACAGATGATCCCCGCTCCCCGATCGAGCATCTTGTCGCCGAAGGCCTGGGTCATGGCCCAGGTGCCGTTGAGGTTGAGGTCGACCACGGTCCTCCACCCGTTGGGGCTGAAATCACGGGCTCGTTGGGGGAACTGGCCACCGGCGTTGTTGACCAGGATGTCGATGTCGTCGAAGCGCTCGGCCAGTGCCACCACCGACTCCTGATCGCGCAGATCCACGAACGCGGTATCGACCTCGGCACCCAGGTCCCGGAGTCCGGTGGCCGCCTCGTCGAGCACGTCGGTGCGGCGCGCGGCCAGCACCAGGTCGGCGCCGGCTCGAGCCAGGGCCGTGGCCGTCGACAATCCCAACCCGGTACCGCCGCCGGTGACCAGCGCGGTCTGGCCCGCCATCAGGTCCGGAGCGTAAGGCGCATGGGCCGATTCGCTCGATGAGGGTTCTGGTACGGGCACGGTGTCTCCGATGTGGGGTTGACGATCCGGGATGTTGTCGACCACTTCGATAATTGATCGCGCGATATGTTTCAATGACGCCGCCACCAACGGCCAGACCAGGGGGACCACCGGGACATGCGACGCATTCGGATCAGAGCGGGCGTGATCATCTTGGCGGCAGCCGTGTTGGCCGCCGCGTGCAGCGAGACTTCGAGCACCGACGACGTGACCGGGGGCGACGACGGATCCACCACCTCCGCCAGCGAGACCACCACCGGGGGCGACGACGGTGCCACCACCACCGAAGCCGGCGACGACACCACTGCCCCACCGACGTCGGGTTCGGGCGAGGTCGACTTGGACTCCGTCGTCGGTCGCCACGCCGGTCAGGACTGGTTCCTCGGCACCGTACCCAACGCTCCCGTGGCCGCCGACGCAACGGCCGAACCGATTCTGATCGGACTGACGAACCAGGAGAACAGCCCCGCCGGCGCCTTTCCCGAGATCCGCAACGCGGCGCTGGCCGGCGTCGAGTTCATCAACGCCGAGCTCGGCGGGGTCGGCGGTCGGCCCCTCGAGTTGTTGACCTGTGAGGCGGTGTTCGATGCAACGGTCTCGCAGAACTGTGCGCAGGAACACGTGCAGAACGGCGTGGTGGCCCTGGTGGGTGGTATCGACGTCACCAGCAACGGCTCCATTCCCATCCTGGAAGGCAACGGTGTGCCTCAGGTGGGAGGTATTCCGGCCAACCTCGAGGAACAGACCAGCGACCACATGTTCTTCTTCAGCGGTGGTACCGCAGGAGGTGTGGCCGCCATGTTGAGCCACGCCGCCGAACAGGGTGCCGAAAAGGCTTTCATCGCCTTCGGTGACTTCCCGTCGTTCAGTATCGCCGCCGAAGAGTACGCGGTGCCCGTGGCCGAGGACCTGGGCCTCGAGGTGCAGCTGGCTCCGTTCAACCTGCTCACCACCGACTTCTTGCCCGTGCTCACCGACGCGGCCGACAGCGGCGCCGACGCCGTCATCATCCTGGCCGCCGACACCGCGTGCGTGAACGTCATCTCCGACTTCGAGGAGCTGGTGCCCGGCGCCCAGCTCTACATGACGGGGGCCTGTGCGGCCGACGAGATCGCCGATGCGCTCGGCGACGCCCTCGACACCGTCATTCTGAACAACGAAGGCCCCAACGGAACGACCACAGGCGGCGAGATCTACCAGGACGTGGTCGACACCTACGCCACCGAAGAAGCCGGTGGCGCCGGCACCGTCGGCTTTCGAGGGCTCATGAACCTCTGGGCCGCGCTCGACGCGATCGGGCCCGAGGCCACGTCGGCCGACATCCTCGAGTACATGCGAGCAGCCGAAGCCCGGCCCAGCTTCTGGGGCCACCCATACACCTGCGACGGCGAACAGGTGCCCGGGCTACCAGCCCTCTGCGCGCCGCAGCAGACCCTGTTCTCCTTCATCGACAGCGACGTCGTCGACGTCAGCGGTGGCTGGATCGACACGGTGGCGATCTTCGAGCGTGCCCTCGGCTGAGGCCGACCGGCGCCCATGAGCCACATCAACTTCCTGCTCCAGGGGCTGGGCCTCGGCAGCGTGATCGCCGCGCTCGCCCTGGGTGTTGTGCTCACCTTCCGGGCGTCGGGTGTCGTCAACTTCGGTCATGCCGCAACCGGCATGTACATCGCCTTCGCCTACTACGAGCTGCGTAATACCGGTGAGCTGGTGCTGCCCATCCTCGGCCTCCCCGACCGGATCACGGTGGTCCCCCAGACCGAAGGAGCCGCCGAGGTCGCTCAACCCACCGAGGTCACGGCGCTGCTCATCTGTGTGGCTCTGGCTGCGGCGATCGGGGCGTTGTTGTACTTCGCCATCTTCAAATGGCTGCGAACGGCGCCAGCGCTGGGGCGGGTCATCGCCTCGGTCGGTGTGTTCATCTACTTCATCGGCATCGCCGATTTGCGCTTCGGGAACCGGTCGGCCACCACCGGCACCATCGACGGCCCGCTCCCCAGCGACATCATCACGTGGGGCAGCCTCACCAACCGCCAAGACATCGTCCTCACCACCATCCTCGTCGTCGCCGCCACCGTGCTGCTCAGCGCCCTGTACCGCTACACCACGTTCGGTCTGGCCACCCGAGCCGCCGCCGAGAACGAGCGAGGGGCGATCCTTCTGGGGTTGTCACCCGACTTCATCGGTGTCGTCAACTGGATGATGGCCACTGTGCTCGGAGGCCTGTCGTTGATCCTGGTGGCCGAACGGGTGTCACTCGACCCCACCACCACCAGCTTGTTGATCGTGCCCGCCCTGGCGGCGGCACTGGTGGGCGCCTTCACGTCGTTCGGTATCACCACCGCCGCCGGCCTCGGCATCGGCATGTTGATGACCGAGCTCTTCAACCTCCAGAGCGAGTGGTCATGGCTGCCCACCGACCTGGGGCTCCAGCAGGGGGTGCCGTTCGTGCTCATCCTGGTGATCATGGTGTTCCGGGGGCAGTCGATCCCCGATCGTGGCGCCATCAACCTGCGGGCCCTGCCCTTCTCCCCTCGCCCCGACCATGCCACCATCGGTTCGATCCTGGTCGGAGCAGTCGCCATCGCCGGACTGCTCACACTCGATTCGGACTGGCGGGGGGCCATCATCGTGTCGGGCACCGCCGCGGTCTTGTCGTTGTCGGTGGTGGTGATCACCGGCTACGTCGGCCAGATCTCCCTGGCCCAATACTCCTTCGCCGGCATCTCGGCATTCATGGTGGTGCGCATCACCGAGGGCTGGGGGATCCACTTCCCCTTCACACCCATCCTGGCCGCACTGGTCGCCGTGGCCGCCGGCCTGGTGGTCGGAATCCCGGCGGTGCGGGTGCGTGGGATCAACCTGGCCATCGCCACCCTGGCCGCCGCCGTGGCCATCGAGGAGCTGATCTTCAAATGGGCCTGGTTCACCGGTGGCCTGGTGGGGTCGCGGGTCGAACCGCCCACGCTGTTCGGCTGGGACCTGTCGGCCAACCTGCCCGGCGACTTCGAACGATGGCAGTTCGGTGTGTTGGTGGTGGTGACCGCAGTGTTGTTGTACATCGGTGTCGGCAACATGCGCCGGGCTTCCACCGGCGTGCGCTGGTTGGCGGTGCGATCCAACGAGCGGGCGGCGGCCGCGGCGGGCATCAACGTGGCCGGCACCAAACTCCAGGCCTTCGCTGTCTCGTCGTTCATCGCCGGACTGGGCGGCACCCTGATCGCCTATCGCCAACCCACGCTCTCGACCGGGTCGTTCCTGGTGGTGGCTTCGCTCATCGCCCTGGCCATCACCTATCTGTCCGGTATCACCAGCCTGTCGGGCGGCGCCCTGGCCGGCGCCCTGGCCACCGGCGGCCTGCTCACGGTGGCGCTCGAACGAGGCAGCGAGGGATCGTCGGAGTATCAGTTCGCGGTGAACGGCTTGTTGTTGATCTTCGCCGCCGTCGTGTATCCCTCGGGCATCACCGGTGCCATCCGCAACCTC
The DNA here is from genome assembly GCA_051011595.1 of Acidimicrobiales bacterium. GTDB lineage: Bacteria > Actinomycetota > Acidimicrobiia > Acidimicrobiales > SHLQ01 > JAOUEE01. The sequence goes on from JBPCTQ010000370.1 coordinate 6,057, forward strand.
ATCGCCCGACGCCGTCAGACCCGCTCGCCCGAGCCGGCGCTGTAGCAACACCCGCCACCCAAGGAGCACACCCATGAAGGTCGACGGAGGCCTCGGCACCCAAGACATCCGGAAGGCGGCCGCCGCCGCACGTATGAACGAAGACGCCGGCTACGACGGCCTCTGGACCGCGGAGACGGCCCACGACCCGTTCCTACCGCTGGCCGTGGCCGCAGCCGCCACCGACCGAGTCGAGCTGGGCACAAGCATCGCGGTCGCGTTCGCTCGCAATCCGATGCTGTTGGCCAACACCTCCTGGGACCTCCAGTACCTGAGCGGCGGCCGGTTCATCCTGGGCCTCGGCAGCCAGATCAAACCGCACATCACCAAACGGTTCTCCATGGAGTGGTCGAAACCGGCCGCCCGCATGCGCGAGATGGTGTCGGCGATCCGGGCGATCTGGGACTGCTGGCTCAACGGAACCAAACTCGATTTCCGCGGCGACTTCTACACCCACACACTCATGACCCCGTTCTTCACGCCGCCGGCCGGCCAGCTGGCCGAGACCGGGGTGCCCAAGATCTACCTGGCCGGGGTCGGCGAGCTGATGACCGAAGTGGCCGGCGAAGTGTGCGACGGTTTCGTCTGTCACGGGTTCACCACCGAGCGCTACCTGCGCGAGGTCACCATCCCCGCCCTCGAACGTGGTCGTGCCAAGGCGGGCAAGTCCATGGAGGGTTTCGACATCGTCGGACCGTCCTTCGTGGTCACCGGCTCCAACGAAGAAGAGATCGAGGCGGCCAAGGCCGGTACCCGACAGCAGATCGCGTTCTACGGTTCGACACCGTCGTACAAGGGAGTGCTCGATCTGCACGGTTGGGGCGAGCTCCAGGGTGAGCTCAACCATCTGTCCAAGGAGGGCAAATGGGTCGAGATGGGTGATGCCGTCACCGACGAGATCCTCCACACCTTCGCCGTGGTCGCCGAACCCGAAGGCATCGGCCCCGAGCTCTCGACTCGCTACGGCGACATCATCAACCGCATCAGCTTCTATGCGCCCTACGCCAGCGATCCCGACCGTTGGCAACCGGTGATGGAAGCGCTCAAGAGCGCCTGACGTGCCCGACTTCGCTCGACAACTGGCCGGTTCCCAGCCCGACGTCGTTGCCCTTCGAGACGACGACCAGGCTCTGTCGTGGGCCGACGTCGATGACCTGCTCGAACGGGTGGCGGCCCGGGTTCTCGAAACCGACCTCGGTCCGGCCCACCGCATCGCCGTGTTCGCCGAGAACGCGGCCGAGACGGCACTGGCCCATCTGGGTGGGCTCCTGGCCGGAGCTTCAACGGTGCCGGTCAACTTCCATCTCACCGCCGACGAGACGGCCTACATCCTGTCGGACTCCGAAGCCCGAATACTGTTCGTCGGCCCGGCGACGGCCGAGCGCGGGCTGGCGGCCGCAGATCAGGCCGGCGTCGACATCGTCGTCGGCTGGGGCCCAGGTCTTCCGGCCGGTGTGACGCCCTGGTCGGATTGGCTGGGCGAACCCCGATCCGAGCCGGCACCGCTCGACCTGCGGCCCCGACCTCACCTGCTCTACACCTCCGGCACCACCGGTCGACCCAAGGGCACTGAGCTTCCCCCCACCATGTTCGCCGGCGGCGCCACGATTGCCGAGCACCTCGAGGCCCTGAAGAAGGGCATGTTCCAGCAGTTCGGCACCCACTTGGTGGTCGGGCCGATGTACCACACCGGCCCCCTCGGTGGCATGCGGCTGCTGGCCGCCGGTATCCCGTCGGTCATCCTCGGCCGCTTCGATGCCGAAGCCACGCTGGCGGCCATCGCCGAGCACCGCACCGAGTCCGCGGTGATGGTGCCGACCCACTTCGTTCGCCTGTTGGCCCTGCCCGACGAGGTGAAGGCCGCCTACGACGTGTCGTCGATGAAACTGGTTGCCCATACCGGCGCGTCGTGTCCGGTCGACGTGAAGCGAGCCATGATCGAATGGTGGGGCCCGGTGTTCTTCGACGCGTACGGTGCCAGCGAGGTGGGCACCACCTGCATGATCAGCTCACAGGAGTGGCTCGAGCACCCCGGGTCGGTGGGTCGGGCGGTGCCCCCCTTCGAGGCGTTGGTGGTCGACGACAACAACGAGGAGCTGCCTCCCAACACCGAGGGGCGGCTCTACTTCCGCGACACCACCGGCCGCGGGATCGTCTATCCCAACGACGCCGACAAGACGGCGGCGGCACACATCGCTCCGGGTGTGTTCACCCTCGGCGAGATCGGGTACCTCGACGACGAGGGCTACGTCTTCATCACCGACCGCTTCAGCGACATGATCGTGTCGGGCGGCGTCAACATCTACCCGGCCGAGGCCGAGCAGGTCCTGATCGATCACCCGGCGGTGTCCGACGTTGCCTGCATCGGGGTCCCGCACGCCGAAATGGGTGAGGAGCTCAAGGCCCTGGTCATTCCCCTGGATGCGTCGGCCCCGCCGGTACCGGCAGAGGTCATCGACTGGTGCCGGGAGCGTCTCAGTCACTACAAGTGCCCCCGCTCGGTCGACTTCGTCGACGACATCGGCCGTACCACCATGGGCAAAGTGAACAAGCGGCGGCTCCGAGAGCCCTACTGGGCCGACCAGACCTGAGCGTGGCGGTCAGTCCGTGAGAAAGTATCCGAGCACATGCACCCACCTCGACGAACCCGCCCCACCAACCCCGAACCCTCGGCCTCATGAACCTGCTCGAAACCACTGACCTCACCGTGTCCTTCGGCGGCCTGCACGCCAACGACAGCGTGAACCTGGCCGTGCCGGAGGGTTCGTTCGTGGGGTTGATCGGGCCCAACGGGGCGGGCAAGACCACGTTCATCGACGCCATCACCGGATTCGTGCCGCTGGCCGACGGCCACGTCTCCTTCACCGGCGAACGCATCGATGGCCTGGCGCCTCACAAACGGGTGCGGATGGGACTCAGCCGCACCTTCCAGTCCCTGGAGCTGTTCGAGGACCTCACGGTGGGCGACAACCTGCTGGCTGCGGCGGACCGACCCAAGTGGTGGAGCTTCCTGGCCGATGTCGTGGCCCCGGGACGTAGCACCGGCGTCGACGAGCAGGTGGCCTGGGCCCTCGAGGTGGTCGGCCTTTCCGACAGCGCCGACCGCCTACCCAGCGACCTGAGCCACGGCCAACGAAAGCTGGTCGGCGTGGCCCGGGCGCTGGCCGGCCGGCCCCGACTGGTGCTGCTCGACGAACCAGCCGCCGGACTCGACACCGCCGAGAGCCAGAACCTCGGGCACCGGTTGCGAGCTCTGCTCGATCACGACATCACCGTGTTCCTGATCGATCACGACATGGGCCTGGTCCTCAACGTGTGCGACTACATCTATGTGCTCGACTTCGGCCAGATCATCGCGGCCGGCACACCATCGGAGATCCGAACCGACGCCGCGGTCATCGCGGCCTACCTGGGCGAGCAGGCCGGGGAAGCGCAGGCGGCCAGCGGCAAACACATGGGGGAGATCGCCGAGGACCTCCACCATGAGTGACACCTTGTTGCACATCGAGGGGCTGGCCGCCGGCTATGGCGGTGTCCCGGTGGTGCGAGGCCTCGACCTCACCGTCGAGTCCGGCGAGGTGGTGGTGCTGTTGGGTCCCAACGGGGCCGGGAAGACCACGACCCTGCTCACCGTGTCGGGGTTGCTCCCGGTCATCGAAGGATCGGTGGCCGTGCTCGGACAACCCACCAACTCGTCGTCACCGCACAAAGTGGCCCGCCGCGGGCTGGCCCATGTGGCCGAGGACCGATCACTCTTCTTCGACCTGACGGTGAAGGAGAACCTCCGCCTGGGGGTGAGTGGTGATCGCAACGATCGGGCGGCGGCCTATGACCAGGCCCTGGAGTTCTTCCCCGATCTCGGCCGGCTGCTCAACCGCAAGGCCGGGTTGTTGTCGGGCGGTGAACAACAGATGTTGGCCATGGGTCGGGCCCTGGTGAGCCATCCCAAGTTGTTGTTGGTCGACGAGATGAGCCTGGGTCTGGCCCCCATCATCGTGGAGCGCATGCTGCCCATCGTTCGCACCATCGCCGACCAGACCGGCGCCGGCGTCTTGTTGGTGGAACAACACATCCACCTGGCTCTGTCCATCGCCGACCGCGGCTACGTGATGACCCACGGCGAGCTGGTCATGAGTGGGAGCGCGGCCGAGCTCACCGAACGCCGCGACCTCCTCGAAGCCAGCTACCTGGGAGAACAGGGGCTCTGAACGGATCCGTCGGCGACACGGTTGTTGGTGATCGGCACCCATCTGGGACACTGCACTGGTGCTGATCGGAGAGAGCGCCAACACCGACGGGGCCGACGAGGCCAAACCCCTGGCCGGCGTACGGGTACTGGCCGCCGAGCAGATGGCAGCCCTACCCTTCGCCACCCAGCTCCTGGCTCGACTCGGCGCCGATGTGGTGAAGGTCGAACATCCCGAGGGTGGTGAAAGCGGCCGCGGGTCGGTGCCGGGGATCACCGATCCCGACGGACGCCATGTCGGAGCCACGTTCCTGCGCAGCAACCTCAACAAGCGCAGCATCACGTTGGACCTCAAGGCCGACGAAGGTCGCGAACTCTTCCTCCGACTGGCTCCGAAGTTCGACATCGTGTGCGAGAACTTCAAGGCGGGCACGGCCGACCGGCTGGGCATCGGATACGACGCGGTACGGGACGTACACCCGTCGGTGATCTACCTCTCGGTGTCGGGTTTCGGCCAGGACCCTCGATCGCCGTACGTTCACCGGGCGGCCTACGCCGCCATCGTCGAAGGTATGTCGGGCATCTACGAGTACAAACGAGCACCGGGTCGGCCGCCGACGGCCAATCCGGTGGGTGCCCTCGGCGACATCAGCTCGGCATTGTTCGGTGTGGTCGGAGTGTTGGCAGCGCTGCGACACCGCGACAACACGGGGCACGGCCAGCGGGTCGACATCGCCATGCTCGACGCCACGGTGGCCATGACCGACCTGGTCACCAACTTCTACTCGATGGGAATCGCCAACGAGCAGGAGTGCGGGGTGGGAATCGTGGAGACCTTCGCCGCACGCGACGGTCACTTCGTGCTCCAGGTCGTGCGCGAGCACCACTTCGCCGTCCTGGCCGACGCCATCGGCCATCCCGAGTGGGTCACCGACGAACGCTTCTTGTCGCGGTCGGGCTGGATGGAACACCTCGACGACGTCATTCGACCCGGAATCGAGGCGTGGGCCGCCGACAAGACGGCGGTCGAGGCGGTGCAGATCCTGAGCACTGAAGGTATGGCGGCCGGCGAATCCCTCGACAGCGCTCAGGTGGCCTCAGACCCCCACCTCGAGGTCCGCAACATGTTGATCGAGATGCCGCGCCCCGCCGGTGACGGCGACCCGGTGCTCATTCCCGGCAACCCGGTGAAGTTGTCGCGAATGGCCGACGGCGACGAGGCCCGGGTGCCGTGGTTGGGAGAACACACCGATCGGCTACTGGCGGCCGAGCTGGGACTCGATGACGAGGAGATCGCAGCCCTGCGCGGTCGAGGAATCGTCGACTGACCTCGATCAGGCCCGAGCCGGACCTCGCCAACGCACCAGATCACGGTTCACGTCGGCCATGGAGGTGCACCCGGTGAGGGCCATCGTGCGGCGGACACCGTCGGCGAAGAAGTCGAGTACCCAGTCGACGCCACGCTCCCCCGCCGCGCCCAGGCCGTAGAGATACGGCCGCCCGATCATGCATGCGGTGGCCCCCAGGGCGACGGCCTTCACCACGTCGCTGCCCCGACGGACGCCCCCATCGCACAACACCGCCACCCGGTCACCGACCGCATGGGCCACCGGACCAACCAGCTCGATCGGCGGCGGCGCGCCGTCGAGCTGACGGCCACCATGGTTGGACAGCGCCACCGCATCGATTCCGTGATCGGCTGCCAGCACGGCGTCGTCGACCGATTGAATGCCCTTGAGTACCACCCGACCCGGCCAGCGGGCCCGAAACCATTCGATGTCGTCCCACGACAGAGCGGGGTCGAACTGGCCGTTGATGTACTCGCTCAACGAGACCGGGTCGCGACCGTCACCGACACCTCGTCCCACCACGTTGGCGAAGGCGATCGGATCCGAACGCAGGAAGGCCCAGGTCCAGGAGGGATGCATGGCTCCGTCGATCACCGTGTCGAGCCCGATGGAGGGCGGCAGGGTGAACCCCCGCCGAACGTCGCGCTCACGACGGCCCAGCACTGCCGTGTCGACAGTGATGACGATCGTGCTGTACCCAGCGGCCGCGGCGCGCTCGAGCATCTCGGCCAGCAAACCCCGATCGCGCCACACGTAGACCTGGAACCACTTGTCGCCCGAACTGACCCGCGCCACCTCCTCGATCGATCGAGTGCTCATCGTCGACAACCCGTAGGGCAACCCGGCCCGTTCGGCGGCCCGAGCCACAGCCAGCTCACCGGCCGGATCGGCGATCCGGGTGAACCCGGTGGGGGCCAGCACCAACGGGATCGGCAGGGTGCGGCCGAACAACTCGGTTGTGGGGTCGAGCGCGCTGACGTCTCGCAACACTCGTGGCCGGAACTCGAGCCGGTCGAACGCGGCTCGGTTGCGGTCCATGGTGAGCTCGTCCTCGGCGCCACCGTCGATGTAGTCGAAGACGCCACCGGGCAGACGACGACGGGCCACACGGCGCAGGTCATCGACGTCAGCGACCCGCCGCAACCGGCGCTGGGTACGGTCGAGCTCGGGGGACCCGAACCGGACCACCGATCGAAGCGTGTCGAGCATCGCCACCATCAGGTGGACCTCAGGCGATTTCGGGTTGGGCGTCGGCCTGCTCGCGGAGTTTGTTCTTGGCCACCTTGTCGAGGGTGGCCCGCGGGAACTCATCGACGAAGTAGACCGCCCGCGGGCGCTTGAAGTCGGCGAGCGCGGCGCCACAACGATCGAGGATGGCGGCGGCCAACTCATCGTCGTCGGCCGCCTCGGGGGCCTTGATGATGAACACCACCGGAACCTGGTCGAGCATCTCGTGGCTCTTGGCCACCACCGCTATGTCGGCGATTCCTCCGACGGCGCGGCAGACGTCTTCGACCTCCTTGGCCGAGACATTCTCGCCCCCGACCTTGAGCAGGTCCTTGTCTCGTTCGCTGTAGAAGAAGTTGCCGTTCTCGCCGATCCGGACCATGTCGCCGGTCTTGAACCAGCCGTCGTCGGTGAAGGCCGCGGCGTTGGCGTCGGGGTTGTCGTAGTACTCCAGAAAGAGCTGTACCCCTCGTGTGCCCCGCACCCACAGCTCGCCCACCTCATCGGTCGCGCAGAGGCGACCGCTGTCGCTATCGACGACCACGAACTCGTAACCGGGTGTCGGTTTCCCCATCGACCGCTCCGGGTACGCCTGCACCATGTCGGCGTGAATGGCGTGGATCACGGTCTCGGTCATGCCGTACGCCGGCACCACCCGACACCCCATCAACCCTTCGAGCATCGGCATCACCAGACCGAACACGCCGACTTCAAGGGTGCTGTCGGCCGGGCGGTCCTGGCCCGCCACCGCCTTGAACACGAACGGGATCAGTGAGATGTGGGTGACCGAGTGCCGCTCGACCACTTCCCAGAACCGTGACGCACTGAACTTGGGTTGCAGAACCACGGTGCCGCCCACACCGAGGGTGCTCCACATCGACCAGCTCTGGGCGTTGACGTGGAAGAACGGCAGGTAGATCAGGTACACCCCGTCGGCGTGCAGCCCGATGTTGGTGGGCCCCACCCGGCTGGCCCAGAGGGCATTGGCGTGGGTGTGCACCACGGCCTTGGGACGCGAGGTCGTACCAGAAGTGAACATGATGCCCACCGGTGCCAGCGGGTCCGGTGCCCGGGTCGGCAGTGAGGACGCGTCGGCGAACAAGGAGTCGAACAGGTCGAAGCCGTGGTCGGACTCGGCATCGGTGGGTGCCTCGCCACTGTTGTCGTTGGTCACCACGACCCACCCCAGGCCGGGCGCACTGTCGGCCACCAGCCGGGCGAACTGGGGTTGGGTGACCGCTCCGACACAGTTGGTGTGCTCGGCGAAGTAGGTGATCTCGGCACCGACGCTGCGCGTGTTGGTGGTGACACCGATGGCGCCGAGACGAGCGCAGGCGTACCAGGCCAGCACCATCTCGGGACAGTTCTCGGCATGGATGAGCACCTTGTCGCCCGCCGTCACCCCCCGGGCGGCCAGCCCGGCCGCCACCCGGCTGGTGTCGTCGCGGAACTCGCGGTAGGTCCACTGGCGTGACGGGCCCTCGTGTGGTTCCCAGACGAGGAAGGGGTGATCCGGTTTGGACTCGGCCCACTGGTCGAGCAACACCCCCAGGTCCTGGTCGGCGAACTGGAACCGATCGATGTCGGTCTGGTCCATGGTGGTGCTGACTTTCGCTCGAGAAACTAGAAGGGCCGGGTGCCGGCGATCTGGCAGCGGTGCATGACCCGCCGCAGACCCGGTTCGAGGGCATCCCGTTTGTGATTGGTGCACCGGTTGTCCCAGATCAACAGGTCACCGGGCTGCCAGTCGTGGCGGTAGTACAGATGGTCCTGGTCGACGTGGTGGTTGAGCGTGTTGCGCAGCTCGGTGGGGTCGACCCCGTCGGGCACGTCGATCAACCGCTGCATGAACATGCTCATGTACAACGCCGTCCGTCCGGTGTCGGGATGGGTACGGGCGATGGGATGCGGGAAGTCCGGAACCTCGTGATCGACGGTGTGCTGGTTGGGGCCCGCAATGCTCTGGCCGCCTCCGGCCGCGTAGGGGTTGAAGCCGATCCCCTTCACGTCGGCGATGGTGGCCTTGAGCTCGTCGGAGAGCTCGTCGTAGGCCTGGTAGAGGTTCGACCAGTAGGTGGCTCCACCCTCCGACGGCACCTCGACGGCGTACAGCATCGATGCCAGCAGCGGCAGGGGCATGTACTGGAGGTCGCTGTGGAAGGGAAGGGCCGATTCGCCGCCGACACCACCGTCGACGTTGGAGATCCGGGTGACACCGTGCTGGCCGGCGTCGCCGAGCACCGGAATGCCCTCGGGCGGGGTGTAGGGCGACCCGAACCACTCGCCCACCTCCAACAGCCGCTCGTCGGTCAGTGTCTGGCCCCGCACACACAACACCTGATGTTCACGAAAGGCCTGCAGCAGCGCGAAGACCACCGACCCGGGCTGGGGACGACCGAGGTCGACCCCTCGTACCTCGGCACCGCAGGCCGCACCCGACGGCACGATCTCGATCGTTGTGGTGGTGGTCGTCATGGCTGCCCCCTCGAAGATGCCGCGATGCTACCGATCCCCTCCCTTTGCCCCGGAATCCGCGTTCGTCATACTTCCGTAACATTGGCCGGCCTGGTACGGTCGAGATCGTGGTGGCACTGATCGGCCGCCATGCGTGGGCTCGTCAGCCGATCGGATGTCGCCCATGCCCACCCCTACACCGAGCCGAGATCGTTCGGCCCAGGCAGGGCGTCGCGGCCGCCGGACGGGCCCGGTGCGCCGTTCCATCGACCGAGTGACCCGCGGCGAGATCGGCCCTCGCCGGTTGAGCCAACGTGATCGCGTGCGCATCACCGCCGACCTCTTCCCCGAGGGCGCCGCCCGGCGCCATTTCGTGGGTCGATTCAGCTCGTTGATGACCTTGTCGGTGCTGATCGCCGTGCTCGGCCTGTTGGCCGACAGCACCGCGGTGGTGATCGGCGCCATGTTGGTGGCTCCCCTCATGGCTCCGGTGCTGGCCATGGCGGCGGCCATCGTGCGGGCCTGGCCGGGGCGCCTGGGAGTGATGTTCCTCATCACCCTGGCCGGCACCTCAGGCGCCGTCGTGCTGGCCGCGCTCACGTCGTGGCTGGTCCCCGGTAGTCCCGATCCCCTCCCCCACGAGATCGTGGCCCGCACCGCTCCCAACCTGCTCGACCTGGGGATCGCGCTGGTTGCGGGCACCGTCGGTGCCTACTCCCGGTCCCGCCGCCAGGCAGCCGACGCCATCACCGGTGTCGCCGTGGCCGTGGCCCTGGTTCCGCCGCTCGCCAGCGCCGGCATCCTGCTCGAGCTCGGGTTGTACCGGATGGCCGGTGGTGCCCTCCTGCTGTTCCTGGCCAACGTGGTGGGCATCGTGATGAGCGCGTCGGTCACCCTCATCGCCACCGGCTACGTGCCCACCCACCAGCTGCTCGATCCTCACACCCGCATCGCGTCGGGGCTTCGGTTGTCGGTGGCAGCGGTCCTGGTGGTCACCCTTCCCCTCGCCTTCGGCTACCGGGCGACCGAACCGTCTGCTCAGCCCACGCCGAGTGAATCGACCACCATCGACCAGGCCGTCGACCGCGTCGATCCCCACATCACGGTGGTCGAGGCCCAGCTCGTCGAGTCGAACGACGGCGCGGTGATCGATCTGGTGGTCACCCGTCCTCCCCGGTCCACCGCACCCGTCGACACCGATGAGGTGGCGGAGATCCTCGCCGACGAGCTCGAACAGTCGGTCGAGCTACGGATTCAGACGGTTCCGAGCAATCGCAGTCGGGCCACCGTGAAACACGACGACTGACTCACTCCCCCTGGCGCACCAAGCAGAACTCGTTGCCCTCGGGATCGGTCATCACCACCCACGCCAGCGGCCCCAGGTCATGGGTGGCCACCAATGCGGCGCCCAACCCCAGGGCGTGGTCGCGTGCCGCTTCGAGGTCGTCGACGAGCGTGTCGACGTGCACGCGGCCCGGCCCCGCTGCGGCTTCATCGACCCGCTGGAGAGCGATCCCCACGCCGGCCTGCTTCCGCAACCACACATGGGTGTCGGTGGCCAGACCCACCTCGACGCCGAGTAACCCCGACCAGAACCGGGTCTGGGCCTCGATGTCGACTGCGTTGATGGTGACCGAGTTGAGTCGGATCTCGGGCTGCGCCATCACCTGCACCCCTGTTGGGTCTTGCGGTCAGCCATTGGCCGCGATGAGCGCAGCCCGGGTGGCCGCCTGCTCGTCGGGATTGCCGTAGGCCACCCCGTTGAACAAGGTGACGCCGGCCTCGGCGAACGATGCGATGCGCTCGAGCACCTCGTCGTGGGTGCCGACCAGTGCGATGTCGGCCGGCCCCTCCACTCCTTCGCGATCCATCATCGCCCGGTACGAGGGGAGGCCGCCGTAGATCTCGAACTCCTGGCCGGCCCGAGCCCGGGCACCGGTGGCGTCGTCGGTGACACACACCGGGATGGAGGCCACCACCTGGGGTTCGGGCCGTCCGGCCTCTTCGGCCGCGGCTCGGATCGACGGCCCGATGTGGGAACCGATGGTCTTGGGTCCGGTCATCCATGTCGATGTGCCGTCGGCCAGTCGACCGGCGATGCGCAACATGGCGGGCCCCAACGCGGCCACCAGCACCGGAGTGGGCGGGGCCTCGAACATGAAACCGCCCCGGAAGGTGAGGTTGTCGCCTTCGACGTTGACCGCCTGGTTGTCGAGCAGCGGGATCAGGATCTCGAGGTACTCGCGCATGTGGCGGGCCGGCTTCTCGAACGACAGACCGAACATGCCCTCGATGACCACCTGGTGCGACAAGCCGATCCCGAGGGTGAGCCGGCCACCGCTGATGTGGCTGAGGGTCTTGGCCTGAGCGGCCAACATGGCCGGATGGCGCGGGTAGGTGGGGATGACGGCCGTCCCCACCCGCAGATCAGGTACCTCCCGCACCACCACAGCCAACGCGGTGAGGGCATCGACCCCGAAGATCTGCGGAAGCCACATGGTCGCGAAGCCGTCGGCGGCCACACTCTTGGCCTGGGCCACCAGATCGTCGATGTCGTCGCTGGCAGTGAAGATGCCGATGTCCACGGGGACCGTCCTTTCGGCCTCGTCGAGGCCACCGGCGAGAGCCTGACACGCCCGCACCCCTGGCGTCAGAACGGTGCTCGGCCCACGCGCGAGACTGACCCCACCTCGACCCGGGAGATCTTCATGGCACTAGAGGGCGGACTGCAGGGCGACCTGGCCGACACCACGATCCAACCGGGATTCCACGTGTTGCCCGGCCAGGGCAATGCCCTGGCCGCCGAGACCGACGCGGGCGTGGTGTTGGTCGACGCGGGCATGCGTCGGCGGGCGTCGAAGATGATCGAGTCCCTGAGAGGGTTCACCGATACGGCCCTGCACGCGATCTGCTACAGCCACGGGCATCACGGCTACAACGCCTCGGTCGACATCTGGCAGGCGCACAACCACGACCGCGGCGACCCACCGCCGAGGCTGATCGGGCACACCAACATCCTGCGGCGTCACGACCGCTACCGCGAGACCGACGAGCTCCAGCGTCGGGCGGCGGCGGTGCAGTTCCCCGGCCGTAAGGGTGTGCCCATCGACATGCTGCGCGACGGCATGGTGCTCTTCGACCCCGACGAGGTGTTCGACGATTCGCTCGTAGTGGTCGAGGGGTCGCGGCGGGTCGAGGCGTTGTGGGTGCCATCAGAGACCGACGACGCCATTGCCCTGTGGTTCCCCGACGATGGCCTTTTGTACGGCGGCGCGGCCACACCAGGGGACACCATCCCCAACATCGGAACACCGCTTCGGACCCAGCGGTTCACCGTTCGCTGGGCCGATTCCCTCGACCGCCTCCGAGCCCTCGACGCCGAGGTTCTGGTGACCGAGTTCGGCCCGGTGATCCGAGGTGCCGCCGAGGTGCGGGATCGGCTCGGCGCCACTGCCGACGCGCTGCGGTGGCTGCGGGCCGAGGTCGTCGATCGCCTCAACCGAGGTTTCTCCGAAGCCGAGATCCTCGCCGACATCGACTATCCGGCGGCCATGTTCGATCAGCCGTGGATGGCGGCCACGTACGGCTGCCCCGACTACATCGTGCGCGACCTGGTGCGCGAAGAATCCGGGTGGTGGGATCGCAACCCCACCACGTTGCACCCGGCGGCCCCGCCCGCCGCTGCCTCCGCCGTGCTCAGTGCCATCACCGATCCCGACACGGTGATCCAACGGGCCCGACAGTTGGCTGATGGGGGCGACACCCAGCTGGCGCTGCACGTCATCGACCTGGTGGCGCTGGCCGACGGCGACGCCCCTGTGGTGGTCGAGGCCAAGGCCCTCAAGGCCGAGCTGTGCCGGCAACGGGCCAAGGAGGTGGAGCCGTACGTGTCGGTGGCCTGCTACCACTCGATGGCCCGGCTCCTCGACCGAGGTACCGCCAGCTGGACCGAACTCGACTGACGGCCTTCCAGTCCGCTCGCCGTCTTGGGCCGGCCCGTCACTCCACCCGGGTGGCGGCGACCACCACACTCTGGCGGCGTTGCGTGAACCCGAGTCGTTCGTACAACGCCAGGGCCGGGTTGGCCGGCTCGACATGCAGGAAGGCCACCTCACCGCGGGCCTGGATGTGGCGGGCCACCTCCAGGGTGAGCTGTGCCCCCCAGCCCTGCCCCCGCTCGGTCTCGGCGGTGCACACCGCGCTGATCTCGGTGGCACCGCTGATGCGGAAGCGTTCACCGGCCATGGCCACCAATGCACCGTCACGGCGAACGCCGACGAACCGACCCAGATCGCTGGTGCGGGCCTCGAAGGGGCCGGGCCGCGTGGTGGTGGCCAGCGTGAACATGTCGTCGCCGTCCTCCTCAGTGAGCTCGGTGACATCGGGATGGGTTTCGAAGTCGGGCGCCACCGTGGGGGCGACCATCTGGACAACGGCACCACGGAAGACCTCGGTCCAGCCATCGGAGACAGGCCCGATCTCGGCCCGCATCAGAGCCACGACACCACCAGGACCGGCAACCTGGCGCAGGGCCGTCCAGGCCCGAGCGTCGACATCGTCGACCGCGGCGAAGACGCTGACGGTGGGCCGGTAGCGCAAAGCCGAACCGTCGTCGGAGGCAATGGCGAACGGCGACTGCTCACCGCGCAGCGCCCACCACACCGGATTGTCGAGCTGCTCTTCGCGAAATGGCATTGCTCGTTTATTCTGCCTCAGTGCCCCTCACCATCGAGACCCGCTTCGCTGCCAACGATCCCGAGCTGGGCCGACGAGTGGCCACCGCCGTCGACGAGGCGGGCTGCGCCATCGTCACCGACGTCATCGACCGGGCTCGTTGCGACGCGCTCGTGGCCGAGGTCCGGCGGGTGGAAACCGAACACCACATCACCGTAGGCACCAACGATTTCGAAGGCTTCTCGACGCGTCGTATCTTCAACCTCATCTCCAAGAGCCCGCTCTTTCGCGAGCTGGTGATCGACGACACCATGGTGCCGGTGGTCGAGGCCATCCTGGGCCCCGGACTGTTGTTGTCGGGTACCACATCGATGAACATCGGTCCCGACGAAACACCCCAGTTGCTCCACGCCGACGACGGCATGGTCACCCTGCCCCGCCCCCATCCGGCCACCATGGTCACCACGTTGTGGGCGCTCACCGATTTCCGGTCCGACAACGGTGCGACCCACGTGGTGCCCGGGTCGCATCAGGCACCCACCATGCCGCGCCCGGGCGACACCCACGACGTGGTCCCTGCCGAGATGAGCGCCGGCAGTGTGCTGGTGCTGCACGGATCGACCTGGCACGGCGGCGGCCACAACACCACCACCGACGAACATCGCTACGGCCTGTCGATCCAATACGTGGCCGGCTGGTGTCGCCAGCAGCAGAACCTGATGCTCGGCACCGACCCCGACGTGGTGGCCTCCTACCCGAGGGCGCTACAGGAGATGATCGGCTATTCGTTGTTCGCCAACGTGATGGGTCATGTGGACCGCCGCCACCCGCTCACCCTGCTGGGTGTCGAGCAAGAACCCGACATGGTGTGGGACAAGATGGACCGCGACAGCTAGATCACCGCGCCGCCGGCCCTTGCGGGCGCCGGACCGACACGAATGCTCGAGCCGCGATTGCACCGGTCAGAGAATGGCGTCGGTGCGCCCTGAGCCGGGTGATCCGTCGACCAGGCGTTTCGGGTCGCGCCCGTCGACGTACCCCATGAAGCTGCCGCCGAACAGGCCGTAACCGAGCATGCGCTGCACCCGATCGCTGTAGCGTGCGGCCTGGTCGGGAGGCACGGCCAGCACCATGTTCTCGATCTGGCGAAGCCACGGCTGGCAGTACTGCACCGTGATTCCCAGCCGTGAGCTGTCACCACGATTGGCGCCGCCGCGGTGATACACGCTGCCCAACCACAACAGCAGCGACCCGGCCGGCATCACCGCGGTGATGGTGTCGGGATGATCGGGGCCGGGCTCGTCGCCCGCACCCCAACGGTGACTGCCGGGAATGAGCTCGGTGGCCCCGTTGGTCTCGGTGAAGTCGTCGAGTGTCCACATGGTGGACACCCCGGCCGCCGAGCGCGGTCGCGGTTCGGGTACGTAGTCATCGTCGGCGTGGAACGACTGGGCGGTCTCCCCCGGATGGTTGTTGATGGCCAGCGCACCCCACAGCAGGTACGACGGCCGGAGAAACTGGTCGGTGATGGCCAGCGCGGTGGGGTGCTCCACGAGCTCGGCCACCGCCGGCGCCTTGGCCAACAAGGCGTAGAGCCGTTCGGTGTGGAGTCCCTCGAATTCGTTTCGGCCTCGCTGGCCGATGAAGTGGGGTTCGAGCTCGGCCCGCACGCGGGTAATGGTGTCGGCGTCGAGCAGCGAGGGGATGATCACGTAGCCGTTGTCCTGCACCTGTTTGACGTACTGGGAGACGGCGTCGACCATGGGCCCAGCGTGGCACATCCACCCCGAGCCCCGCTGGGAAGGACCGAACCGACATGTACCCCCGTGAGGAAATCGAAGCCGCCATCGAGCAGTACCTCGCTCTGCGTAATGCCGCCATCGCCGGCGAGCGCCCGTGGACCGACCTGGCCACGGTCCTCACCGAGGATGTGGAGTTCACCGACAGTGTGTGGGGCAAACACGTGGGCCTGGCCGCCGTCACCAGCTTCCTGCACGACTCGATGCAGGGACTCGACGACTGGGACTTCCCTCACCTGTGGCAGGTGATCGACGGCGACACCGTGGTGCTCGGCTGGGCCAATCGACTTCCGGGCCGACGCGACGACGGCACCTACTTCGACATACCCGGTGCCAGCGTCCTGCGCTACGCAGGCGACGGCAAGTTCTCGAGCGAGATCGACATGTACAGCGAGAGCCAACTCCAGCAGGTGTGGAAGGAGTCCGGCTGGGTACCCACCGCCCCGCTGGGCGCCCCTCCGCCCGACCGCGTCTGGTAAACGCCCGGGGCCCACCCGTACAGTCGACGCATATGCGCCGCACGACAACAACCCGACGAACGATCTCGGTCACCGCCGCCCTGCTGGTGGGGGCCCTCATCGCCGTGGCCTGTGACTACGTCTACCCACCGTTCCTGCTGCGAGTCGACCAACCGGTGGTGATGACCGGCGCCGACATCCCCGACGCCATCGGACTCGATCCCGACCGGGCCACCCTCTGGCGCTACGACAACGGCTGGGTGCAGATTCCGGTGCAGGTCGACGAACGTCATGTCATCGACTTCGGATCGCAGCCGTCGAACAACAACACCGCCGGGGTCGACGGAACGGTCTACGGCAACGGCAACTCCGGGGTGACGGCGCTGCAGTACTCCGACCCCGACACCTTCGTCGGCGCCGACCCCGACTCCACGTTCGACGCCGACGACGAGATCGCCTTCATGGGACGCGACGCCGGTGCCCAGGCCCCCGGTGGGCTGGCCAAACCACCGGGAACGGTCGGCGGCAGCGGCCGAGAGATCACCCTCGTCGATCCCGACGGCGGCACACCGGGTTACGTCTACCTCTGGTACGGCCAGGTGGGAGCCGATCCCTCCGCCGGCGAGGACTACGTCGACTACGACTTCGTCCTCGACTCGGGCGACTACAAGACCACCTACAAACGAGCCGATGGCCCCAATGCCGAGAGCTCCACGGTCTCCACCCACGCCTACGACCTGGGAATGATCGACCGTTGGAAGACCACCGACCTCACCCCCGCCGACGGCACTGGCGTCGATGTGCTCGACGGTTTCAAGTCCCGGTTCTCGTTCTTCACGTGTGCCCGTAGCAACCACACCTTCGCCAACGCGCACGGAGCCTTCGTGGCCAACATCGACGGACCGGTGCGCGCCATCCGCGCCTACGTGGGCGCCAACAGCGGACCCCTCACCCAGACCACGTGGTACTTCTACCCCGAACAGATCGAGCAGGTCATCGACCTGCGAGTGCACGCCATCCCGTCGGTGATGTCGTTCATCGACTTCAGCAGCGCCGCCACTGGCATGGAATACGGCAACAGCGCCATGGGGGGAGCAACCGCCACCATCGACGGCAACCCGGCCGGCGACAACGTGCCCACGTCGTTGGCCACCTGGGAGTACGCCAGCGGACCCCAGGGCGGGATCACGGTGGTCACCGACCTGAGCACCAACATCACCCTCACCCAGGCCCGCGAGTGGGTCGACGACACCACCCCTCCCTACACCGAGTGCTGGGGCGACGACGGCGACTACTACGGCGTCAACTCGTCGAAGATCACCAGCTCGATTCCCAACACCGATCCCCGGTCGAGCCCCTTCGACACCCTCCAGGCCCGGACCATCGTCGGTGTGTGGGCTCCGGGTGTGCACCTCGATGACTGGACGCCGGCCTGGGCGAGTGAGGCACAGCAGCGTCTCGACGTCAGCGTGTCCTCCTACTGAGCATCGCGTGCCATGATCCGGGGCGGAGGTTCCGACGTGGCTCACGCTTTTCTGCATTCATTCGCCGACCCGGCCAAACCCGAGGGCGACTTCATCAAGATGGTGCGGGCCGAGGGCTCGACGCTGTGGGACGACACCGGTCGTGCCTACATCGATGGCATGGCCAGCCTGTGGTATTGCCAGGCCGGCCACGGCCGCACCGAGATCATCGATGCCATCAGCGCCCAGCTGCACCAGATGGACGCCTACAACACCTTCGACCCGTTCACCAACGACGCCGCCGGCCGGGCGGCCGAGATGGTGGCCGAACGGTCACCCCACCCCGACGGGCGGGTGTTCTTCGGCTGCTCGGGCTCCGAAGCCGTCGACACGGCCCTGAAGTTGGTGCGCCTCACCCAGCGTCTGCGGGGCAACTCCGACAAGCAGGTGGTGGTGCGCCGAACCAACGGCTATCACGGCACCAACTTCGGCGGGACCTCGGCCCAGGGCATCGCCGCCAATCGTGAGGGCTGGGGCGACCTGGTGCCCCATTTCGTCGAGGTGCCCCACGACGACATCGAGGCCATGGCCACGGTCTTCGCCCAACAGGGTGAGAGCATCGGTGCGGTCATCACCGAACCCATCCAGGGAGCGGGTGGTGTCTTCCCACCAGCCGACGGCTACCTCGACTCGGTCCGACGGCTGTGCGACGACCACGACGCGCTCCTGGTGTTCGACGAGGTCATCTGCGGTTTCGGGCGGACCGGACATTGGTTCGGCGCCCAGTACTACGACGTGGTGCCCGACCTCATCACCTTCGCCAAAGGAGTCACCTCCGGGTACCAACCGCTGTCGGGGGTCATCGTGTCGCGCCCCATCTGCAACGATCTCGAAGCCATGGGCGACATGTTGCGCACGGGCTACACCTACAGCGGCCACCCGGCGGCGTGTGCAGCGGCCATCGCCAACCTGGAGCTCATCACCGCCGAGGGACTGGTCGATCGGGCCACCCGCGTGGGCGCGCAGATCGAGCAGGGGTTGCAGGCGTTGGCCGCCGACGGGCTGATCGCCGGCTACCGCGGGGCCGGCGCAGTGTGGGCGGCCGAGCTGGGTACCAACGCGGCCCCGGCCCGCAACGCCATCCTCGAGCAGGGTGTCATCGTGCGACCCATCGGCACGGCGTTGGCCATCTGCCCACCACTGGTCATCACCGACGAGGAGGTCGGCACCGTCATCGACTCGATGGCCGCCGGGATCCGCGCCTCGGCCCCATGATCGGCCAGCTCGACGGCCGAGTGGCGGTGGTCACCGGAGCCGGCGACGGCATCGGCCGGGCCGTCGCCCGGGCCTACGTCGCCGAGGGCGCCCGGGTGGTGATCGCCGACATCGATCCCGGCACCGGCAACGAGGCCGCCGAAGAACTGGGCGAAGCCGCTCATTTCGTCGCCGCCGACGTCAGCCGGCCCGACGACATCGACAACATGATCGACACCGCGGTCGACCGGTTCGGTGGTGTCGACATCCTGGTCAACAACGCGTGGGGAGGCGGGCGCATCAGTCGCTTCGAGAACAAACCCCACGACCTCTTGGCCGCCGGGATGGGGGTGGGGTTCTTCGGTCCGGTTCGGGCCATGCAACAAGCGTTCCCCCACATGGCCGCCAACCGGTGGGGACGGGTCGTCAACATGTGTTCGCTCAACGGGGTCAACGCCCACATGGGCACCACGGAATACAACGCGGCCAAGGAGGCGCTACGGGCCGCCACCCGCACGGCTGCCCGGGAATGGGCCGACCGCGGGGTCACCGCCAACATCATCTGTCCCGCGGCCAAATCGGCATCGTTTCGGCGGGTGATGGACCAACACCCCGAACTGGAAACCGCCGCCGACCAGGGCAACCCCATGGGCCGCATCGGCGATGCCGACACCGACATCGCGCCGGTGGCCGTCTTCCTGGCGAGCGACGGCAGTCGGTATCTCACCGGCAATACCTTGTTCGTCGACGGTGGGGGCCACATCAACGGGTCGTCGTGGGCGCCCGACCTGGGCGACTGAACGCCACGCTTCGCCCCGCTCGACGCGCGGATCTACGCTCGTTGTGATCATGGTGTTCTCGAAGCGGCCCGCGTCGTACCAGCCCTTCCTCGACCGACTTCACCGCACCGGGAAACTCTGTGTGGTGCACATCCCGAAGACGGGTGGGAGCACACTCATCGACGGCCTCCGGCGCACCCTGGGCGACCGGGCCCATGCGCTGTACGGCGAGTCCGGCCGCGAGACCTTTGCCGGCCTGGGTCCCGGGTCCTTCCCCGGACCGGGCCCCGTGGTGGTGTCGGGACACTTCCAGTACGGGCCGTTCCGAGACGTGCTGGCCGACGACTTCGCCTACCTGTCGTTCGTGCGCGACCCCCTGGAACGCCTGGTGTCGTACTACCGGTATTCACAGGTGACACCCACCGACAACTTCATCGCCCGAGCGGCGCGCGACCACGACTTCGGTGGGTTCCTGCACTACGTCG
Source organism: Acidimicrobiales bacterium (assembly GCA_051011595.1). GTDB lineage: Bacteria > Actinomycetota > Acidimicrobiia > Acidimicrobiales > SHLQ01 > JAOUEE01. The sequence continues at coordinate 26,224 of JBPCTQ010000370.1, forward strand.
ATGGTCGCCGGCGCCGGATCATCCGCAACCAACAGACCCGGGCGCTGGCACCGACGTCGAAGCAAGCCGACGCTCGCGAGGTGCAGTTCCGCCGGGTCAAACGGGGCCTCCACGACGACCAGATCCTGGTGGCGCCGACCAGCCGGTGTGACTTCCTCATCCCCTTGATCTGTCAGGCCCTGGAGGTGACCATCACCGACGGCCGCTCCAAGGTCAGCGACGGAGCCAGTCCCGTGGCCCCCACCGAAGCCGACCGGGCCTTCGTCGCGGCCAACAACGTCGAGGATCAGGCGCTCTACGACCATGTGTGCCGGCGGGCCGAGGAGTGGCCCACTCATCCGAGGTGAGCGGCCCCGCCGTCGATGGGGATGGTGATACCGGTGAGGTACCCGGCGTCGGGTCCGCACAAGAAGACCACCACCCGCCCGATGTCGGTCTCCGGGTCACCGAAGCGGCGTTGGGGAATGGCGGCCAACGAGCGGGCATGGGCATCGGGTTCGTTGCGGGCCAGGTCGGCCAACGCGGGCGAGTCGGCCAGCGGCATGATGGCGTAGGCCCGGATCCCGTCGTCGGCCCACTCCCACGCGGCCGACCGGGTGAGCACTCGGATGGCCTCCTTCACCGCGCCGTAGGCGCCGCAGCCGACAGGGTCGGCCTTCACGCCGGCCCGGCTGCCGAGGTTGACGATCACGCCACCGCCCCGTAGGTGAGGGTGCGCGGCCCGCATCAGTCGCAGCGTGGCCAGCGGCCCCGACTCCCACCCCGCTTGTACCGCCTGTTCGTCGACTTCGAGCAGCGAGCCCCGAGCCACCTCCTGGGCGTTGTTGACCAGAATCGAGAGCCCACCGAGCTCGTCGGCCACCCGCTCGACGACATCGGCGATCTGGGCGGCATCTTTCACGTCGAGAGCCAGCGCCACCCCTCGGCCGCCGTTGTCTTCGATCTCGGCGACCACGGCCTCGCACTTCGACACCGTGCGACCGGCCACCGCGACCACGGCCCCCTCGGCCGCCAGGGCCAGCGCGATGCCACGACCCACTCCTTGGCCGGCGCCGGTGATCAGCGCCACCTCTCCGTCGAGCACTCCCATCAGCTCACCATTGCCTCTCGGAACAACTCGACCGAACCCCGGTAGTGCTCGATCTGGTCTCGAACCATGGCCGCGTCCAAACCAGTGACATGCACCCTGATGTTCACCGCATCACAGGCCGAGGCGCGCAGCACTCGGCCCAGCCGGTCAGCCGCCTCCTCGACCGATCGTCCACCGATCAACTGGTCGCCACTCCCCCAATTGGCCACTGCGGCTTCGGGGGCATAACTCCGGTAGTGCGCCATCTGGGCGGCCATCTCCTCGGTGGGAGGATCACCGATCCACACCCGGCGGATCAGGATGCGGGCCGCCGCTCCCCCACTCTCGCGGTAGACGTCGCTCAGCCGCCGGGTCACGTCGGTGCCCTGCAGCGAGTCGTACAACACCGCCAGGTCGAGCCGAGCCGCCCGCCGGACCGCTCCCGCACTCTGGGCCGCCACGGCCATGGGGACGGGCTGGTGGGTCAGCCGGTCGAGGGCCCGATCACGACCCAACGGACCCGGGTCGCCGCCCCGCAGCGCCCTCACCACCTGCGGAAGTGCGGTCTTGAACCGGTGGACGATCTCATCGAAGGGCACCTCGGCCAACTCGAAATCCACCGGGAGCGCACCCGCGGCGAAACCGGCTCCCACCCGATCGGGATGGGCCGCCGCCAGCCAGGCCACCTCCTCGGCGACCAGGGCGTAGGGCTTCATGGGTAACAGCAGAGGACACGGCGCAGCCCAACCACGAGGCATGGCGTCGAGCAGGAATCCGGCCAGTTGCACCGGGTTGGGGACATACCCCGGGAAGTCGGCGTGGTGTTCGCTCACCATCACTCCGTCGAAGCCGACGTCGGCAGCCAGGGCCGCCTGACGGCGCAGTTCGGACAACTGATCAACGGCCGGCAGGTCGTGCGGGTAGAGCCGCAGCGAGACGGAGGCGGGGGCGAGAGGGGCGGGTGGCATCAGTGCAGATCGTGTCGACGGAACGCAACAAGGGCGGCGACCAAGGTGACCACAACCGCACCGGCCAACGCCAGGTAGTTGGCTACCGGCACACCGTTGGAAACCGGATCGTCGGCCACTGCGTGATACATCGGCGAGAGGAATCGGAACGGCTCCAGCCACGATGCCAGCTCGGCGAACGACGACAACAGGTACCCGGCGACGCCGACAACCACCGCAACCCCCATGGCCGTGCCGCGGCGACCGGTGACGGCGCCGGCCAACAAGGCAATGGTGCCATGGAGGACCCCGAACAGGGCAGAACCGAGGCCGGCGGCGGCCAGCCCCCCGATGCCGATGTCGAGGTCGACCACTGGTCCACCGACCGCGATGAGCACCACGACCAGACCAACCGCCAGCACGACGTCGGCCGCCACCACCGCGGCCTTGGCCAACAGCACCGCCGATCGCCCGACCGGCTGGCTCAGCAGCAGCTGGAGCCGGCCGTCCTCGTCCTCGCCGGCCAACAGCGCGGCGCCGGCCGCAGCTGCCAGGGCCATGACCAGCAGCGGCAACATGAACGAGAACACGTAGGTGTTGATGAAACCGGCCGGGGTGGTGATCGAGTCGAAGGCCTCGGCCCCGCCGAACAGGGCCTTGATGGCATCGGGATAGTCCTCCGCCACATCGGCGAAGCTGTCCGAACCCTCGAGCGATGGCCAGACGGCCAACATCATGGCCGGGTAGGCCACCATGCCGAGACCCCACCACAGACGAGTCCGCCGGCGATCGATCCAGCCCCGGGACGCAACCAGTGCGGCGCCGTCAGCCATCGACCGCCTCGTCTCGGTAGAAGTGCAGGAACGCCTCGTCGAGATCGACCGGGCTGCTGATGAAGTCGACCACTTGGTGGCGGGCGACCACCTTGAGCAGGGCGTCGGGTGAGCCGGACAGCCGCAAGTGGAGGTGATCGCCATCGACCACCACATCGGTCACCCCGTCGAGAGTCGAGAAGAGGGCGGCATCGGGCGGTTGGGAGAAACGAACACTCACCTCGCGCATGGAGCGACCGGTGAGGTCGGCGACCGACTCGTGGGCCACCACCCGGGCGTCCTTGATGATGACCACCCGGTCACACGAGCGCTCCACCTCGTCGATGACGTGCGACGACAAGAACACGGCGCGTCCGGCGTGTGCCGCCTCTCGCACCATGTCCCGGAACTCGACCCGCAGCAGCGGATCGAGCCCTGTGGTGGGTTCGTCGAGGATGAACACGTCGGGGTCGTGCATGAACGCCTGGATCAGCCCGACCTTCTGACGGTTGCCGGTGGAGAGGTCGGCGACTCGTCGGTCCAGGTCGAGGCCCAGCCGCTCGGCCAGGCCGGCGATGCGGGCCGAACAGTCTTCGCGGCGAAACCGGCCCACCCACTCGAGCAGGGCCCGAGCGGTCAACCCCTCGTAGTACCCCATGTCGGGAGAGAGGAACCCGACGCGGCGACGCACATCGAGCGACTGCGCCTGGCAGTCGAACCCGAGCACCTGAGCCGATCCCGCTGAGGGTTCGAGGAAGTCGAGCAACATCTTGATGGTGGTGGACTTCCCGGCTCCGTTGGGGCCGAGGAACCCCACCACTTCGCCTCGTCGGACCTCCAGGTCGACATCGATGGCCCCGGCGTGTTCGCCGTAGTACTTGGTGAGCCCCCGGGCCGCGATGGCCGGCTCGGCTGCGGCCGGTGATGGTTCGGGCGGCGGCACCGTCACGATCCTTCGAATCGGGCCCGGATGGCCGGGTTGGTGACGGCTGCGGGCAGGTCGTGGCCGTCGAGCCCCGCGCTGCGGGTGCCGGCACCGCCGTCCACTACGAGGGTCTGGCCCGAGATGTACGAGGCGTGCTCGGTGAGCAGGAACAACGACGCCATGGCGATGTCGTCGGGCACACCCCGCCGGCCGGCGGGAATGGCAGCTGTGGTGTCGTCGACGGTGGCCGTTCGACCCGACCGGGGCGTGTTGACCGTCGACGGGGCAACGGCGTTGACCCGGATGCCGTGACGGCCCCACTCTGCCGCCATGGTGCGGGTCATCGATTCCAGACCGGCCTTGGCCGCGCCGTAGCCGGCCAGGAGGGGCTGGCCTTGGCTGGCCACCGACGAGATGTTCACCATGGCCCCGCCGCGACCCGTTTCGATGAGCGAACGAGCCACGAACTGGTTGGCGACCAGTACGTACCGGAGGTTGGTGGTGAGCAGGTGATCGAGGCTGGCCAGCGGTAGGTCGACCAGGCGGTGCCAGTGATCGGGTGGCGCACCGCCCACCACATTGACCACATCGGTGTAGGGGCCCAGTGTCCGCTGCCCTTCGGAGAGCACGTGGGGCAGCGACTCGAGATCGGTGATGTCGGCGACCAGGCCCTCGGCCCGCTGACCGAGGGCCTCCACTAGGGCCACGGTGTCGGCGGCATGGTCGTCACGGTCGGTCACCGCCACCACATCGGCGCCCGCCTCGGCCACCCGCTGGCAGATCGCGGTGCCGATCCCTCCGCCGCCCCCTCCCATCACCAACACCACCCGGTCGGCGAGGGAGAGTTCAACGGTCATGGGGCAGACTCTAGGAGACCGGATCGGGTCCGGATTTCAGGTCGTGGACCACCTCGGCCAGATGACCGGGGTCGGGGGCCCGGTTGTTCACCAGGCTGACGCGATCCGACACCCCGTCGAGTCGGGCCCGCAGTCGAGGGGCGATCTCATGGGGTTCTCCGACCACGGCGATGGTCTCGATGAGCTCGTCGTCGATGAGCGTGGCCATCTCGGCCCAGCGATCGGCGCGGGCCAACCTCTTCAACTGCGGATGGAGGTCGCCGTAGCCGTGCAGCTCGAAGACCGGCAGGTAGGCCGGCGTGGTTCCGTAGAACGCGAGCTGTTCACGCACCGCCTCCCGCGATCGCACGAACTCTTCCTCGGACCGGCCGGTGACCACGATCGTGACACAGACCACTTCCACGTCGCCGGGCGAACGGCCCGTGCGAGTGGCGCCCTCGACCAGAGCCGGCAGGGTCAACTCCAGCAACGACCGACGGCTGTTGACGGGATGGACGAGGAATCCGTCGGCCACCTCTCCGGCCACCGCGGTCATCTGCGGCCCGAAACCGGCGGTGAGTATCGGCGGTGGGCCGAACGGGTTGGGCCCGGGGTCGAAGGCCGGGATCATGCGGGTGTGCGTGTAGAAGTCTCCGTCGAAGTGCAGCCGGTCACCGGTCTGCCACGCGTCCCAGATGGTCCGGATGGCCACGACCATCTCGCGCAAACGAGCCACCGGCCGCGACCACGGCATGGAGAACCGCTGCTCGATGTGCGGTTTGATCTGTGATCCCAGGCCCAGCACGAACCGGCCACCGGTGACGGTCTGGAGATCCCAGCCGACATTGGCCAACGTCATCGGCGTACGGGCGAACGCAATGGCAATGGCGGTGCCCAGCTCGATGTGGCGGGTGTGTTCGCCGGCTACGGCCAGGGGTACGAACGGATCGTGTTTGGCTTCGAAGCTGAAGGCCCGGTCGTAGCCGATGCGTTCGAGTTCGCGATAGAGCGTGCGTACCGCAGTGAGGTCCTCGGTGGGAGCGGTGATCGAGACATGCATCAGTCCTCTTCTGTAGCAGCCCGGTATGGGCCGAATGACTCATGGTCGACCATCATCGGCCGACGGGGACCCTGACAGAACCGGAGGACCCAATGTCCGAAGACACTCCCATCACTCCCGACGACGGCGACATCGGCGCCTTGGCCGACATGCCGGCCAAGGCCTGGTACCAGAAGCCCGCGACGTGGATCATCGTCGCCCTGGCGCTGCTGGCCGTCGTCATCGCGGCCGTGATCGCCAGCAACAACGACGATGACGAGACGGCCGGAACCGATTCGGCCACCACCACCGTGGCCGCACCGACGACCAGCTCGACACCGGGTGAGACCACCACGTCCGCACCAGCCGAGACCACCACGTCGGCGCCGGGCGAGACCACCACCTCCGCACCGGCCGAGACCACCACCACCGCCGCACCGGAGACCACCACCGTGGCCCCTGGTCCCGAAACGGTGGCCATCGAGGCCAGCTCGGTGAACGCGTCGGTGAACCGCTACGCCGGCACCGACGACGACTTCCCGTTCGTCGACGGCGACGTGGAAGCCCACTGGTACACCTGGGACGGTTTCTACGTGGTCGTGTACGGCGGCTGGGACGCCACCGCCGGCGATCCCTTCTGCCCCGGCAACTCGCTCAACATGGGGGGCAGCTTCGACTTCATCTCGAACTCGCCGACATTCGACGGTTCGTGTGATCCCGAAGACCGGTTCCCGAACCTGGTCGACGACGACACAACCGGCGCCCGGGTGTGCGACACCCTGGTGCTGTACCGCACGATCATCCCGGTCGAGGACGACGCCGGCGATCCCATCACCGGCCAGCTCTACGGCACGATCGAGCGTGTCAGCGGCGACGGATTCGTGGGCGCCACCGGCGTGGCCGAGATCTCGGCGGTGGCCGAGCTCGATCCCGAAGCCGATGCCTACTCGGTGCCCGAGGGATGGCTGCCCGGCGGCGCCACCGAGGTCACCTGCTGACCAGAACCAAACGAGGCTGACGTTCTTCGGCTTCTGGTAGTGGGGGGGGGGGGGGGGGGGGGGGTGGGTGTGGCAAGGGCGGGTGGTTTGTTTAGAAGTAAG
>JBPCTQ010000371.1:0-30247 GCA_051011595.1 Acidimicrobiales bacterium
CGAATGCTTCGAGACAGTCGATGAAGCTGGTCCCCGGCACGGGGTCACCACCGATACCCACACAGGTGGTGACGCCGATGTCCTTTTGTTTGAGCTCGTACAGGGCCTGGTAGGTGAGCGTGCCCGAACGGCTGACGATTCCCACCGGCCCTCCTGCTTTGGCGATGTGACCGGCGGTGATGCCGATGTTGCACTTGCCGGGGCTGATGATGCCGGGGCAGTTGGGGCCCAGCAGTCGCACGTCGGGGAAGTCGGCCTGCAATTTGTTGAAGAACCAGGCCTCGTCGTGCGCGGGAACCCCCTCGGTGATGGCCACGATGAACTCGACCCCACCTTCCGCGGCCTCCATCACCGCACCCTTCACTCCTGGCGCCGGGATGAAGATGCAGCTGGCGGTGGCGCCGGTGGCGGCCACCGCCTCGGCAACCGTGGCGTAGATGGGTACACCGTCGACATCGCTGCCGGCCTTGGTGGGATGGGTGCCGGCCACCACCTGGGTGCCGTACTCGCGGTTGAGGCGGCCGTAGTAGCTGCCCTGGGACCCGGTGAGGCCCTGGTAGATCACCTTCGTGTTCTCGTCAACGAAGATCGACATGGATCGGCTCTGCTTTCGTACTGGGTCGGGGCGGGTCAGCTGGCCAGCTCGACGGCCTTGCGGGCCGCATCGAGCATGGTGTCTTCCATCATCAGCTGGTCGGACAGGTTGGGCCGCAGGATGGCGCGACCCTCATCGGCGTTTGTGCCGTCGAGACGGATGACGATGGGTGAGTCGATATCGACTCGGGCCATGGCCTCGATGATGCCGTTGGCCACCTCTTCACCTCGGGTGATGCCGCCGAAGATGTTGATGAAGATGGCCTTCACCGCCGGGTCGTTGTTGATCACCTCGAGCGCACCAGCCATGACGTCGGCATTGGCGCCACCACCGATGTCGAGGAAATTGGCCGGCGCACCACCCACCTGGTTGACCACGTCGACCGTGCTCATGGCCAAACCGGCACCGTTGGCGATGACACCCACGGTGCCCTCCAACCCGACGTACTGCAGGCCCTTGTCGTGAGCTGCGGTCTCACGTTCGTCGCGGGTCTGGGTGGAGTCGTACTGTTCGTAGTCCTCGTGGCGAAAGGTGCTGTTGCCGTCGAGCGTGACCTTGGCGTCGAGCACATGCACCTTGTCGTCGGGGGTGAGGATCAAGGGGTTGATCTCGACCAGATCGGCGTCACCGTCGGTGTACGCGGTGTACAGCTTCATCAAGATGTCGACGGCACCCTCGACCGCGGCATCGGGCAGATGGGCCGCCGCCACCCATTCGCGGGTCTGCGCTTCGTTCAGCCCGACCACGGGGTCGACCCAGATCTTGGCGATGGCGTCGGGATTCTCCTCGGCGACCGTCTCGATCTCGACCCCGCCTTCCTTGGAGAGCATGCCGAGGTGCTTCTTGGCGCTGCGGTCGAGCGTGAAGCTGGCGTAGTACTCCTCGGCGATGTCGGAGGCCTTCTCGATCCACACCCGACCCACCACATGACCCTTGATGTCGAGTCCCAGGATGTTGCCGGCGTGCTCGCGCACATCGTCGACGGTGGCGGCGAACTTCACACCGCCCGCTTTGCCTCGGCCACCCGTGTGAACCTGGGCCTTCACCATGACCGGCGTTCCCAGCTCGTCGGCGGCTGCGACCGCCTCGTCGACGGTGAATGCGATCTTGCCCGGCGAAACCGGCATGTCGTAGCGGGCGAAGAATTCCTTGCCCTGGTATTCGAACAGATCCACTGTGCCTCCTGGCCCGCGGTGGGTCTCGGCGGGTCCGCCGGGCGATACTAGACAGCCCGAGCTCGTCTTCCCCCACTCGCCCGAAGGGACCCATTTCCCACCATGCCCGTTGCTCAAGGACCCACTGTGACGTTGCGCAGTGCACTGGTGGTCGGCTTGTCCGGGATCATCGCGGCCGCCTTGTTGATCGGGTTCGTGTGGTGGGCATCCCAGACCGGCGACGGCTTCACGCTGGGCGACGACGAGTTCGACGCCGGCTTCATCAGCCAGGCCGACGAGATCGCCGAGAACGGTCCGATCCTCTATCAGAACCCCGACAGCGGCGGGTCGCCGCGCCCGATCTGGATCACCCACACCGGCACCGACGAAGAAGAAGGATGGATCGCCATCGAGGCAGTGGTGCCGGGGCCCGACGCCTCGTGTGTCGTGAACTGGAACGCGGAGATCAGCCGTTTCCAGAACAGCTGCGACCCCGACGACACCTACCCCTTCGACGGAGCGGGTCTCACCACCATCCCGGTGTACATCGACGGCGAGAAGATCATCGTCGACCTCCAGGGAGTGCGCGACGGAGAGGAATCCGGGGACGCGGCCGGCTCCTGAGGCGGCCTCCAACCCGACGACGCAACCAAACAATCCCCCTGCATCGGGATTTCACGACCGTGATGTCCGGTTGGTTCGGTCATGGATGAATCACACCGGCAGGCAGATGTCATCGTCATCGGCATGGGCATCGGCGGGGAGGCGGTGGCCGGCACGCTGGCCGAGCAAGGACTCGACGTCATCGGTGTGGATGCCAACCTGGTGGGCGGCGAGTGCCCGTACTGGGGTTGCATCCCGTCGAAGATGATGATCCGCGCCGCCAACATGTTGGCCGAAGCTCGCCGCATACCCGGCCACGCCGGCCTGTCCACCGTCGATCCCGACTGGGCTCCGGTCGCCACCCGCATCCGCGAACAGGCCACCGACAACTGGAACGACCAGGTGGCGGTCGACCGCTTCGTCGACAAGGGCGGCCGGTTCGTACGTGGCCATGCCGTCATCGAAGGACCCGGCCAGGTGTCGGTCGACGGTGCCACCTACGAGGCCGGCACCGGCATCGTGGTCGCCATCGGCACCGAACCCGCCGTCCCGCCGATTCCGGGTCTGGCCGATGTGGACTACTGGACGAACCGCGAAGCCATCCAGGTGACCGAGTTGCCGGCGTCGCTCATCGTGTTGGGGGCCGGGGCCATCGGCAGCGAGCTCTCGCAGGTGTTCGCCCGGTTCGACGTCGAGGTCACCATCGTCGAGGCCCTCGATCGTTTGTTGCCGCTGGAGGAACCCGAGGCCGGGGATCTGTTGGCCGACACCTTCGCCGCCGAGGGAATCGCCGTACACACCGGCGTACGAGCCCAATCGGTGGCCTCCGACGACGCCGGTATCCGCGTCACCCTCGACGACGGCACCGTCGTCGTCGCGGAGCGACTCCTGGTGGCCACCGGCCGGCGGACGGATCTGGCCGGCCTCGGATGGGCCAACGTGGGTCTGGACGACTCCGCCCGGTTCGCCGACGTCGACGACCAGCTGCGAGTGAGGGGTGTCGACGGGATCTGGGCCGTGGGCGACATCACCGGCGAGGGACTGTTCACGCATGTCGCCGCGTATCAGGCCCCTATCGCCGTGGCCTCGATCATGGATCACCCGGGGGAGGGCGCCGACTACCGAGCCCTCCCTCGGGTCACGTTCACCGACCCCGAGGTGGGATCGGTGGGACTCTCCGAAGCGGCCGCTCGCGAGGCCGGGCTCCGCGTGACGGCGGTGACCCAGATGGTCCCCCACTCGGCCCGCGGGTGGCTGCACGGTCCCGGCAACGAAGGCTTCGTCAAACTCGTGATCGACACCGACCGCCAGGTGGTGGTGGGGGCCACTTCGGCTGGTCCTCACGGGGGCGAGGTGCTCGGCCTGCTCACCCTGGCGGTGCACGCCGAGGTGCCGGTGGCGGTGCTGCGATCGATGATCTACGCCTATCCCACCTTACACCGAGCCATCGAGGACGCGCTCGATCAACTCTGAGGAACTCAGCGGGCAGGCGCACCCGCTTGGCCTTGACCCCGGCGCCCGATCACCAGCACCCGAGCGTCGCGTGACGGGGCGGGCCGGAACGAACGCCGATCGACGCGGGGCCCGATGCCGATGTCGAAGCTCTGCTCCCACCGACGGGCGCCGGGCGCCCGCCGCTCGGCCCAACGGCGGACCTGGTGAGCAGGCAGAACCAGATGGGCACTGCTCAGCCTGCTCCCCGGAGCCAGCAGGCGCTTGAGCAGGGCGACCCCGATACCGAAGGGCGGGTTGGCCACCACGTGGAACGGCCGTCGGGGCAGCCGCAGATCGGCCGCGTCGACCTGCACCACGATGAGGCGGTCCCCGAATCGACGACGCAACTGTGATGCTCGGGCGCGGTGGGACTCCACGGCGATGACCCGTGCACCCGCCTCGAGCAACGGGGTGCAGATGACCCCGGTTCCCGCGCCGACATCGACGACGGTGGCACCAGGGGGCAGATCAGCGAGACCGACCAGCCGACGGGCCCACCTCGGATCGAGCTGGTGATAGCCCCAGCGCGGGGCGGAGGAGGCCACGGCGGCGGACCATGGTGAAGCGCGTCATACGTCGAGTGCAGCGCGCCGCAGCCGGTCGGGCAACCGAATATCGGACATGCTGGCCCGATGGTTGCTCCGCCGGTGCACTACCCCTCGCCCGACGAGGACAACCGCCGGTGGCTCGACTTCGAGCACCGCGACGGCGACATCGTCATCTCCACCCGCTCCAAACACGGCACCACCTGGATGCAGATGATCTGCGCCCTGTTGGTCTTCCAGCGTCCGGACCTGCCGGCGCCGTTGGCCGAGCTGTCACCCTGGCTCGACTGGCGGGTGACACCTCGAGATCAGGTGTTCGAGGTGTTGGATCGCCAGACCCACCGTCGCATCATCAAGACCCACACCCCTTTGGACGGACTGCCGCTCGACCCCCGGGTCACCTACATCGTGGTGGGGCGTCGGCCGCTTGATGCAGCCGTCTCGCTGTACCACCAAAGGGCGAACATCGACCGGGCCCGGCTGGCCGAGCTCATCGGTGCGGAGGCCCCGGTCGACGGCGGCAAGCGCCCGACCGTCGACCGCTGGTTGTCGGAGTGGGTCATCGCCCAACCCGACCCACGGACTGCACTCGATTCACTTCCGGGGGTGATGCACCATCTCGCCGATGCGTGGGGTCGGCGGGCCACCGTCGAGCTGGTCCACTACGACGACCTGCTCACCGACCTGCCGGCCCAGATGAACAAGCTCGCCGATCGGCTCGAGCTCCCCATGAGTCCCGACCTGGTGCAACCGGCCACCTTCGCCGCGATGCGCGCCCGGTCCGACGAGCTGGCTCCCGACCCGGCCCGGGTGCTGATCGATCGGCACCGGTTCTTCCGCGCCGGCAGATCCGGCACGGGCCGCGCCGCTCTGGATCCCCGGCACCTGGCGATCTACGAACAACACACGACGGCCGCCGCACCGCCCGACCTGCTCACCTGGCTTCATCAACCGCGTTCGGAGGTGGACACGCCGCGCTGAAGGGCCGGTCGCCCGCTCGTCGGCCGCCGCGGCCCGGCGGCGCGCCGTACCATGCAGCAGCGACCACAGGGGGACCCATGCCACGTTTCCGAATGGGCACACTCGACCACGTGCACGTGATGGTGCCCGATCGAGCCGTCGCCGCGGCCTGGTACGCCGAACACCTGGGTTTCGAGCCGGTCGAGGAGTACGACATGTGGGCCACCGAGGTCGAGTTCGGCCCACTGCAGATATCCGCCGATGGCGGCCGATCGATGCTGGCGCTGTTCGAGATCGGCGAGGGCCATCCCGAGCGAGCCCAGGAGAACGGCATCGCGTTCAGCGTCGACGCCTCCACGTTCGCCGACTTCGCCCGCTCGCTGCCGAATGCCATCGTCGACCCGTCCGGACGCGCCCTCACCGCCGACGATGTGGTCGACTTCGATCTGTGCTGGGCGTACAACCTGGCCGACCCGTGGGGCAACGTGTACGAGCTCAACTGCTACCAGTACGACCTGGTCCGAACCAGCCTCATCGAACCCGACGGCATCTCACCGGTGCGCTACTGGCCCAAGACCACCGGCGGCTGACGACGGTCCACGCGTCGAGGCCGCGCCATCAGCCGGCGCGGGCCGCCTCGTACAACGCCACGAACTCGTCGACCGGCGTGCGGGCCACCGCATCGGCGATGACGTCGAGCGGCAGTTGATCGATGGTCTTGAACCGAACACAGGACTTGCCCATGTCGAGTTTCTTGCCCGTGGCCAGATACGCCGCCCGAAACCAGTCGAGCGACGGTTCGTCGGCATAGACATTGGACAGGTACACGGCCATGTGGTTCTTCTGTGACGCCAACGCGGCATACATGAGCGGCTGCTTGTTGTAGGTGTCGGGGTATCGGTCGAGGGGGATGACGTAGGCGATCATCCCGAAGCTCATCTGCTCCTCGTACCCGTCGGGCAGATTGGCGACGATGACGTCGCGAACGGCCTCGATCTGGTCGCGCCGATCGTCGGGCAACTCGGCCAGGTACTCCTCGGGTGATTCGGCGGCACTCTTCACCATGACGTGAGACTAGAACGAGCCCGGACTTCTAGCATCGACGTCCATGACCGACCGCCTGTATCTCGTTGATGCCTATGTCCAGTCCTTCTCCGCCACGGTCACCGGTGTCGATGTCGACGCGGCGGCCGTGACACTCGACCGAACCGCCTTCTACCCCACCGGCGGAGGTCAACCCCACGACACCGGATCGCTGACCGGACCAGATGGGGTGGCCACGGTGGTCGACGTCCGTAATCGTGACGGCGATGTCTGGCACCACCTCGACGGGTCGCTGCCCACCGTCGGCGCCACGGTCGACGGGACCATCGACTGGGATCGGCGCCACCAGCTGATGCGCACCCACACGGCGATGCACATCCTGTGCGGCGTCATCTGGAACGAGTGGGGCAACGCTGTCACCGGGGGAAACATGGAACCGCTCACCGGACGGATGGACTTCGAGTTCGATCCGCTCCCCGACAACTTCGCAGCGCGCGTGACCGAGCTGGTCAACGCCGAAATCGCAGCCAACCGGCCGATTCAGGTCAGCGAACTACCCCGTGAGCAGGCCCTGGCCGACGAAGACCTCATCCGCACCAAGGTCAACCTCATCCCCGAGTCCGTGACCTCGATTCGAGTGGTCGACATCGTCGGCCTCGACAAGCAGGCCGACGGCGGCACCCACGTGGCCTCCACCGGCGACGTGGGCCATTTCGTTGTCACCAAGACCGAATCCAAGGGCAAGGGCAACAAGCGGGTGCGTATCGCCCTCGAAGACCACCGTTGATCAGTCGACTACGGCGTCGGCGGTGAGCCCGGCCAGGTCGTTGACCAGCTCACCGGCCGCACCCTGGGCCCCCGCCGCCGATGAGCTCCCCAACCGCACGACCACCACGTTCTGCGACGGCAACACGGCCAGGACCTGTTGACCCAGTCCCAGGGCGGCGTAGGCATCGCTCGGGGCATCGGGCCAGAACGCCCCGCTGGTGTCACGGCGAGGGTCGGGATGAACCCAGCCGGCATCGGCATTCAGCCACCACAGGTAGCCGTAGGCCGAATTCAACTGGTTGCTGGTGGTTGTGGCCTCGGCCATGTACGGAGCCGACACCACCTGTTGTGACCCCCACCGACCGTCTTCGAGGGCCAGGAGGCCGAGGCGCGCCATGTCGAGGCAGCCGGCCTGGAGCGAGAAGAAGGCTCCGGGGTTGCCGGCCGGATCGCGGGCGAATTCCACACCCATCTCCAGCGGGCCGAACAGGTGCTCCTGCGCGAAGTCGCCGAAGTCGGTTCCGGTGGCCCGCTGCACCACCTCCTCGAGGGTCTGGATCGCCGAGTTGTTGTAGACCCACACCGTGTCGGGGTCGTGTTGTTGATCCAGGGCGATGGCAAACGCCGAACGATCGTCCGCGCTCACCATGTCGACGTAGTCGGTGGTGAAGTCCCAGTATCGACCGGACGTATTGGTGAGGAGGTCCCGGATGGTGACGTCTTCGCTCTCGGTGCCCTCCCACTCGGTGAGATAGGTGGCCGCCGCCTCATCGATCGAGAGATACCCGAGATCCTGCGCGATCCCCACCACCAGCGCGGTCACCGACTTGGTCGCACTGAAGACCTCCTGATCGTCGGCCTCGGTCCAGTCGAACCAGTACTCCTCCACCACCAACCGGCCGTCGCGCACCACGACCAGGCAGTTGGAGTCGGCCTCGATGGCCAGTTCGGTCAGGCGGACCACTCCGTCGGGGTCGAACCCGGCCTCGGCCGGATCCGCACGGTCCCACTCCGGGCCCGGCACCACCGAGGGGGCCAGGGTGGTGGTGGTCGAAGCCACGGTTGCCACCGACGACGGTACCGTCGCGGTGGTCACCGGGGCCGCCGGCTCAGTGGTCGCGGCCGAGGCATCACCTCCCGCCGAGCCGCCACCCCCGGATCCGCAGGAGGCGGTCGCCAGCAACCCGGCGGCCACGACCCCGACCACCCGACCTCGTCTGACCATGGCACGAGTGAACTCGAACGGCCACGGACCCGCAATCCCCGACGGTGCCGAAGCCCCTTGATTGAGCCGCCGCCCAGCCGATGGGACCGTCATGGAACAGTCTGGCCCTACCGAGTCGCGCGTCGATCTGGCGGCGCGTATGGACGCCCTGCGCGACATCGAGCGGCGGGTGCCGGGTTCGCTGTTCCTCTGCTTCGACGAGAGCCTGCAAGCGGCCGAACCCCCTGAGGAGATCCTCGAGCTGGGCCTGATTCCGCTTCGGTTGGATGGCCCCATCCTCTCCGCCATCATCACCGACGACCAGCCCATCGCCGTGCTGGTGTACGAACAGGCCAACAGCAACGGCATGGCCCAGGGGGTGGTTCGTTTCATCATCTCGCCCGAGGAACCGTCGACCCTGCTGATCATCAACTTCCTCGACGAGTTCGGTGTCTTCGTCGGCGTCGCCGGCGAGCCGGCCGACCAGGACCAGGATCAGGCCGCGCAGAATGCCGCTGCCCTGGCTCCTCGCTCCTTCGTGGTCCACCAGGACGAGGTCTCCACCATCTTGTTCATCGACGAACGGGTGGCCCCCCTGCTCGGTTGGGGGCAATCGGATCTGGTCGGCCAGACCACCGCCGATCTCCTCCACCCCGACGATCGCGATCGGGCCATCACGTTCTGGGTCTCGATGTTGGCCACGCGCGGGCACGAGACCCGGACCCGGCTGCGGTACCGCACCGCCGATGATCGTCATCGGTGGTTCGAGGTCCACCAGGTCAACCGCTTGAACGAACCCGACAAGGGTTACGTCGACACCGAGTTCTTCGATGTCCACGACGAGATGGAGGCCCTGGCCGCCCTGCGCGCCGGTGAGGTGCAGTTCCGCACCCTCACCGAGTCTCTTCCCGTCGGCGTGATCCAGATCGATGCCGCCGGTCAGGCCAGCTACACCAACCAGTGGATGCGCGACCTCACCGGCATCGAAGACTTCGGCGGCGCCGGACTGCTCGAGCTCGATGCTGTGCATCCCGACGACCGCGAGGCCCTGAGCGACGCCTTCCGTGGCGCCATGCAAGACGGCGTCGGACAGGACCTCGACGTTCGGATCCGCAACCAGGCCACAGCCGAGGAGCGGATCTGTCGCACCCGTGTCCGCGGCTTGGTCCAGGACGGCACCGTCGACGGTGCCATTGCCTCGATGGAGGACATCACCGAAAGCGTCGACATGCAGCGCAAGCTGCGGTTCCAGGCCAGCAGCGACGAACTCACCGGTCTGGCCAACCGCCGGGAGCTCATTGCCTGGCTCGATGCCGAACTGCGCGAGGCGCAACGACTGCGGGCCCGGCCCACTGCGGTGATCTTCGTCGACCTCGACGGATTCAAGCTCATCAACGACGGGCTCGGACACGAAGCCGGCGACGAGACCCTGGTGGAGGTGGCCCGCCGGCTTCGCACCACGCTGCGACCGGGCGACATGTTGGCCCGTTTCGGCGGCGACGAGTTCGTGGCCGCCTGCCCCGGTGTGGCCAGCTCGACCGAAGCCACTGCCATTGCGGCCCGTCTGCTCGAATCGCTGGAGGGGCCCATGATCGTGGGCGACACGGTGACCAGCGTGGGAGCCAGCATCGGCATCGCACTCGACGACCCTCGCCGCCCGGCCCAGGCCGACCTGCTCATCAGCAACGCCGACCTGGCCATGTACCAGGCCAAGCGAGCCGGCGGGGGACGATGGGAACTGTTCGGCGCACCCCTTCGTAGCCAGGTGCGGCGTCGCTTCGAGGTCCAACGAGGCCTGCGCGCCGGTCTCGAGGCCGAGGAGTTCCGCCTGCATCTGCAACCCATCTTCGATCTGGCCGCCAATCGGGTGGTCGGGGCCGAGTGCCTGGTTCGCTGGCAACACCCCGAGTGGGGGCTGGTCACTCCGGAACGTTTCGTCTCCGTGGCCGAGGAATCGGGTCACATGGTGGCACTGGGTCAGTGGATCGTGGAGGACGCCTGTCGCCTGGCGGCCCGATGCCGGGCCGAAGGCCACGAAGAGTTCCGGATGGCCGTCAACCTGAGTGGCCGCCAGCTCACCGTCGACGGATTCGACACCGTCCTCACCGACGCCATGACTCGCCACAATGTCGACCCGGCTTCACTGATTCTCGAGGTGACCGAAGCGGTGCTGCTCGAAAACCGCCAGGACGTGGTCTTCCAGCTCCAGCAGTTGGCCAACGCCGGTGTGACCTTGGCGCTCGACGACTTCGGCACCGGCTACTCGTCGCTCAACCACCTGCGCCAGATGCCGGCCACCATGGTGAAGATGGACAGCACCTACACCGCCGAGCTCGGCACCGACACCGGCACGACAGCCATCATCGAAGCGCTGGTCGGCTTGTGCCGCCAGCTCGATCTGGAGCTGGTCGTCGAGGGGATCGAACGGCCCGATCAGCTGACCACGCTGACGTCGCTGGGCGCCACCCTCGGCCAGGGATTCCATCTGGCCCGGCCGATGAACGAGAGCGAGTTCTTCGCCTCGCTCCCGACGAGCTCCGCCGTCACCGACCGCTGACTGCTCAGCCGCTGGTTCTCGGCGTCAGTGCCGTGAGCTGGGCCAACCGTTCCATCGATTCGAGCCAGTCGTCGATGGTGGCCTGCCACGGCGCACACACCATCGTCTGGATCCCGGCGGCCGAGAACCCCTCGTACTCGCGCCGGATCTGATCGGGGTCCATGCCGAGCGGATCCCAGCCGGTCCGCAGCGAGATCTCGAACCCGGTATCGGGCCGGTCACGCCGAATTCGCTCCACGACTGACGCCGCACCGTCGGGGTCGAGACCGATGGCATGGAAGCCGTCGCCGCGGGTGCAGGCCCGCTGGTACGCGGGCTCGCTACTGCCGCCCACCCAGATGGGAATCGGGGTCTCGGGTCGAGGCAGGACCCGAACATCGGAGAATGAGTGGAAAGTGCCGTCGTAGCCGACCGGATCATCGGTCCACGCGGCCCGCAGGATGTCGATGATCTCGTCGGTGCGCCGACCTCGCTGCGCGAAGGTGAATCCCAGCGCTTCGATCTCGCGCTGACTCCACCCCACACCGATACCGGCGATCACCCGCCCGCCACTCAGACGATCGAGGCTGGCCAGGGTGTTGGCCAGCGCCAGCGGCGCGTGGTGCGGGGCCACGACGACGCTGGTTCCCAGACCCACCCGGCTGGTGGCGGCCGCCGCCCAGGTGAGCGTGGTGAACGGATCGAAGAGGTGGGCCGACGGGTAGTCCTGCTCGGCCGGGTGCACCACATGGTCGCTCACCCAGACATGTTCGAACCCCAGCGCTTCGGCGGCCTGGGCCGCACGGGTGATGCCGTCGGGGCCGCTGGCCCTGCCGTACTGCGGAAGGTGGATGCCGATCTTCATGGCGCCAGCCTCGCTGCCACGGTCGACGACGTCGAACCCACCCGGGCCGCCCCTGATTCGACGGGGTCGGGACGGCAGGCCTGTCATCCGATGGTCGACAAGCCTGCCGTCCGGTTCCCGCCATCTTGTGGTGGTTCCCGCGATTTCGGAGCTGACGCCTGAGGGGGCTTGTTAGGCGCCAGCACCGAGTTCTTTGTGTTGTGACCTCATCCTGCGCGACCAGACGGGGCGCGTCTGGGTAGCCACGCGCACAAGAGAGATTTCTCCGGATTTTTCTGCGATCGGCCCCAGGTGGCTCAGCCCTCGAGGCTGCTCTGGCCGTCGGTGCTCCACCACGAGGCGGTCAACGTGGGAGCCGAGCCGTCGCGGGCCTGGATCTCCTCGAACGTGCGCCGATAGCCGGTTTCGGCGATCAGCCAGCGGCCGTCGACCTTCCGGTAGCGGTCGGTGTAGAAGGCCGCACCCCGGATGGTGACCTCGAAACTGGTTTCGATCACGGTGTCGTCGAGGGCCCAGACGCCGACTGCTTCGTCGTCGCCCACCAGATCGATCTCGGGATGGGTGCAGCGATGACTGGAATGGAACGACTCCGCCCCCATGGCCTCACGCAACCAGTCGACGATGGCGGTGCGGCCGTCGTAGCTGTACCGGCCCCCGCTGTAGCGGGCCACGGCATCTTCGGTGAACAGCGAGGCCAACTCGTCCCAGTTCTTCTGGTCGAGGCAGCGCAGGTAGGCGTACTTCACTCGTTTGATGGCTTCGATTTCGATCAGGTCGTCGGGAGTCACCGCTGCATTCTGGCCGACCCTCGCCTCGTTGCCCAGCAGGCGGACATGTTCTCCACTGTGAGCACCGGTACACAGAAAGTCACTTGCACTTTTTGCCAAGATCGGGACAACGATGAGATGAGAGGGACTCCACCATGACTGTCATGCCGCTTTCGACCGACAAACCACCGGCCTTCCGATGGGTCGAACGGTTCTTCAACCATCCCCAGGACGGTCTGGCCAATCGATTGGCCGCCTACCAGGCCGTCGGCGCCATGGGGAGCCCCGGAGCCGGGTTCGTCCCCTCGCCGGCCAACACCGTGATCGGTGCCGGATCGGCCGGGGCCAAGGGATCTCAGATGTTCGACCATTTCGTCGACCACTGGATCGGACCGGCCGGCGGGGGTGGTTCGGCCTTCTGGCCCACCCTCGCGGCGAGTCATCGGGACACGGTGATGAACCGAGTCTTGGGTGGGTTCAAGAACGCCTTGGCCGCATCCCTGCTGGTCGATCGCGGAGGAGTGGCCGGCTCTCATACGGTGAGCCGCAGCCTCGAGCTGTGGTGGGTGTGCGCCAGCCCCGACGCCAACGACGACCTGTTCGGAACCCGGGTGTTCGTCGACGACTGCACCGTCACTCTCATGTTCTTGACCCCCTTGCCCGAGGGCATCACGGGTATGACCGACTTCAGTGCCGGAGGGGGCAAGGCCGCCGAAGTGGTCGACCACGTGGGCAACGCGGTTCGTTTCGACGACAAGGGGGCGTCGGAGCCGGGCGCCGACGGGGGCAAAGCGTTGGCCGCCGAGCTGGCCGCCGTCGCCGATGCCGCTGCTGCCTGGCCGGCCGAAGGTGACACCTGTTGTCCCGAGTGGAAGGCCACCGTGGCCGACGAAGCCGACACCGAGGATGTTGTCTCCGTCCCCACTCCGGCCACCCTGTTGGCCGAGCTGCAAGCCGACCTCGGCTACGACGTCTTCGACGGCGGGGCCGAGCTCCCCGGCGACCAGACAGCCCTCTGAAACACCCAGCCCGGGGCCGATCCGCACGTCGGTGGCCGCCTCCGGCCCGTATTTGACCGACGGTGGGCGTTCACTCACACTGCCCGGGTGACGCCGGAAGTCAGATACGCACCCAGCGGGACCTCGGTTGTCGCCTACCAGCTGTTCGGTGAAGGGGAACGAACCGTTCTCTTCATCCCCGACCTCACCGGTCATCTCGAAGTGCAATGGGAAGAACCGGCCTTCGCCCGCAACCTGGAACGGCTCGGCACGTTTGCCCGCGTGCTGATGGTCGATCGACGCGGGGTCGGTCTGGGCGGTCCGGTGAACATCGACACGCTCACCGTTCGCGACTGGACCGACGACCTGCTCGCGGCATGCGACCACGCCGGCGTGACCGACCCTGCGGTCATCGCCTGTGGCGCCGCGGCCGCGCTGGCCGTCACCATGGCCAGTGAGAACCCCACCCGTGTCTCTCATCTCGTGTTGCTGGGTGGCACCGCCCGGGTGGCCGAGGCTGCCGACTACCCCATCGGTCTGCCCAGCGCATTACTCGAGCAGGCCGTGCCCCACACGGCCGAGACCTGGGGATCGGGCGAGATGTTGAGTTGGGCCGCTCCCGACCGCTTCGACGATCCGCGTCTGCAGGCCTGGTTCGCCAAGCTCGAGAGGAACGCAACCAGTCCACCCGTCGCCGCCGCCATCCAGCAATGGGCCCTCGACTTCGATGTCCGGTCCCAGCTCGGCAGTGTCTCGGCGCCCACCCTGGTGATGCATCGCGAAGCCGACCCGCTCATCCCCGTCGACCATGGGCGGTACCTGGCCGAACACATCCCCGGTGCCCACTTCGCCAGCCTGCCCGGTTCGGCTCATCTCTGCTTCGGTGCGCGGCCGCTGGAGTGGATCGACGAGATCCGCGAGTTCATCACCGGTTCGCGACGGGCCGGCGCACGCGATCGGGCGATGGCCACAGTGGTGTTCACCGATCTGGTCGACTCCACCCCCAGAGCAGCGGGCCTCGGCGACGAACGCTGGCAGGATCTGCTCCACCGCTACCGCCGACTGGTACAGACCACGGTGACGCTGTTCGGCGGCGAGATCGTCGACTGCACCGGCGACGGCCACCTGCTTCGTTTCGCGACACCATCGGATGCGGTGGAGTGCGCCGTACGGCTGATCTCCGACGCCGATCACCTCGGCCTCTCGATTCGCGCCGGCGCCCATGTCGGCGAGGTGGAGACACGCGACGACCTGCTCAGCGGCATCGTGGTCCACATCGGCGCCCGCATCGGCGCCGAGGCCGCACCGGGTGAACTCTGGGTGAGCCGCACGATCGTCGACGTGCTCGAGGGTTCCCACTTCTGCTTCGAACCGATGGGCGAACGGATACTCAAGGGCGTTCATGGCTCATGGACCCTGTCCCGAGTGGGCCCGAACCAGGACCACCCACCACCGCTGCTGCCCTGATCCGACTTCGACAAGACCGCTGGTCGGCGTGTAGCTCTGGGAGGATGCGCCACAAGCTCCTGATCGTTCTCGTCGCCGCCATGCTGGTGGCCACCATCACCTCGCCAGTCGGAGCCCAGGGCCCATCGGGAGCGACACCACCACCGCCGCTACCCACGGGCGAAGGTCTCCATACCCTCTTCACCCCCGATTTCGACGTCCGGGGTGGGTTCGAGCAGCTGTTCGTCACCGAAGCCGAGCCCGGTGATCCGGTGCGTCTGTTCCGGTGGCGTCTCCGGCGCGGCGCATGGCGGCTCGACCTGGTCGAGTTGGCGACGGTCGACGACCTCGGCAGCGCCCAATTCCGGGAGCTCGATCCGGGCTACTACCTGGTCACCACCGGCGGACGTATCCATTGGGCCGAGCGGGTGCGAGTCGCCGAGAACTCGACCCCACCACAATCCTTCTACGACAACCAGGAGCTGGCCGAAGGATTCCAGTACATCGAGACCCGCGACGGCACCACCCTGTCGGCCTACGTGGTGCTGCCCGGCCCCATCGAAGACGGGCCCTATCCCACGGTCGTCGAATACAGCGGTTACGACCCGTCGAACCCGGTGGGCGGACTGGGCAGTCTGGGCGGCGGTATCGATCCCACGCCGTTCTGCGGCGAGCTACCGATCCTGTGCAAGGCACCAGCCCAACCCTCGTCCCTGCTGGCCGGGCTGTTCGGGTATGCCGTGGTGGGCGTCAACATCCGGGGCACCGGCTGTTCAGGTGGCGCCTACGACTTCTTCGAGGAAATGCAGGTGCTCGACGGCTACGACGTGGTGGAAGCAGTCGGCGCCCAGAGCTGGGTCAAGGACAACCAGGTCGGCATGGTCGGCCTCTCCTATCCGGGCATCTCCCAGCTGTTCGTGGCCCGATCCCAACCACCCAGCCTGGGCGCCATCGCGCCGCTGAGTGTCTACGCCGACACCGCCACCGGCATCTTGGCCCCCGGCGGGCTGTTGAACACCGGGTTCGCCACGTCGTGGGCCGACAACCTGGGCAACAATGCCCGACCGTACGGCCCGGCGTGGGTGAACGAGGTCATCGACGACGGCGACACCGAGTGTGACCGGAACCAGCAGCTGCGCCTGCAGAACATCGATGCCACCGAGAAGGCTCGGGCCAATCCGTTCTACACCAACAAGGTGGCCGGTCCCCTCGACATTCGGGAGTGGGTGGGCGACATCGACGTCCCCGTCTTCTTGGCCTCCGGTTTCGGCGACGAGCAGACCGGTCCGAGCTTCGGCGACCTGCTCGATCGGTTCGACTCCTCTCCGTCGGTGCGGGCGATCATCTACAACGGACTCCATGCCGATGGCTTCTCGCCGCAGGTGTTGCGGGAGTGGGCCGCCTTCCTCGACATCTACATCGCCGAGGAGGTGCCGTCGTTCCCGCCCGCCCTGCAGTTCCTCACCCCGATCTTCACCGATGCGGTGTTCGGTGGTCAGGTACCACTGCCGCCGGATCGTTGGACCGATGTCACCACCCACGCCCAGGCTCAGGCCCGATGGGAGTCAGAGGACGAGATACGAATCCTGTTCGAGAACGGCGCCGGCGGCGCAGCCGGCCTGCCCACTGCGGCATGGGAACACACCACCAACGAGTGGCCGCCGACCAATACCGAGGTGATGCGCTACTGGTTCGGCGCCGACGGGTCGCTGGCCGACCAAGCCGAGGATCCGGCCGGCACCGGTGTCCCCTTCCACCCCAATCCAGCCGTCAGCCAGACCAATTTCCATGTCGGCGGCAACATCTGGGGACCGAACCCGGACTTCGACTGGGTCCCCCAACCCGCAGGGCAGAACGCCCGGTTCCAGTCGCCACCACTCACCAACGACATCGTCCTGGCCGGTACCGCCAGCGTCGACCTGTGGCTGCGCACCGACGCCACCGACGCCGAGCTGGAGACGGTACTCACCGAGGTTCGCCCCGACGGGCAGGAGTTGCGCGTGCAGAGCGGCGTGCTCCAGGCCAGCTATCGCCACGTCAACCGGCGGCAATCGACCGCGCTCCAGCCAGTGCAGTACGGGCGCGAACGCACCCACCGCCCACTGGTACCCGGCGAATGGACCGAGGTT
This sequence comes from Acidimicrobiales bacterium, assembly GCA_051011595.1. Taxonomy (GTDB): domain Bacteria; phylum Actinomycetota; class Acidimicrobiia; order Acidimicrobiales; family SHLQ01; genus JAOUEE01. The sequence goes on from JBPCTQ010000371.1 coordinate 17,109, forward strand.
CGGGTGCAGATTCCGGCCTTCGCCCATGCCTTCCGGGCCGGGTCGTCGATCCGGGTCACCATCAACACACCGGGCGGCGACCACGTCCGTTGGGAGTTCGAGCTCGACGGACCGGGGGCCGAGGCCACCCACGTCATCGGCACCGGCGTCGACCACCCATCGTCGATTGCGCTCCCGTTGGTGTCGGGACTCCAGCCATCCACGCCATTGCCGCCGTGTGGCTCCTTGCGAGGCCAACCCTGCCGCCCGGCACCTCCCATCGACCAACTGGTGGTGTCGGAGAACTGCCCGGCCGGGTGCAGTACGACACCACCCGACACCGTGCACACCGAACGCCCCGCGTCGGTGGTTTTCCCGACCGACTACGACCCGGCTCGGGAGTACCCGTTGGTGGTGATGCTCCACGGTTTCACCATGTGGGGCGATCTGATGGGTCAGTACATGGGGGCCTACCCCCAGGTCGACCAACGCGACTTCATCATGGTGCTGCCCGACGGCACCCCCAACGCCCAGGGTCAGCGGTTCTGGAACAGCGGCGCGGGCTGTTGTGGCGGCGGGGTCGACGACGTCAGCTACGTCACCGAACTGATCGAAGACACCAAGTCCACCTACAACATCGATCCCGACCGGGTCTACCTCTGGGGCTACTCCAACGGCGGTTTCATGGCCCTCACCATGGCGTGTAAGGCATCCGAGCACATCACCGCGATTGCGTCGCTGGCCGGATCGAGTTTCGGTGACCCGGCTCGCTGCGAACCGCGCACCGAACCGGTGAGCGTGCTCCAGATCCACGGCGACAACGACCAGACCGTCAGCTACCCGGGCACCGTGTTCCCGGGTGCAGTCGAGATCCACGAGCGCCATGCCGATTTCCTCGGGTGTCGATCCCGGGTGGGCGTCGGCGACGACCTCGATCTGGTGGCCAACGAACCGGGCAACGAAACGGCAGTGCAGTTCCGCGATCGGCGCTGCGCGGGATCGACCTCAGCCGAGTTGTGGACGATGCAGGGAGTTGGCCACATCCCCAACTTCTCGTCGAACTTCGCCCCGGCCGTCCTCGACTGGCTGCTGGCCCAGCGACGTTGAGCGCGTCAGTCCCGGGTGAACAGCTGCACCACACCCAGGACCAGGAAGGCACCAAAAGCCGAACCCAGTAGACCGGCGGCCGCGAAGTCGAGGCCGTCACCGCCGACCAGGTTGCCGAGCGTGCCTCCCACCAACGATCCCAGTAGGCCGAGGGCGATGGTACCGGCACACCCCAGTCGCTTGGATCCGGGTACGAACAACCGGGCCAGGCCACCCGCAAGGAATCCGACGAACACCCACGTGAGCAGACCCATCGGTGTCGCCGGTCAGCCGCCGCCGATGTCGACCTTGTAGGCCTCGTACACCAAATCGGCGCCTTGCTGGCGATGACGGCTCATGGCGGCCAGGGTCTCCATGACACTGGCTCGGACGACGCCGGGCTCGAGTTCGGCGGCCACCAGTTCGATGGAGCCGTCGACCTGGGTGGCCAGCGCCGGGTGCTCGGCCTCGATGCGGCGGATCTGATTGGCCAGCCGCGGCGACTCGGCCAACAACTCGGCCAGCAGACCGTCGGTGCCCTCGACCTCGTCGACGTGTTGTTCGAGAGCCAGCCGCAGGCCGAGCAGGCGCACCTCGAGCTGGCTGTGCCAGGTCGGCTCACCCACCGGAGACGACAGCGCCACCTCTACCTCGCCGATGGCCTCCAACATTGCGTAGCGGCGCTTCCGGGCGCCACGGAGGGCGTCGCCCTCCTGCTCACCGGGTTCGAATGTGTCCATGGGTCTTCCCTTCACGAGTCGTGAACGTTCCCCACGGTCGCGCCAGGGGAAGGTGATGGATCCCCGTTGACCCGCAGGTGGCCATTGTCCCATGCGGGGCAGCAGGAGAACAATCGACTACCCACACGGCGATCACGTCGGGATCCGCCAGTGCAGCGTGGTGCCATCGCCGTCGGTGCTGTCGAGCACCAGCTCGCCGCCCAGATCTTCGGCTCGGCTGGCCATGTTGCGCAGCCCGAAGCCACGGCGGCTGTCGGGAGCAATGCCATCGCCGTCGTCGGTGATCGTCAGCACGGTCTCGTCACCGACATCGAGCTCGATCGACACGACGCCGGCGTGGGCGTGACGAGCAATGTTGGCCAGCGCCTCGGTGATGGTGGCCAACAACGCTTCGCGTCGGGCCGGCGACAGCAACTCGGTGTCGCCGCTGATCAACACCGTGGGAGCCGCACCGGCCCGATCGAGATGCTGATCGGCCAGACGCCGGACGGCCACCCCGAGGTCATCAGTGGGTCGGACGAGCTGGAAGATCGACTGCCGGATGACGGCAATGGTCTCGTCGAGCTCGGTGATGGTGTCGAGGGAGCGACTGGCGAGCAGGTCGGGCACGTCGATGGCCGACTGCAGACGCATCCCGGCGGCGAACAGCCGCTGGATGACCAGATCGTGCAGGTCGCGGGCGATCCGGCTGCGGTCTTCGGCCACCACCAGACGGGTCTGATCGGTCCGGGCCCGGCTCAGGTCGACCGCAATGCCGGCTTCGGCGGCCAGCAACACGATGCTGCGGACCTCGTCGGCCGACAGCAGCTCGCGTTCGGCCGACCGGGCGACAACCAGTACACCCTCAACCTGGTTCTGGCGGATGATCGGGGCGGCCACCGCCTCACCCATCGTCGCAACCGACTCGGCCAGACCGTCCCATGCCACCGCCTCGTCGCTGAGCGAGAGGGTTCGCTGAAAGGCGTGTTCGTGGATGGCCGCACCGGCCAACGTGTCCTGGAGGGGAACCTTACGAGACAGCCCGATCAGGGGATCGCCGGTGTCGAACGTCGCCGTGAAGTCGACCAGGTCGGTGGTGGACGGCAGGCTCACCAGCGCCAGGTCGGCGCCGGCGAGCTGTTGGGCACGGAGACAGACCTGTTCGAACACCTCCATGAGCGGACGTTGATCGATCAGGGCCAGGCGAATCCGACTGAGTGCATCGAGGAGCGCTTCACGGCGGTCACGCTCGACTTCGGCCTGGTGGCGTTCGGTGACATCGCGGGCAATGGCCACCAACACGTCGCCCGGCCGTTCGAGCACGATGTCGACCGGAACCTCGGAGCCGCCCTTGCGCCGATGCACCGTCTCGAAGGCCACCCGCTGTTGGGTGCCCTCGACCAAGGGTTGGATCAGCCGACGGAACTCCTGCGCCGTGAAACGGGGTTTGATGTCGAGGGGTGTCATCCCGTCGAGGAGCTCTTCGCGGGAATACCCGGTCTGGCTCACCCCGCCGTCGTTGACCCAGCTGAACGTGAGGTCGTCGGGGTCGAACATGAACACCCCGTCGTGCACGGCGTCGAGCGTGCCCGCCACCCGACGAGCCGCGGCCTGCGTGGCCAGCCGATCGGTGAGGTCGCGCATACACGCCATCACGTAGCGTTGCCCGTCGATGTCCACCGAGCTGAGCGAGATCTCGACCGGCATGGTGGTGCCGTCGGCTCGCTGGGCCTGCAGATCGACGGCCCGCTCCCCCATGAGACGAGGGGTGGGATCGGCTTGATAGGCCAGCCGATGAGCCTGGTGCCGCGATCGGAATCGATCGGGCACGAAACACTCCACCGACTGACCCACCATGTCGTCGGCGGCGAAGAGCCGGGCGGCGCCGTCGTTGGCGAAGACGATCTGCCCCGCCGGGTCGACGACCAACACCGCGTCGACCGTGGCGCCCAGCATCGGGATGGCGGCGCGGGTGATGTCGAAGGACGAGGCCAGGTGCTCCATCAGCCCATCATCACCCGCATCGGCCGCCACGTCAGATGTAGTGCTGTCGTTTGCGTTCGTCGATACGGGCCGCCAGCGCGGCCGCTTCGGTACGGCGGGCCATGCCCAGCTTGGCCAAGACGCCGGTGACGTAGTTCTTCACCGTCTTCTCGGCCAGGTACAGCTCTTCGCCGATCTCCCGGTTGGACAACCCGGCTCCGATCAGCTCGAACACCCGCCGTTCCTGATCGGTCAGCTCGGCCAGCGGGCCCACTTCGTCGCGAGCCAGCCGCTGCATCGCCATGCGGGTGGATGCGGCATCGAGGAGCTGGGCACCGCGGGCCACCTTGCGCATCGACTCGATCAGTTCGTTGCCGCGGATCTGTTTGAGCACAAAACCGGCCGCTCCGGCCAGGGCGGCATCGATGATGGCCTGATCGTCGTCGAACGACGTGAGGATCAAACAGGCCACGTCGGGATGTTCGGAGCGGATCTCGCGGCACACGGCGATGCCGTTTCCTTCTCCGAGCCGCACGTCGAGCACGGCGATGTCGGGTTCGCACTGGGCCACCACGGCCAAGGCCTCGGCTGGTGTTCCGGCTTCCCCCACCACCTCCATGTCGGGCTGGGCATTGACCATCTCGGCCACTCCCCGCCGCACGATCTCGTGATCGTCGAGCAGGAACACCTCGATGGTGTCGGTCTTGTCGTCGGCCATTGGCTGGTCATCCCCCGTCTGCACGTGGTCGGGTCACACCGACCGGAGTCGGTCCCTCATGGTTATCACCCGATCTCAGACCGTTCGGACCGCACCACAGCCCGAATCCGTACCCCGTGGCCACACACACCCTCGATGGCCCGGTCGATGGTGTGGCCCGGTGGGGCCGAGGTGTCGAGATCGATGGCGGTGGGCCACTCATCGTGGGTCTCACTCAGGTGATCGACCACCGCAGGTGTGGCGTCGGAGGGGTCGGCGCCATGGGCCAGCCGGCGAGCCACCCGCTCGCGGGCCACTGATCGGTCGAGCAGACACTGCACGGCAACCAGGTCGACCCCGTGGTCGCGGGCCACCTGGTGGGCCTGTTCACGGTGGTCGGCGCTGTTCCAGGACGCGTCGAGGATGACCGACCGTCCCTGCTCGAGCAACGACGAGGCATGGTCGAGCAACGTCCGGTAGACCTCGTCGGTGATCTCGGGGGTGTAGATCCCCGCTTCGGGTGCCTCGATCGGATGGTCGAGGTGGTCGACCCCCGTGATGTCCTTACGCAGCTCGTCGGAGTCGAGCAGCGACCAGCCGGTGCGATCGGCGATGCCCCGCGCCACCGTCGACTTCCCCACACCCGGGCCACCACCCACGAGCACCAGTCGGATGCGCGCCCGGTCGAGGTGATGGGCCGCCAGCTCGTGATACAGACGAGCAGCCACTGCGGCCCGACCGACACCCTGGCGGTAGCGCATGCACTCGATCTTGGCTCGTACATGGGCCCGGTAGGCCACGTAGAAGTGAGCCAACGACGGTGGATGGTGTTCGTTGGTGAACTCGCTGTACCAGGCCATCAGGCGCCGGGCCGCTTCGGCGCCGGCCAGGCGATGGACGTCCATCACCAGGAAGGCGATGTCGGCCAACACATCGCTGACGCGCAGCTCCTCGTCGAAGGCCAGGCAATCGATGATGCGAGGCCCGTCGTCGAGGCAGAAGATGTCGTCGGCGGTCAGGTCGCCGTGGCCGTCGCGGACGTGGCCGTCGGTGATGCGCTGCTCGAACAGCTCGGCACTGGTATCGAGGTAGCTGCGGGCCATGTGAGCGACGGCTGCGAACTCGGCCGGATCGATCACCTCACCCACAAATTCTTCGAGGTCGCTGAAGCTCGACTCCCAGTGGGCACGAACCGAGTCGGCCGTCGCCATTGAGGCGGCCGCTCCCGTTCGTGGATCGAGGCCACTGTGAAAGGCGGCGATCCGGCGGGTGACGGCCCGCAGATCGTCCTCGAAACCGGCGGTGGTCACCCGCAGGCTCAGCCGTCGATCCTGGGGCAGCCGACGCATCACGATCATGCGGTCGACCACCTCCCCCTGCTCGACCACGTCGGCGTGGCCGAGGTACACATCGGCCGCCAACCGGCGGTTGAGTTCGATCTCTTGATCGACGGCGGCCAATCGGGACTCCACCGACCGGTGATCCAGGAAGGCCGTGGCCACCGGTTTCAGCAGCTTGTAGGCCCGGTCGCCGGCCAACAGCACGGTGGAGATGTGGGTCTCCACCGCCGCGGTGGGCCCCACCGCGGGCTGGTCCGGCGCCGCGGTTTCAGACGTCTCCATGGGCCGACGATGGCACCGGGGGTTGCCGATCCGTAGGGCCAAAGGTCCCTGGCGGCCTTGGCCGACCGAACCCGTATGGTTGAGTCACCCGACCAACGACGCCGGCATCGACACACGGACCGGCCCCGACGCCGACGGTTGCGTCCACCTGACCAAGGAGGCCAGCAATGGCAGACGAATCAGCATGGAACACCGACCGCACCGGCATCGAGGTGTTGAGCTTCGACGAATGCCGGGAAATGCTGGCCACCACCTACATCGGGCGAGTGGCGTTCCAGTCGGCGGGCGACATCGACATCCTGCCGGTCAACTACGTGATGGTGGGCCACCTCATCACCATTCGCACCACCCTGGGTGAGAAGCTCGAGGCCGCGGTGATGAGCCAACCCATCTCCTTCGAGATCGACAACTACGACCTGGCCTCGCGCACCGGATGGAGTGTGCTGGCCAAAGGCACCGGCCGCGAAGCGCCGGCCGACGACATCGCCCGACTCGAGGACACCGGTCTCGAACCCTGGGCCGGGGCCGAGACCCGCGATCGGTGGATCCAGATCGTGCCCCATGAGCTCACCGGCCGACGGATCCGCTACAACCCCGACGAGTAGCGGAGCGGCGCGGGTAGGCCGACGAAGGAGGCCTTCCGCCGCGGCCACCCAAAGAGACAGAGCCGCGCGGGTAGGCCGACGAAGGAGGCCTCCCGCCGCAGCGACCCAAAGACACCGCGCAGACCAAGCGGTGTACCTGTCCCAGAGCCACTAACCGGCCAGGCAGACCTCGGATCGCCGCGCCCCGTCTGCGTCAGCCACGGCCCCGTCGGCAGAGCCCACCGGCAGTCGGAATCGATGGTGCACCTCGTGCCCGACCGGGCATCTCACCGTGGCCACCGGGCCTTCGGTGGTGTTGACGAACAGCTGGATCGAGCGAGATCCGACCAGGTGCCGTTGCCGGCAGGAGGAACAGGTGATGACGAACATGCCTGCAGCGTGACACGCGGCATGCATCAGCAAAAGCGATGATTCTTTGATGAATCCATACAGCGTGCCTTAGGTGTTGTGCTACCGTGGTTCTCCATGACCGGTCGGGGCGAACCGCCGTGGACGTGAGCCTGCAGCAGCTGCGGATGTTGCGCGAGGTGGCCACCCGGGGCACCATCGCCGCCGCCGCCGACTCGTTGGGTTACACCGCTTCCGCCGTCAGCCAACAATTGGGGGGCATCGAGAAGGCCACCGGCGTCGCTGTCCTCGAGCGGGTCGGCCGCAACGTACGCCTGACCGACCCGGGCCGTGAGCTGGTCCGGCACGCCACCGGTGTGCTCGACCGCATGGAGGCGGCCCAAGTGGCCATGGAACAGGTGAGCAACGAGGTCCGCGGTGTCCTCACGCTCACCGTGTACGAATCGGTGGCGGCCACGCTGCTGGCGCCGCTCCTCGCTCGGCTGGGTGAAGCCCACCCCGACCTCGACATCCGCACCCGTCAACTCGACCCCGAGTGGAGCCTCGACGCGTTGACCGCCGGCGACATCGACCTGGCATTCGCCATCGACTACCCGCACGCGCCGGTGGCGGGGCGACAAGGCATCATCCGCCACCCCATCAAGGACGATCGTTTCCATCTGGTGGTTCCCGACGACGATCCCCTGCGCGGGCCGTGCGCCTCCTTGACCGATGTGGCCGATCGCCGTTTCATCACCTCTCCGATGGAACTGACCTGCGGGCGATGTGTCGTGGTGGCTTGTCGCGACGCCGGGTTCGAACCCGACATCCACCACGAGCTCGACGACTACCCCACCGCCCTGCACCTGGTGGCCGCCGGTCTCGGTGTGGCCCTGGTTCCCGACCTGGGACTGGTGCACGTGCCGGCCGGCGTCAGGACGCTCGACATCGATCCGCCGGTGAGTCGAACCATCCAGCTGGCCTACCGCACGGTCAGCGCCGAGCGGCCCGCGGTGATCGCCGTACGCGACACCCTGCTCGAGGTCGTCGCCGACCTCGAGCAGAGTGAGCACCACTGAAGATCGCTTCTCCGAGGCCTCACCGCGGCGCTCACGGTCGTGGACTCATCCGTCGGTGCGATCTCCGGCGGCAGGGCCGCCGCCCAGATTCAGTGGTCGAAGGGCTGCATGACCAACACCGGACACGGAGCGGCCGCCACCACCTCGGCGGTGACGCTGCCCTTGACCAATCGGTCGAACCCGAAACGCCCGTGGGTGGCCATCCCGATCATGGCCACATCGGGGTCGTTGGCCCGCATGGCCACCGCGGCTCCGGGGTGCTTACCTCGGAGTACCTCGAAGCGCTCCTCGTCGCCGGTCATCTTGGTCGCCCGGGCGGCCGCGGTGCGGACATGGGTGCCCGAAAGGGCGGCTCCGGCCACATCACCGGCTCGCACCGGCTGGGCCACCGTCAAGAAGACCAGTGGATGGTGCATCACGATGGCGAACGCGGTCGCCACCGACACGATGCCGTCGGCCACTTCGGTGCCGTCGAGGGGTACCACCATGGTTCCCCCGGGGCCATACCGATCGAGATGGCACTCTGGTCCGATCAGCACGATCGGTCCCGACCGCAGCCGGATCAGGTCCTCGGCCACACTGCCCAGTACGGCCGCCGATCGACCTCGACCATGAGTCGACATACACACCAGGCTGTTGGGGTGTTCGGCCACCCGCGACTCGATCTGGTCGGCCACGAAGGCACAACGCGGCACCTGGGCCACGGCCGCGTCGGTGATGCCGTGCTCCTCCAGCTGGTCCTCGACCCACTCGCCGATCGCGTCGGACTCGTGGCGTTCGACGAAACTGACAACTTCCAGAGGCGAGTCGAGGGCGCGGGCCAACGTGGCGGCGGGTACCAGAGCGCGCGCTGCGGTGTCGGAGCCGTCGAGCGGGACGAGAACGGTGCCGAACATCAGTGCTCCTCGACAATCGTGTGGCTCTCATCGTGAGGAACCACGATGGTGGCGCAGTGGGGTTTGACGATGAGTCCGGTGGAGGTCGACCCCAGTAGGGCGTACTCGAAACCGGTGCGACTGCGTCCACCGATGATCAACAGGTCGTTCTCGTCGGAGGCGTGGTGGAGGGCGTAACCGGGCGACTCGTTGGACATCACGATCTTGATGTCGTCCGCACTCAATCCCTCGTCCTGGCAGACCCGGGTGATGGCATCCTCGACCAGGCGGGTGCTGGCCTTGGCCACCTTGGCGGGGTCGACCACCGACGGCTCGTAGCCGAACACCAGCGCACTCTGCCAGGCCCCGTAAACCGAGAGTTGTCGACCCTGATGATGGCGCAGCGCCCAGCGCAGGGCGTCCTCGCTGTTGGGCGAACCGTCGACACCGACGGCGATGCGTTCGCTGTCGCGATCGGTGAGCGCGCCGTCGGGAACGATGGCCACCGGCACCGCGGCGTGATGAGCACACCACAGGCTCACCGAACCCAGGAGGCGACTGGCCACCGCACCGTGGCCCCGGGTTCCGATGATCAGCATCTCGCTCGATGCGGCCTCCTCCACGAGCACGGTGGAGGCCGAACCCCAACGCACGACCAGTTGGTCGACGAGTGTCGGGTCGATGGCTTCGAGGTACTCGCCGATGCCGGAGCGGGTGGACGTCATCATCTCCTCGGAGCTGGGGGCGATGCCGCCTCCCAACGCGGCCGGGGTGTAGGTCCAAGCCGGGTAGTCCCACGCGTGCACCGGCACCACGGGCCCGTAATCGTCCACTCGATCGAGCGCCCACCTCAGGGCCGTCTCCGAACCCGAAGATCCATCAACACCAACGATCACACTGCCGGTGTGGTCGCCGACCTCGGCGGCCGGCGGGCTGGACGATTCTGCCATTGCTCCTCCTCTGGAGTCTGCGTCCATGTAAGGGCCCAGGGATCGGTTTCGACAGGGCCGAAAGTCCTTGCCCGGCGGCCCGGCTCATCAGACTGACGCGGCGAGGTGTGGCAGAGTCACGCCATGGAACTAGGAGCCTTCTCGATCAGCCTCGCCGTCGCCGACCTCGACGCCTCGAAGACCTTCTACGAGACCCTCGGATTCGAGGTGGTGGGCGGCGACGCCGACGCCAACTACCTGATCATGGCCAACGGCACCACCATCTTGGGGCTGTTCCATCAGATGTTCGACACCAACATCCTCACGTTCAACCCGGGGCTCACCAACGACCGCACCGAGACCGACCCGTTCTTCGACGTCCGCGACATCCAGGCCCGCCTCGACGCGGCCGGAATCGAGATCACCGAGCGGGTCGATCCCGACAACACCGCAGGTCCGGCTCACATCAGCCTGGTCGACCCTGACGGCAATCCGATTCTCATCGATCAGTTCCGCTGACCCGATCCGGCCCGGTCACCCAGCTCGCCGAGGGGTTCGCCATCGGGCCGGGATGAACCGGCCGCGATGGCTCTAGCGGGGTCGGGGTGGGATCGGGGTCCGGATCAGGATGGCTGCGCCGGGGCCGCCGATCAGGCGTCGGCCTCCGGATCGAGGGCGGCGTCGGCTTCAGGGTCGACGGCGGCCGGCTCGACGATGATGGCCGTCACCATTCCGAACATGCCTTCTTCCCGCTCGACGTGCGTGAGGATGTGACAGTGCCACACCCAGGTGCCGGGATCGGTCGCCTGCACGAGCACCGAGTACCGCTCGCCCGGGGCCACGTTGATGGTGTCGGCGAAGTAGGGCTGATCCAGCGGGATCCCGTCCTTGGCGTACATCAGTTGGGGGAACTGGTGCAGGTGCATCGGGTGATCGGTGAGACCCTCGTTGTAGTAGTCGATCGCCACCCAATCACCTTCGGTGACCACCAGCGGCTCGGTGGCCGGGAAGCTCTTGCCGTTGAGGGTGAGGCCGATCACCCCGGCGTCGTTGAGCACCATCGGCAGCTCGTGATCGGGCACCAGATCCTCGGGAATGGTCACCCCGGAGATGGTCTGGCCCCGCGGGTAGGGCCGCTCGCCGATTCGGAAGACACCGAACATGCCGTTCACCACCTGCATCTGACCGTGGTGGTGGGCGTGGTACATACCGATGCCTTCGTCCTCGGCCACGAACTCATAGGTGAAGTCCGTGCCCGACAAGATCAGGTCCTGGGTGTAGGGCGCCACGCCGTCCTGGTCGTTTGGGGTGTGGATGCCGTGCCAGTGCACGTCGGTACCCATGGGGAGACGGTTGCGGATGATGACCTGCACGTTGTCGCCCTGGTCGACCACGATCTGGGGTGCAGGCACCACGCCGTTGTAGGTCCACGCATCGACGATGTCGCCGGGAGCCCGCTCCCACGGCACGACCTCGGTGGTGAGTTCGAACTGCTTGGTGCCGTCGGCCAGGATCGTCGGCTCGAGCACGGGGTTGCCCCGGCCTTCGGTCTCGGCCGGGAATGCCAGCATCGACTCCATCATGGCCTGATCCATACCCTCCCAGTCGGGTTCGTCACCCCCGTGGGAGTGGCCGTCACCCTCGCCGTCGGCAACAGTCGCCACGTCGCCGGAGCCGGCCGTCACCAACAGGGTGTTCTCCATACCCGACTCGCGGTGGCCGGCGATGTCGCACCACAACGCGTACTCACCAGGGGCCAAGACCCCCAGATCGAGCTCTTGCACACCCCGAGAGTCGAAGTCGGGGGTCCGGGCCCCCGTATCCACCACCAGGTTGTGCTTCTCTCCGCCGTCGTTGGTGATCACCATGTCGACCTGGCCCTGCGGGGCCACCAGATTGCCTTCGATGCTGAACTCGGTCAGCGACACGGCGATGGTCGTGGCCGCCAGCCCCCCGCCAGAACCTCCGTCGTCGTCGCTGTTGGCCAATGCCACCGCGCCCCACACGGTGAGCGGCACCATCAGGACCAGGAACAACCCGGCCACGATCACCAGCGTCATCATCGCCGAACCCGACGATTGTTCATCGCTGGGTCCGGTGTCAGACGATGGATTGGCTTGCATGGTGGGGGCCAAGTGGCGAGTGCTCCTTGTTTGGTGCCGACGGGCGGCGATTGAGATGGTTGCGGGGTCTCGGGTCGCGGCGCGCCAAGACGGCGCACACCCCGACCCGAGGATGATCAGCGTTCGGCGATGAGGGCGTCGAGTAGGTCGAAGGTGGTGACGATGCCGACCAGCTCACCGTTGTGTTCGACGACGAGGTGGTGGATGTGGCGTTCGCGCATCTGTTTGGCGGCGTCGGCGAGTGTGGTGGTGGGTTTCACCATGGCCACCGCCGGGCTCATGGCATTACGGACGCTCTCTCGCGGCGCGTACTCCTCCACCAGATCGCTGGCGGTGAGAATGCCCAGCACCTCACCGCTGTCGCCCAGGACCGGTACCGCACTGATACCACCGAAGATGATGGTGTCACGGATGGGCCCGATCACCTCGTTGACCGACACCGTGGTGACCGTGGTGCTCATCACATCCTGCACGGTGCGGGGCGCGAGCTCGGTTGCCTCGGCCATGTTTCCTCCTGGGGCTGGTGTCGAACGGTGGGGAGAACTGCCAGCGATGGTGGCTCGGCCACCGGCGAACGCCTAGGGACCGAAGTCCCGAAGCAGCGGTGCGGGAACTGATTGGCACTCACCTCCGGGAACTGTGAGGGTCGACACCGAGGAGGGATCGACCCTGACGGCTCCGACCCACGACCACACCGACGACGGTTCAGACGGCACCCTGGTGGCCGACGCTTCGGCGACCTCCGACGGCCGTACCGGTTGGCGCCTGCTGTGGGAGTCGATCAAGGAGGAGCGGGTCGGAATCCTGCTGGGCATGCTGGCGTCGCTCGGCTGGACCGCCGGCCGGGTCGCGGTGCCCTTCCTTGTCCAGCTGGGGGTCGACCGAGGGATCAGAGGCGACGAACCGCTCCTGCGGTGGTCGCTGCTCATCGTGGTGGCGGGTCTGATCTCTTCGGTGTTCCTCGGGATTCGCCGCTACATCGCCTTCCGCAACGCCCGACTCATCGAAGCTCGTCTCCGCGACCGCATCTTCGCCCACATCCAGCGCCTCCACTTCTCGTTCCACGACGCCACCGCCACCGGCGAGTTGATGAGCCGGGGCAACACCGATCTCCA
>JBPCTQ010000372.1:0-2667 GCA_051011595.1 Acidimicrobiales bacterium
GGCATCCTCGGCGTCGGCCCGCAGCGCCTCCTCGGCGCGGTCCCGGGCGGCCTCGGCTCGGGCGACATCGATCTCCTCGACCGACTCCGACACGTCCGAGAGGATCGTCACCTCATCACCACTCACCTGCACGAAGCCTCGGTGCACGGCAAAGCTGTCGCGATCGCCATCGGCCTTGATGACGTCGACCGACCACACCGCGAGCGCGCCGATGAAGGGCACATGGCCGGTCTGGAAGGCGATGTCGCCTCCGTCGACCGTGCGCGCGACGACCATCTCCGCCTCGCCGGTGTACGACACCGCTTCGGGAGAGACGACCTCGACCGTGAACATCGTGCTCAGGCCTCCGCCTGCAGCTCTGCGGCTGCACTCTCGAGGCCGCTCCGCTTCCGGCTCGGTCGCGTCACCAGCGCCATCATGCCTCCGCCTGCAGCTCTGCGGCCTTGCGCTCGGCGTCTTCGGCGCCACCGACCATGAAGAAGGCCTGCTCGGGGAGATGGTCGAGATCACCCTGCACGAGGGCCTCGAAGCTGTCGATCGTCTCCTCGATCCCGGTGAAGATGCCGTCCTGGTGGGTGAAGGTCTTCGCCACGAACATGGGCTGCGAGAGGAACTTCTGGACCTTGCGGGCCCGGTCGACGGTGATGCGGTCCTCTTCGGACAGCTCGTCGAGACCGAGGATGGCGATGATGTCCTGGAGTTCCTTGTAACGCTGAAGGATCTCCTGGACCCGGCGGGCCGTCTGGTAGTGACGGTCACCGACCACCAGCGGGTCGAGAATCGTCGACGAGGACGCCAGCGGGTCCACGGCGGGGTAGATGCCCAGCGCCGCGATGTCACGGGACAGCTCCGTGGTGCCGTCGAAGTGGGTGAAGGAGGTGAACGGCGCCGGGTCGGTGTAATCGTCCGCCGGGACGTACACGGCCTGCAGCGAGGTGATCGACTTGCCGCGGGTGGAGGTGATCCGCTCCTGGAGTTCGCCCATCTCGTCGGCCAGGGTGGGCTGGTACCCCACCGCGGACGGCATACGACCGAGCAGGGTGGACACCTCCGAACCGGCCTGGACGAAGCGGAAGATGTTGTCGATGAAGAGCAGCACGTCCTGGTTCTGGACGTCGCGGAAGTACTCGGCCATCGTGACGCCCGACAGAGCCACGCGCAGGCGCACACCCGGGGGCTCGTCCATCTGACCGAAGACCAGGGCAGCCTTGTCGAGCACGGTGGTCTCACCGTCGCCCATGACGGTCTCGCCCATCTCGATGAAGAGGTCGGTGCCTTCCCGGGTGCGCTCACCGACACCGGCGAAGACGGATACACCACCGTGGTTCGAGGCCACTCGGGTGATCATCTCGGTGATCAGCACGGTCTTGCCCACGCCGGCGCCACCGAACAGCCCGATCTTGCCACCCTCCTTGTAGGGGGTCAGCAGGTCGATGACCTTCACGCCGGTCTCGAACATGTTGGCCGACGGCTCGAGTGTGTCGAACGCCGGTGCGGCCCGGTGGATGTCCCAGTACTCGTCGACGGTGCGGCCGGGCTCGTCGAGGCAATCGCCCATGACATTCCAGATGTGTCCGAGCGTCTCGTCGCCCACCGGGGCCTGTACGCCGTGGCCGGTGTTGGACACCGGCGCGCCCCGGACCAGTCCATCGGTCGGCTTCATGGCGATCGCTCGCACCCGGTTTTCGCCGATCTGCTGGGCGACCTCGGCCGCGACGTTGATCGTCTCGCTCTCGACGGTGACGTCGAACTCGAGCTGGGTGTTGATCTCCGGCAGGTGGCCGGGCGGGAACTCGACATCGACGACGGGGCCGGCGATGCCGACGATGCGTCCTGCCTTGAGGTCATTCTCGGTGACGGTCATGGGGCTGGTGCTCCTGGATCAGGAATTCGAATCGGGGTTGGAATTGGCGAGGGAGAGATCGGGTGAGATCTCGAGCAGGGCGGCCGCAACCGCGTCGCTGTCGTTGCCGTCGCCGAGGGCCTCGGCCCCACCGACGATCTCCATGATCTCGGTGGTGATGGCAGCCTGGCGCGCCGCATTCATGTCGCGGCTGAGCTTGACGATGAGATCCTCGGCGTTGTCGGTGGCCGCCTTCATGGCCCGCTGCCGGTTGGCGTGCTCGGATGCCGCGTTGTCGAGCAGGGCGCCGAAGAGGCGGGCCTCGATGTAGCGGGGTAGCAATGCCTCGAGGACGGACTCGGGCGAGGGTTCGAACTCGAACGCGGCGGTGGCCTGCGCATCGCCGCTGCCGGCTTCGGCCATCACGTCGGTGCTCTCGAGCGGCAGGAACCGGCGGACCGACACGCGCTGGGTTCCCATCGAGATGAACTCGGTGTAGATGAGCTCCACCTCATCGACGGCGCCGCTGATGAAGGCCTCGGCGATGTCCTCCGCGATCTGGCGGGCGTTCTCGTAGCTGGGGTCCGCCGTGAACCCTTCATAGGCGTGGTCGACGCGATAGTTGCGGAACCGGTAGTAGGCCGCCGCCTTCTTCCCCACGCAGAACAGGCTGTATCCCTTGCCCTCCGTCTGGTGGGCCATGAGCTGGCGCTCGGCCGCCCGGATCGGGTTCGAGTTGAAGGCCCCGGCCAGCCCGCGGTCGCCGGCCATCACGATGAAGCCGACGTTCTTCGTCTCCTCGGCCTCGCGCAGCAGCGGATGGT
>JBPCTQ010000373.1:0-22415 GCA_051011595.1 Acidimicrobiales bacterium
CGGGGGTGCGAGGGGTGGTGGATACAGCGACAGGCCCCACCAGCAAGCAGCGGGAGTGCGCGGTGTGGTGGATGCCGCGGCGGGTGCGAGAGAGTCGGACCGACCGGGTGACAGGCCCCACCAGCAAGCAGCGGGAGTGCGCGGTGTGGTGGATACCGCGGCGGGTGCGAGCGAATCAGACCGACCGGGTGACAGGCCCCACCACGCCGACAGCGGGGGTGCGAGGGGTGGTGGATACAGCGACAGGCCCCACCAGCAAGCAGCGGGAGTGCGCGGTGTGGTGGATGCCGCGGCGGGTGCGAGAGAGTCAGACCGACCGGGTGACAGGCCCCGCCAGCAAGCAGCGGGAGTGCGCGGTGTGGTGGATGCGGTGTGGTGAACACCGCGAATACTCCCCCGCTTGGCCGAGAATCTGACGTGTCGTTAGATTCGAGGGAGCACCCACCCACCCCAGGAGGCAGCCGGTGTACCTCGAGGAAACCGCTGAACAGCAGGCCTTTCGCAAAGAGGTGCGGGCGTATTTCGGCGACCTGATGACCGACTCGTTGTGGGAATCGCTGCGCGGGGCCCACGAGACCTCGGAGATTCGTCGCCAGTTGTTCCGCCGGTTGGGCGACGACGCCATGATGGGTGTCGGTTGGCCCACCGAATACGGGGGGCAAGGCCGACCGCCCACCGACCAGTTCATCTTCTTCGACGAGGCGCAGCGGGCCAACTTCCCGATGCCGTTCGTCACCCTCAACACCGTCGGGCCCACCCTCATGGAGTTCGGGAACGACGCGCAGAAGGCGTTCTATCTTCCCAAGATCCTGGCCGGCGAGATCACCTTCGCCATCGGTTACAGCGAAGCCGGCGCCGGAACCGACTTGGCCTCGCTCACCACCAAGGCCGTCCGCGACGGCGACGAGTGGATCATCAGCGGCCAGAAGATGTGGACCAGCGGGGCCAACGAAGCCGACTACATCTGGTTGGCCTGTCGCACCGACCCCGAGGTCAAGAAACACAAGGGCATCTCGCTGATCATCGTCCCCACCGACAGCCCCGGATTCAGCTGGACACCCATCGTCACCGTCGGGGGCGGCACCACCACGGCCACGTACTACGACGACGTGCGGGTGCCCTATGAGAACCTGGTGGGTGACGAGAACGGTGGCTGGCGCATGATCACCACCCAGCTCAACCACGAACGGGTCGGCTTGGCGGCGGTGGGAGCCAAAGCGTTCCGCCTCTACGACGACGTCGTGCGCTGGGCCGCCGTCACCCCTTCGGGCGAGGGGGGTGTGGTGATCGACCTGCCTTGGGTCCAGATGGACCTGGCTCGTTGCCATGCCAAGCTCGAAGCGCTCAACCTGTTCAACTGGCGCATGACCGTCGATGTCGAGAACGGCGAGCTCACCCCCGACCGGGCGTCATCGGCCAAGGTGTACGGCACCGAGGCCCTCAACGACGTGTACCACGCCCTCCTCAACGTGTTGGGCGCCGAGGCCCACCTGCGCGACGGTTCACCCGGGGCGCTGCTTCGCGGCGAGGTCGAGAGTGCCGGCCGGGCCGCCCAGATCAACACCTTCGGCGGCGGCGTCAACGAGATTCAACGAGAAATCGTGGCGTGGTTGGGCCTGGGTATGGCCCGAGCGAGCCGATAGGAGACGCTGAGATGGACTTCGCCCTCACCGAGGAACAACACGCGCTCGCCGACCTGGCCGAACAGATATTCAGCGGTCAGGTCGACGCCGATCGGGTCGCCGAGATCGAAGCAAGCGACGAACGCTTCGATCGAGACCTCTGGGCCGAGCTGGCCAAGGCCAACCTGCTCGGCGTGGCCATCGACGAAGAATCCGGGGGCCTCGGGTTCGACATCGTCGAGTTGTTGCTGGTGCTCCAGCACCAAGGTCGCCGCGTGGCGCCGGTCCCGCTGCTGCCCACGTTGGTGGCCGGAGCACTTCCCATCGGCCAGTTCGGAACCGATGCCCAGAAGCAGCAGTGGCTTCCGGGTGTGGTGGCCGGCACCACCGTGCTCACCGGCGCCTTTGCCGATGGAGGGGCCAACAACGTGGGCAACTCCAGTGTCGAAGCGGTCGCCGCCGGCAACGGCTGGCGACTCTCGGGGACCAAGATCGCCGTTCCGGCGGCGGGTGTCAGCAACGCCGTCCTGGTGCCGGCCCGCACCGGCGACGACCTCACGGTCTTCATCGTCGAGCTCGGCGCCGACGGGCTCTCGGTGGAGCTGAACGAAACCACCAACTACGAGCTGCACGGCACCCTCACCTTCGACGACGTCGCCGTTGGTGCCGACGATGTCCTCGGCGAGGTCAACCGTGGCACGGCGGTCGTCGACTGGGCCGTGCAACGGATCCAGCTCGGTGCCAGTGCCATCGTGCTCGGTGCGTGCGAAGAAGCGTTGCGAATGGCCGCCGAGTACACCTCCCAGCGCGAACAGTTCGGACGCCCACTTTCCACCAATCAGGGTGTGGCCCTGCGGGCAGCCGACTGCTACATCGCGGTCGAGGGGATACGGGTCACCACCCTGCAGGCCGCATGGCGCCTGGCCGCCGGTCTGCCCGCCGCCTCACAGACCGAAGTGGCCAAGTGGTGGTCGGCCGAGGTCGGCCAACACTGTGTCCACGACATCCAGCACCTCCACGGGGGTATGGGTGCCGACGTCGACTACCCGGTGCATCGCTATTTCCTCTGGGTGAAACAGCTCGAGAACTCCTTCGGTGGCGGCAGTCAACAACTGGCCCGCCTCGGTACCCGTATCGCCGAGCAGGCCAAAGCTGCCGCGGGGACGGCCTGATGGCCGACGAGCGACCTCTCGACGAGCAGGTCCGATTCGAGATCGAGAATCAGGTGGCCTGGATCACCATCGATCGCCCCGATCGTGGCAATGCGCTCACCCCCGAATGCCGGGATCGCATCCGCGATCTGTTCGAGTCGCTGAATGGGCAGTTCGAGGCGCGAGCCGTGGTGCTCACCGCCACCGGCAAGCTGTTCTGTCCCGGCGCCGACATCTCGGCCGACCGGGAGACCGTGCCTCGACCCGAGGGTGCTCCCGAGTCGTCGGTGGGCGAGCCCCGCCGCATGATGTTGCGCGGGCAACACACCCTGATGCCCGCCATCCTCGACTGCGAGCTGCCGGTGATCGCCGCGGTCAACGGCACCGCAGCCGGTATGGGCGCCCACCTGGCCCTCATGTGCGACCTGGTCATCATGTCCGACCGGGCCAAACTCATCGAGATCTTCGCTCGACGGGGCCTGGTGCCCGACGCACTCGGGGCCTGGATCCTGCCTCGCCTGGTCGGCCTGCAGAAAGCCAAGGAACTGATGTTGTTCGCCGACGACATCCCGGCCGCCGAGGCCGAGCGCATCGGGTTGTGCAACAAGGTGGTGCCGGCCGACGAGCTCACCGAGACCGCACGGGAATGGGCCGAGCGCCTGGCCCAGGGGCCGACCAAGGCCTACATGCTCACCAAATGGATGCTCAATCGATCCCTCGACGTCGACCGGCGAACCATCGCCGAGGAAGAGTCGTGGGCCGTCGAGCTCAACAACCACACGGCCGATGTCCAAGAGGGCATCGCCAGCTTTCGCGAGAAACGAGATCCGAACTTCCGCGGTTGGTGATCTGGGCCCGCACTGGGTCAGGTCGGAGGCTCGACGCGTCGAAGGAATGGTGTGCACCGCGCGCCCACCATCACCCAGGTACGCATCGAAATCGGCCAGCCGTCGGCCGACGACGGTTTCCTGTCGCTGAGCCCGACCACACTCCTGGTGATCGGGATGGTGTCGAGTGTGGTGTTCATCGTGGTCATGGTGTGGTTGTACGAACGCTTCGTGGGCCGTCACCGAGAGGCTCGGGTGGCCGCCCATCGGGCCGGATTTCGGTATCACGGCCAGGATGCCAAGGACATCGGTCGGACTCGGTTCGCCGTGTTCGGCGAGTTCGACCGCATGTCGATCTCGCATCAGATGGCCGGTCGGACCGAACGAGGAACAGCAGTCGTCGCCTTCGATTTCTGTCCTCAAGTGCAGTTGGAAGTGACCGTCGACGAGGACGGCAACAAGCGCCGGCGCCGGCTGCCGGTCAACCACGATGCCGTCGGTCATCCCTTGGTGCCCCGCATCCGCAACACCGAATGGGTGTCGCAGGGATCGGTTCGTTCCGGGGCCGTCGTTGATGTCGATGCCTGGCTCCCGCGCCTGATCGTGGCCCCCGAGGGCCAAGCCTGGAAGGCGTACTCCCGTATCACCGGCGCCGACATCGACTTCGAGTCCGAAGCGTTCAACCGGCGCTATCGCATCGTGTCGGGTGACCCCGACTTCGCTCGCCGCTTCCTCAGCGCCACCGTGATCGACGTGTTGCTGCGCAGCGACGGCGAGCTCGGTGTGGAGACCTTCGGTGATCGGCTCCTCGTGTTCGGGCGGCTGCAGCCGCCTCGCGAACTGCCGTCCGTCGGCCTGTTGGCCGGGATGCTCACCGAGCAGATTCCGGAACTGGTCCGCCACGAACACCCCCTGCCGAGCGCGGTGGCGGCGGCCGGCGCCGATGACTTCTCGGCCGCCGACGATCGCCAGGATCATCCCAGCGGCATCACCTGGTGAACACTCGGCTCAGGGCCTGACGGTCGGCCCGGGTCCGTACCAACTGGTGAGGGCCCGGTTCGGGTCGTGACGTTCGCCCGGGCCGCTGCCGACGGGGTCGGCGCGTCGCGAGTACGGTGACCGGCCGAGAAGTCGATCATCCGAAGGGGGATGTATGACCGCGGTAACCGGCGGCAATCTGTGGGAGCTCATCGAAGCTCGAGTGGCGGCCACACCCGACACCGAGATGCTGGTCGACCAGACCGGGCGCCGCATGACCTTCGGCGAGTACAAGGTGGCCGTCGAGGAGATGGCGGCCGGCCTGGCGGAGATGGGAGTCGGTCCTGGCGATGTGGTGGCGTGGGAGCTGCCGACGTGGATCGAGACGGTGGTGCTCGCCGCCGCCATCAACCGCCTCGGCGCCGTTCAGAACCCCATCATCGCCATCTACCGCGAACGTGAGGTCGGGTTCTGTTGCCGACAGGCTGGGGCCTCTCTGCTCATCACACCCGACGAGTTCGGCGGGTTCGATTTCGGCGCCATGGGCGCCAAGATCGCCGCCGATATCGACGGGCTCACGGCGGTCACCGTGGCCCCCGGCAACTTCCCGTCCGGCGACCCGGCCACGCTGCCGCCGTCCCCATCTGGGTCGGCCGACCACCCGGTCCGCTGGCTCTGCTACACCTCGGGCACCACCAGTGACCCCAAGGGTGCGCGTCACACCGACGGATCGATCGACGCCATTGCTCGAGCGATGGCCGAACGTCTCGACGTGCAGTTCGGTGACCGGCCGGCGCTGGTGTTCCCGTTCCCGCACATCGGCGGCCTGACCTGGTTGTTCACCGGACTCCAGACCGGCAGCACGTGCCTGCTCGACCAGGCGTTCGTGCCGGCCAGCACCACCAAACTGCTCATCGACGAGAGCTGCACCCATCCGGGGTCGGGAACGCCGTTTCACATGGTCTATCTGGCTGCCCAACGGGAGAACCCCGACACCCCCATTTTCCCCGACCTCAAGAACTGTCCCGGAGGTGGGGCGCCCAAACCGCCGCAGCTGCACTACGAGGTGAAGGCCGAGCTCGGCGGATCGGGAGTCGTCAGCGGCTGGGGGCTCACCGAAGCGCCGATTCTCACCATGGGGGCGCACGACGACCCCGATGACAAGCTGGCCGAGACCGAGGGCCGGGCCATGCCCGGTGTCGATCTCAAGGTCGTGAGCGTCGAGGGTGATGTCGTGGGTCCCGGCCACGAGGGCGAACTGCGGGCCAAGGCTCCCCAGATGATGAAGGGTTACCTCGACGAGTCGCTCAACGACGAAGCCTTCGACAGTGATGGCTACTTCCGCACCGGCGACCTCGGGGTGATCGACGACGACGGATTCGTGGTCATTACCGGCCGGCTCAAAGACGTCATCATCCGTCACGGAGAGAACATCTCGGCCAAGGAGGTCGAGGACCTGCTGTTCACCCACGACCAGGTTCAGGATGTGGCCGTCATCGGCCTGCCCGACGCTCGCACGGGCGAGCGGGCCTGCGCGGTGGTGTCCACCGCCGACGGCCATGATCCGGTCACCCTGCCCGAGGTTCGCGAATTCCTCACCGCCGCGGGGCTCCGCACCCAAGCCATTCCCGAGCAGCTCGAGCACGTGGATGTGGTGCCCCGCAATCCCAGTGGCAAGATCACCAAGAACGTGCTGCGCGACGCCTACGCCGACCAGCCGTTCGAGCGTTCCTGACCCATCACCATCACCAGGAGGAAACCAGTGGCGACCGTCACCGTGTATCACAACCCACATTGAGGCAGCTCCAAGAACGCCTTGGCGGTCGCCGAGGACATGGGCGTCGATGTCGACGTTGTGCTGTACATGAAGGAACCACCCGACCGCGAAACCCTCGAAGGAATCGTGGCCGTGCTCGAGGATCCGGTCGAAGACCTGGTGCGCAAGGACTCGCAGTTCAAGAAGCTCGAGCTCGATCCCGACGACTACGTGGGCAATCCCGAGGCCGTGGTCGACTTGTTGGTCGAACGCAAGGCGCTGTTGCAGCGTCCAGTGCTGGTGAAGAAGGGCAAAGCCATCATCGGGCGCCCCAAGGATCGGATCGGCGAATTCCTGGCGTGATCCGCGACCGCCGGGGCGACCGGTGACACCGGCCGACGACGGGCTGAGCGGCTCGACGATCGAGTCGGTGCCGACCCGTCTCGAACCCGTCCGGGTGCCGGCGTCGCGCTACACCGACCCCGCGTTCGCCGGGGCCGAGCTCGAACACGTGTGGCCGCGGGTGTGGCAGATTGCCTGCAGTGTCGACCACGTCAGCGATGCCGGCGACTGGTTCGAATACCGGGTTGCCGATCGTTCGGTCCTCATCGTGCGGGGTGACGACAACGAGCTGCGGGCTTTCCAGAACGTGTGTCTGCATCGGGGCAACGAACTGTGCAGCGGCACCGGCACCGGTCTCCACGAGCTGCGTTGCCAGTACCACCGGTGGGCCTGGACGCTCCAGGGAGAGCTGCGAGAGGTTCCCTCGCGGCGAGGATTCGGCACCATCCGCAACGATGAATACCCGTTGATCCCCGTCGCCGTCGACACGTGGGGGCCGCTGGTCTGGGTCAACCCCGACCCCGACGCCATGCCGCTGCTCGAGTATCTCGACGAGATGCCGGCCGATGTGGCCTGGGCCGATCTCGACGAGTTCCGGTGCTCAGCCCTGCTCTCCACCGAGCTCGAATGCAACTGGAAGACCCTGATCGACGGGTTCAGCGAGACCTACCACGTCCAGGGAATTCATCGCGAGATGTTGCCCATGGTCGACGACGTCAACTCGCCGCAGCAGATCTGGCACCACGTGGGCAAGCTGCTCCAGCCCTATGGCATCCCCAGTCCGCGGCTGCGCGACGTGCCGCATCAGCAGGTGTGGGATGGCTTCATCGAGGTCATGGGAGGCCGCGTCGGCATCCCCGATCCGGCCCAGGCCGGGCCGGCACCCTCGATCGATCCCGGGCCGCCCTTCCGCGACCACCTCGCCGAGTTGATCCGCGACGAATACCAGCGACGCCACGGTGTCGACCTCGGCCGCTTCGGAACCGAGCACCTGCTCGACCTGTCGCAGTACAACGTGTTCCCCAACGTCACCATCCTGGTGTTCGCCGACATGCTCCAGGTGGTCAAGTCGCGGCCGGGCGCCGATCCCGATTCCTGCATCATGGATGTGCTGGCCTTCGACCGGCGCCAACCCGGTGCACCGAGGTCGGACCCGGTGACGGTGACGATGGCCAAGGACGCGGTCGACCTCGGACTCGTCCTCAATCAGGACGTCGACAACATCGAGCGGGCCCAGCGTGGTCTGCACCAGCCGGGATTCACCCACTTGTCCCTCTCAGGGGAGGAGTGCCGGATCATCAACCTCCACCGCAACCTCGAGCGATACATCCCTTCGGCGGCCCGAACAGGAGAACCCGTGTGACCGACACCATCGAGACCGAGCTGGTCGGCTACCGCACCTGCTCGTTGTGTGAGGCCATGTGTGGTCTCGAGATCAACCGGCGCGATGGGCAGTGGTTGATTCGAGGTGATCGTCAAGACCCGTTCAGCAAGGGATTCGTGTGTCCCAAGGGCACCACGCTGGGCGCGGTCCACGACGATCCCGATCGGCTCACCGCGCCGTTGATCCGGGTGGGTGACGATCCGGCCACGGCAACGTGGCGCGAGGTCACATGGGACGAAGCCTTCGCCGAGATCGATGATCGTTTCCAGGCCGTGCTCGAGCGTCATGGACGCGACGCGCTGGCCATCTACGCGGGCAATCCCAACGTGCACAGTCATGAGAACGGGTTGTTCCTGCCCGGGCTCATCCGGGCGCTGGGGTCACGCAACATCTTCTCCGCGTCGACCGTCGACCAGATGCCCAAACATGTCTCGTCAGGGTTGCTGTTCGGCGACCCGGGCGCCATCCCCGTGCCCGATCTCGACCGCACCGACTTCTTGTTGATGCTCGGAGCCAACCCGCTGGAGAGCAACGGGTCGCTCTGCACGGCGGCCGACTTCCCGGGGCGACTGGAGGCACTGGTGGCCCGGGGTGGTCGCCTGGTGGTGGTCGATCCCCGTCGCACCAAGACGGCCGACGTCGGCACCGAACACCTGTCGATCCGGCCGGGGACCGATGCCCACCTGTTGTTGGGTATCGCCCACCAACTGCTGCTCGGCGGCGTCGACCTCGGGTCGATCGCCGATGTGGTCGACGGTGTGGATCGGCTCCGAGACGTCCTGGCCCCCTTCGACGCAGAGTCGGTGTCCGCGATCACCGGGATCGACGCCGAACGAATCCGGTCCCTGGCCGTCGACCTGGCCGCCGCTCCCACGGCGGCTGTGTACGCCAGGATCGGGAGCCACACCACCACCTTCGGCACCTTGGCGTCGTGGGCCACCGATGTCGTCAACATCCTCACCGGCAACCTCGATCGCCCCGGCGGGGCCATGTTCTCGTTGCCCGCCCACGGCACCCGGGGCGAGGGTCAGGGGCGCGGTTTCCAGCTCGGTCGCTGGGCCAGCCGGGTTCGGGGTCTGGCCGAGGCGCGCAGCGAGCTGCCGGTGGCTGCCCTGGCCGAGGAGATCCTGACGCCAGGTGCCGGTCAGATCCGGGCCCTCTTCACGGTGGCCGGCAATCCGGCCCTGTCCTGCCCCGACAGCGAACGTCTCGACGCCGCGTTGGGCGATCTGGAGTTGTTGGTGAGCGTCGATCCGTGGCTGAACGAGACGACCCGCCACGCCCACGTCATCCTGCCCCCGCCCGGCCCGCTGGCCCGCAGCCACTACGACCTGGCGTTCTCCGGTCTTGCGGTGCGCAACAACACCAAGTGGACGCCGGCGCTGGTGCCCGCCGAGGGAATGGCCGAGTGGGCCATTCTGGCCCGACTGGCCGCCCTGGTGGCCGGGGCCGGACCGGCCGCCGACCCGGGGCTGCTCGCCGACGCCGCCATCAACGACCGGCTGGAGCGATCGGCCCGAACGACGGGCCGAAGCGTCGACGAAATGCGGTCGGCGATCGAGGAGCCGGGGCGCAGCCCGGCCGACCAGCTGGTCGACATCTTGATCCGAAGTGGACCCTACGGCGAGGGCTTCGGTGCCGATCCGGCCGGGCTCACCCTCGACAAGGTGGCCGCGGAACCTCACGGCATCGACCTCGGGCCGCTCGAGCCGCGCCTGCCGCTGGCCCTCAAGACCACCGATGGCCGCATCGATCTCTTGCCGGCACCGCTGGCTCAGGACCTGGTTCGCCTCACCGACCACCTACAGGAACCGATCGATGATGGGCTCGTGCTGGTCGGTCGACGCCACCTGCGCTCGAACAACTCGTGGATGCACAACGTGCGGGTCCTGGTGAAGGGTCGGCCGCGGTGCACGCTGCTGGTTCACCCCGACGATGCCGAGCGGTTGGGCCTCGACGACGGGAAGCCGGCCCAGGTGCGATCGCAGGCCGGTGAGGTGCAGGCCACGGTGGAGATCACCGACCGCATCCGGCCCGGTGTGGTGAGCCTGCCCCATGGGTGGGGCCACGACGTCGACGGTGTGCGGCTGTCGGTGGCCGCGGCGACCGACGGAGTGAACGCCAACGTGCTCACCGATCCCGGGCCGATCGATCCCTTGTCGGGGAACGCCCAGCTCAACGCCATTCCGGTGGAGGTCGTGGCGGTCTGAGGCCCGTTGGTCAGAACACCTGGCGGCAGGCCTGCACGAGGTCGGCCAACAGGTCGGGTGCAGCGGAATAGGGGAGCGAGAACCCGAGACGTGTCGCCACGTCGCCGTATCGGTCGCGCAGCTGCTCGGCGCATTCCTCGGGGGTACCCACCACGGCGATCGTGTGGAGAACTTCGTCGCCGACCACCGCGCCCAGCTCGTCCCAGCGGTTCTCCTTGGTGAGCGACCGCAGTTGCGGTTGCAGGTCGCCCCAACCATGCGCGTCGAGAGTGACCCGGTAGGCGGGGGTCGATCCGTAGAACGCCAGGTTGAATCGGCAGCCGTTGATGGCGGTCTCGCGCTCTTCGTCGGTGCGGTGAACCCCGACCATCACGTCGACCCCCAGCTTCACGTCGTTGCGGTCTCGCCCGGCTCGGTCGATCCCCGCGTGCAGGTTGGGAAGGGTGTGGTCCACGAGCAGCGTTCGGGTGTTGAACGGGTGGATCCAGACACCGTCGGCCACCTCGCCGGCCATCTGTGTCATCCGGGGACCGAGGGCGCCCAGCCAGATCGGGGGCGGGCCCCACGGAAGGGCCTCGGGAACGAAGATCGGGGTCATCAGATCGAGGTCGTAGTAGTCGCCGTGGTGATCGAGGGTGACCCCGTCCTGCCAGCAGGCGAAGATGGCCTGCACGGCCTCGACCAGCTCTCGCATGTGGGCCACTGGTCGCCCCCACGTGGCGCTGAACCGGCGTTCGATGTGGGGGCGGATCTGGGTTCCGAGCCCGAGGCTGAAGCGGCCGCCGCTCTGACGGTGCAGATCCCATGCCTGGTAGGCGAGGTGCATCGGGCTGCGGGGGAAGGCGATGGCCACGTTGGTGGCCAGGTCCAGGTCGGTGTGTTCGGCGGCGAGGACCAGCGGGAAGAAGATGTCGCTGTTTCCTTCGAAGGTGAACAGGCCGTCGAAGCCTGCGGCGGCGAGCATCCGAGCTCGTTCCGGGACCTCGGCCAACGTGCCCATGAGGGCCGTGTCGATGTGCATCGGGCCAGCGTAGGGGTCGCTGAGTCGTTGGACCCACCGGATCGAATGGCCCCAACGGCCCTTGTCGAAAGGGCCGGTGATCACCGAAACTGCATGAGATGCACAGTGAAGGACTGGTCAGGGTTGTCGTTGGTCTGTTGGCCATCGTGTGCACCGGCGGGGCCCTGTTGGTGCTGAATGATGTCGACGCCGCGGCGCCGCCCGATGAACGCCCGCCGGTCGAGGTCCTCGGTGCCGTCGAGCTCAGGACCAGCACCACCACCACGCTGGCGTCGGCGCCGGTGGCTCAGGCCGTGGAGCCGGTTCCCACCACCGAGGTGGCACCGGTTCCCGCTGCCGTCCCGACTACAACGGTCCCCTCCACGGTCCCGACTACAACGGTTGCTCCCACGACCACGGTGGCGCCGCCCCCGACTCCCGAGGAGCGAGGTCGTCAAGCACTTTCGGAGATCGCCTATCCCTGGCAGGACCGCTTCCCCGCCTGGCGAATCGAGGTGCACGGCCCCCGCTCCGGGGTACGGGCCTTGACCTACCCGGATCGCAAGCTGGTCGAGCTGTTCGTCCGAACCGACGACACCGTGGACGGGCTACGTCGGGTCTTGGCCCACGAGTTGGGCCACGTCGCCGATCTCGAGCTGAACGACGAGTCCGATCGCCAGCGATGGCGTGACGCTCGAGGGGTGGGTGCCGGTGTGCCGTGGTGGCCCGACGGCACGTCGTTCGATTTCGACACCATGGCCGGCGATTTCGCCGAAGGGTTCGCCGCCTGGTTGGAAGGGTCGAGCACACAGTCCCGTGTGGGCGGTCCGCTCACCGCTGACCAGCTGGCCCTCATGGCTGTGCTGGTGGCCTGAGGCGCAACTGCCGGCCCGGTCGGCTGGGCGGCGCCGGCTGCGGTAGGAGACAATCAGCGCTGTGTATCCGGTCGTCATCGAGGGCGAACGAGTGTGGCTCCGCGAGTTCGACCGCGGCGATGCCCATGCCGTTCAACAATGGACGGGCGACGACGACGTGGTGCGGTTCGTGCCACTCGATCGCACCGACGATCAGTCGGTCGTGTCTTACCTGGCCGGTCTGATCGCCGAGAGCGGCGCGGCCGAGCGGGAGGGGTACACCTTGGCCATCGTCGAACGGTCATCTGGTGAGGTGGTGGGTGCGGTGGCCCTCACCATCGACAGTCGCCGTCACCGGCGCGGCGAGGTGGGGTACCTGCTCCGGCGCGACCGATGGGGGCACGGATTGGCGTCCGAAGCCGCTCGGCTGGTGGTCGACTTCGGCTTCTCCGACCTGGGCCTGCACCGGGTGTGGGCGGTCTGTGACCCGGTCAACGAAGCATCGATCCGGGTGCTCACGAAGCTGGGTATGAGGCGTGAGGGGTTGCTGCGCGACGACCTGCTCATCGACGGCCGCTGGCGCGACTCCGAGCTCTTCGCCGTGCTCGCCGGCGACTGGTCGTCGTCGTCGGTGTACCTGTAGCCGCCGCGGGGGCGACCGGCTCCACAACTAGGGTCGAGGGCTGATGTCGGAGCTGGAGTCACTCACCGAACGACAGGCCGAGCGACGCCGACGGGTGATCCTGGCCGGGACCGCGCTGGCCAGCGAGGGTGGCTACGACGCGGTGCAGATGCGTGAGGTGGCCACTCGGGCCGAGGTGGCCTTGGGCACCATCTATCACTACTTCTCGTCCAAGGATCACCTCCTGGCTGCGGCGTTGCACGACTGGATCGACCAATTCGCCCGGCAGGTCGAACTACGGCCTGCTCGAGGTGGCACCGACCGTGAGCGGGTGCTCGATCTGTTGGCTCGGATCACCGATGCCATGAGCTCGGACCAGACACTGAGCGCCGCGGTGGTCACCGGGTTCGTGTCGCCGGGTCCCGACATCGCCGAGATACAAGAACAGCTGCACCGAACATGGAGCGCAGCCGTGGGTTCGGCGTTCGGGCCCGCGCTGGCGACGCCTCAACAACAACGCATCATCCGGGTGATCGAGCACGTGTGGTTCAGCGGCCTCATCGGGTGGGTCATGGGGTGGATGCCGCTCGAACAAGCCATCGACGAACTGCACGACGCGGTGGACCTGGTGCTACCGGCCTGAGCGGGAATCAGCTGAAGTCGGGCGGTCGGCGGTCGCGGAAGGCGGCCACCCCTTCGGCATAGTCGGGTCCGGCCATCATCTCGTCGAGGAGTCGATTGGCGTCGTGCACCGAGCCGGCCGCATCACGGTGGAGATCTTGGTAGAGCTGGCGCCGAGTGACCGAGAGCGATGACGGGGCAACTTCACGGGCCAGCACCCGGGCGTACTCGGTGGCCCGGTCGAGTACCTCGTCGGCCGGCAGCGCTTCGAGGGCCAGTCCCCACTGGGCGGCCTCGACTCCACTGAAGATGCGGCTGGTGAGGAGGAGGTCGGTGGCGCGCGTGAGCCCGACACGGCGGGGGAGGAGCCAGCTCAGCCCGTACTCGGCAGGCAGGCCCAATCGACCGTGCGCAGTGGTGAGACGAGCGTGTTCGGCGACGAAGGTCACGTCGGCGAAACAGGCTGCCGCCAGGCCAACGCCCGCAGCACTGCCGTTCACGGCCGCGATCACCGGTATCCGCAGCCCGAACTGGAAGGCGAAATCGGCGTCGAACTCCGGCCGGATGCCGTACCCGGGAGTGGCCAGGTCGGGACCGGTTCCCGGGTCGTAGCCTCCGCGCTCGGCGTGGCCCGCCAACGCGTCGGCGTCGCCCCCCACGCAGAAGGCACCGCCCTCGGGATCACCGGTGAGGACCACGGCACGAACGGCCTCATCGTCGTCGGCCTGTTGCAGGCACTGCCGGTACTCGGTGTGCATTCGACCGGTCCAGGCGTTGTGGCGTGCCGGTCGCGACAAGGAGATGGTGGCCACGGCGCCGTCGACGTCGTACGTGGTTGCCTTGAGCTCCACTAGGCGGTCGCCTCGGGAAGGCGGTCGAACATCGGGAAGGTGACCTCGCCGCTCTCGGGCAGCCCGCCCTCGAAGATCGGCCACAGCGGCTGGGCCGCTTCGCTGGGAAGCGACCAGTCGATCTGGTCGTCGATGCCCGCCGCCTCGGTCAGCGGCCAGAGCAGCCCCCGGAAATAGACGTGGGCGCCGTTGTGGACCTTCTCCGCCGTCGACCACGTGTTGAATCGGCGGTAGGCATCGGCCTGAGCCGTGCGCACCGCGGCCGAGATGTGGTCGAGTTGATCGTCGGGGATGTGGGTGAGCGTGCCATCGGGGTGGGACTCGAAGACCGAGAACGCTTCGAGGTACTCGAGGTTGTCGGCCGGTATCGAGAAGGTGGACGAGAGGTCGGTGACCTGGTTGTGGACTCCGGGCCGGAACACCAGCCCGACCACGATGTTCTGGTGACCGACGGCCTCGGCCACGTCGCTCCAGGGAATCCAACTGCGACTCAACGCGGAGAACTCTCGCACGATCATGTGGCGGCCGTTGGGCAGGGGGTACGGACCGGAGTCGCCCGTGCCCAGTCGCGTGTCGAGGTAGAGCAGGAACAAGAACTGCTGGAGCCCGGCCACGAATCGGCGGGCTCGCCGGTTGTCGTCGGCGCTCAGCACCGGTTCGGCGGCCTCGTACAGCGTGGTGATGTGGTGCGGGTCGCACGTGCGCAGCGTGTTGGCGGCGTCCCAGCAGCTCCGGAAGCCGTCGTTGCGCCAGGGTTCGACGAAACGAACCCAGAAGTCGAGCACGGTTCGAATTCGTTGCTCGGCGTCGTCGACCGACCTGGCCAGGCCGTGCTGGGCCAGTGCATCGAGCGTCTTCCAACCGCCCAGCGGAATCACGGCCATGGCAAAGGGGTGGGCGTTGGTGACCGAGTGGCCCGGGCCACGAACGGCGGCCCCCAGCTCGGCGGCGTCGACGGCGTGGTCGAGCTGCTCGAAGATGGCCGGCCACCGCAACCACGACTCGATGCCGGCCGCCGCGATGTACTCGCGCACCGGGATCAAACCCGACGTGAGGCCGGTGCGCTTGCGTGAGTTCTCGAACGTCAGCCGATCCCAGTAGTCGATCAACTCGTTGATGGCCGACAGGGGCAGGTCTTTCACGCGCATCTCCGTTGTTTAGTGGAGGCTTCGGTCGCCGCGCCTCGTCCGGCTGTCGGAGCGCTCGCTTTACCCAATGAGAACAGGTTCCACTATCGTGCCGAAACGGTCCGAACTGTCACTCAAGGAAGCCCAATGCTCGCTGCTGTCATGCGCTCTGTGCCCACCGAGAACCTCGATGTCGAGGACAACATCACCCTTCGTGACGTGGGGCCCACCGACGTCAAGATCAAGGTCACCCACAGCGGGGTCTGCCACAGCGACCTGTCGGCCATGAACGGCACCATTCCCCAGGGCGCACCGGCCGTGCTCGGACACGAAGGGGCGGGAATCGTCACCGATGTCGGTGACGCGGTCAGCCATGTGGCGCCCGGCGACCACGTCATCATCGCCTTCTCGCCGCCGTGCGGCTCCTGCGCCTACTGCACCGGCCGGGGGCAGCCCCAACTCTGCATGAACGGCCTCATCACCATGGGCTCGAACCCGCAGTTCCGTAGCGGCGACGAGGTCATCGGGTCGATGACGGGGTGCGGCACGTTCGCCGAAGAGACCATCGTGCCGTCCATCGCCGCCATCAAGATCGACAACGACGTGCCGCTCGACGTTGCCGCTCTCATCGGTTGTGGTGTCACCACCGGTGTGGGCGCGGCGCTCAACACGGCCAAGGTCACCCCGGGATCCTCGGTGGTGGTCATCGGGGCCGGTGGTGTGGGCATCGCCGCCGTCCAGGGCGCCCGGATCGCCGGGGCGGCCGAGATCGTGGCCGTCGACCTGCACGACGGCAAGCTCGATCGAGCCAAGGCCTTCGGCGCAACCCACGGCGTCACTCCCGATCAGCTCGAAGACGTCAAGACCGAGATCACCGGCGGCGAGGGCTTCGACTTCGCGCTGGAGTGCATCGGCAACCCGGTCACCATGCGTCAGGCCTTCGACCTCGTTCGCCGTGGCGGCACGGCGTGTGTGGTCGGTGTCGGCCGGGCCGAAGAGTCGTTCTCGCTCAGCGCCTTCGAGATGTTCTTCAGCGAGAAGACGTTGGTCGGTTCGATGTACGGCGGTGCTGACGTGCGCACCGACTTCAACCGATTCCTGCGGCTCTACAAGTCCGGCCGCCTCGACCTCGAAGGCATGATCAGCCGTCGCATCAAGATCGGCGAGGTCAACGATGCCCTGCACGCCCTCGGCGACGCCGATGTGGTCCGCCAGGTCATCGAGTTCGACTGATCCGGTCGATGGGGGAGCTTGCTCGAGGGGCGGCCATTTTCGGGGGTGCGACGGTCCGTGGCCGTCTGCGCCGCTTCGAGACCCCCGACGACGTCATCGCCATGCTCGACGAAGGCGACGATGCGCCGGCCGATGTGATCGCGTTGGTCAACGATGCGGGAGCCACCTTTCTGGCTCCCATCGAGGCCGACCTCACCGGCATCCTGTGCCGGTCCGGCGACATCGAGAGTCACCTGGCGATCGTGTCGCGCGATTTCCGGATTCCGGCGCTGATGAACGTCGAGTTCAGTGCTGATGAACCCCCCGACGGGTCGATGGTCGAAATCGACTGCGACTCGGCAACCCTTTCACTGGTGGAGGACTGACATGAGCGAAGAACGTCTTCGCGCCGACCTCATCCTGGAGTACCCGTTCACCCGGACCACCGGTCCGGTCATCGGTGCCTTCCTGACGGGTCTGCGTGAGAAGATCATCTGCGGTATCAAACGACCGGACGGGTCGGTGCTGGTGCCGCCGGTCGAGTACGACCCGCAGACGAGCGAACCGCTCACCGAGATGGTCGAGGTGGGACAGACCGGCGAGGTCTTGACGTGGACCTGGGTCGATCCACCCCGTCCGCAGTCGCCGTGGGACACCCCTCACGGACTGGCGATGATCAAACTCGACGGCGCCGACACCCCGATGCTTCACGGTGTGCTCGTCGAGTCGGCCGACGACCTGCACACCGGCCTGCGGGTCACGGCCCGCTGGCGCGATGAACGGGTCGGACACATCGCCGACCTCGAAGGTTTTGTTCCCGAGGACGGCCAATGAGTGATCCCAGTGTTCCCCCCGCAGCCCTCGCCGGTGAGGTGTCGGTGCCCCCGCAGGTGGCTGCCGTCGAACCGGTTCTGAGTGTTCGCACCCCCATCCGGCTGGAGTACGACTACATCCCCGGGTCGACCTCGGTCACATATCTCACGGGATATGCCGAGAAGAAGATCCTCGGTCAGCGATCACCGGTCGACGGTGCGGTGTTCGTGCCGCCCCGGGGGATCGATCCCCGGCATGGCGTTGCGTGTGACGAGTTCGTCGAGCTGCCCGACAGAGGGCACGTCGGCTCCTTCTGCGTCACCCGGTTGCCCATCCCGGGTCGCGACGATCTGGAGGTTCCCTACGTGAGCGCCTGGATCTTCCTCGACGGCGCCGACATCGGTTTCATCGGCCTGGTGGCCGGAGTGCCCACCGACGAGGTCACCATCGGAACCCGGGTTCAGGCGGTGTGGAAACCCGAAGACGAGTTCGGGCGAACCGCCGAGAACGTCCTCTACTGGACACCCACCGGCGAAGACCCCATGCCGCTGGAAGAGAGCGGTACCCGCGGTTTCCACCATCGCCGGGCCGCACAGGGAGGATCGTCATGATCGACGTCGCCGTGGTGGCCACCACCCAGAAGCAGACCCCGGCCATGAGCGATTCCACCGAACCGGAGCTGATGGTCGAGCTCATCAGCGGTGTGCGGGAGCGCGCCGGCGTCACCCAGGACGACATCGGCTTCACCTGTTCGGGCTCCAGCGACTTCCTGGCCGGCCAGGCCTTCTCGTTCGTGATGACCCTCGACGCCGTGGGTGCCGTACCGCCCATCAGCGAGTCCCATGTGGAGATGGACGGCGCCTGGGCGCTCTACGAGGCGTGGGTCAAACTCCAGATGGGAGAGATCGACACCGCGCTGGTCTACAGCTACGGAAAGTCGTCACCGGGGTCGCTGCGTGATGTGTTGTGCACACAGCTCGATCCGTATTACCTGGCTCCTTTGTGGCCTGATGCCTTCGCCGTGGGTGCACTCCAGGCCCGTTCGATGCTCGAGGCGGGAGCAGTGTCCGAGCAGCGTATGGCTGAGATCGCGGTTCGCTCCCACAACAACGCCATGACCAGCGAGCATGCGGTGCGTCGTGGACCGCTCACGGCCGCCGAGGCGCTCCAGAGTCCGGTCGTGGCCGATCCATTGCGAGCCACCGATCTCCCGGCCGCGGCCGACGGCGGTGTTGCCGTCATTCTGGCGGCCGGCGATCGAGCCCGATCGATGTGTGAACGACCGGCCTGGATCCGGGGCATCGACCATCGCATCGACGCCCACAACCTGAGTGCTCGCGATCTCACTGCGGCCCCGTCGGTTGCTCTGGCCGGAGCTAAGGCCGGTGTTGGCGACGACAAGGTCGACCTGGCCGAGTTACACGGTCCCTTCACCCACCAAGAGCACCTGATCGAGCAGGAACTGGGGCTCGACGAGGGCGCCACCACGATCAATCCGTCGGGCGGAGCTCTGGCCGGCCACACCATGATGGCTGCCGGGCTCATGCGAATCGCCGAGGCCGCCGACCGAGTCTCGGCGGGTGAGGGTGACCGAGCGGTCGCCCACGCCACCAGCGGCCCGGTGCTGCAACAGAATCTCGTCTGCGTGCTGGAGGGGGAGTGATGGCGAAACAACCTTGTGCCATTGTCGGGGTCGGTCAGACCAAGTATCAGACCACTGCGGGCGACAAGTCGATAGCAGGACTGGTACGCGAGGCGGCCTACCGGGCGCTCGAGGATGCCGAGATGACCTGGGACGACATCGATGCCGTTGTCATCGGCAAGGCCCCGGACTTCTTCGAGGGGGCCATGATGCCCGAGCTGTACCTGGCCGATGCGCTCGGCTGTGTGGGCAAACCCATGTTGCGGGTGCACACGGCCGGGTCGGTGGGCGGCTCTACTGCCCTGGTGGCCACCAGCCTGGTGCAGTCCGGCGTCCACGAACGGGTGCTCACCCTCGGTTTCGAGAAACAGAGCGAGTCCAACGCCACCTGGGCGCTGTCGCTGCCCCAGCCGTTCTCGGTCTCCATCAACGCCGGTGCCGGCGGCTACTTCGCACCGATCATGCGCCAGTACATGGCCGCCAGCGGCGCCCCCGAGCTGATCGGCTGCATGGTTGCGTTCAAGGACCGTCAGCACGCCCTCAAGAATCCCTACGCACACCTCCACCAGCCCGACCTGACCTTCGAACAGGTGGTCGAGGCCCCCATGCTCTGGGAACCGATCCGCTACAGCGAGACCTGCCCCTCATCGGACGGCGCGTGCGCCATCGTGCTCGGCAACGAAGCCACCGGCGACGCCGCCAAGCGCCCGGTGGCGTGGGTGCACGGTACGGCCATGCGATCGGAGTCGAACAACTTCCCCGGCCGCGACGAGGTCAACCCGCAGGCCAGCCGTGACTGTGCCGACGATGTGTTCGCGCAGGCCGGTATCACCGATCGGCGAGCCGAGATCGACGCCGTCGAGATGTACGTGCCGTTCAGCTGGTACGAGCCGATGTGGCTCGAGAGTCTTGGTTTCGCCGAGAGCGGCGAGGGCTGGCGCCTCGTCGAGGAAGGGGCCACGTCGCTCGAGGGCGGCGATCTGCCGGTGAACTGTTCCGGCGGTGTGTTGTCGTCCAATCCCATCGGTGCGTCCGGCATGATCCGCTTCGCCGAATCGGCCCTGCAGGTGCGGGGTATGGCCGGTGATCATCAGGTGGCCGGCGCTCAGCGGGCCTTCGGCCACGCCTACGGCGGTGGTGCGCAGTACTTCGCCATGTGGATCGTGGGCGCCGACAAGCGCTGACGCACCACCAAATCCAGCAAATCCAGCAAATCCGGTTCTGGTAGTGCAGCGTCAGCTTCAGACTGTCGGGGCACTACCAGAACGGGAAGACGACTATCCGATCAGGGAACGTTGGCGACGGTCTCGCAGGTGGTGGCGGTGTCGGTGCCGCTGCCACCGTCGCAGGTGTCGGGATCGGGGCCGCCGTCGAGGCTGTCGTCGCCGGCACCACCCTTCAACCAGTCCGAGCCCGGGCCACCGCTGATGGTGTCGAAGCCGTGGGATCCGTCGATCTCGTCGTTGCCGTCGCCGCCCATGAGTGTGTCGCGACCGATGTTGCCGTCGACGTAGTCGTCGCCCGGGCCGCCGTCGGCGCTGTCGTTGCCCTTGCCGGCATTGAGCAGATCGTCACCGGACCCACCCAGGAGGATGTCGGTGTCCTCGAGGCCGAAGAGCTTGTCGTCGCCGTTGCCGCCGTTGAGCGTGTCGTCGCCCCGGCCCCCGAACAGGTTGTCCTTGCCGCCGTTGCCGAAGAGCTGGTCGTTGCCGGCCGCACCGTGCACGTCGTCGTTGCCGCCGCCGCCCCGCACGATGTCGTTGCCGTCGTCGCCGAACACGAAGTCGCGACTGGTGCCGCCGTCGAGGTCGTCGTTGCCGGACGCTCCGAAGATGTTGTCGGTGCCGGGTCCGCCGCGCAGGATGTCATCACCGGTGCCGCCCCGGATCACGTCGTTGCCGGCATCGCCGTTGATGGTGTCGGCGAAATCTCCCGGGCCACCCTTCAAGAGGTCGTCGCCATCACCACCGTTGATGGTGTCGTCGCCGCCGCCGCCGTCGATGTCGTCGTTGCCGGCGCCGCCGTTGATGATGTCGGCTCCCCCGTTGGCTTCCACGGTGTCGTTGCCGTCGCCTCCGTTGATGGTGTCGATGCCGAGCCCGCCGATCACTTCATCGTTGCCGGCATCACCTCGGATGTCGTCGACGCCGCCGCCACCGACCACCTTGTCGTCGCCGTTGCCACCCCGAAGGGTGTCGTGTTGGAAGCTGCCCCGCAGGATGTCGTCGCCTTCGAAACCAATGAGCGTGTCGTCGTTGTTGCCGCCGTCGAGGATGTCGTTGCCGAAGCCGCCGTTGAGGACGTCGTCGCCGTCACCACCACAGATCCGGTCGTTGCCGGCCAGGCCGTTGATGACGTCGTCACCCGGCGTGCCCATGATCACGTCGTTGCCGTTGGTGGGCTGGTCGCCGGCACCGATGTCGACGGTGACCGGTTGGCCGGTACAGAGTTCGGCCGCGGCCGCGGTGTTGACCGAAGCGATGAGGCCGAGAACGAGGGCCAAGACGGCGAGGAGAGACAGCTTCTTCATGAGTCGGAGGTCCGGGGGGTTGATTGATGGATCGAATACGTCACGCACAGTGAGGATATCTGACGCTGAGCGTAGCGGCTGTAGGCAATTGTCCCTGACTTGTTCAGGGTATGCCGACCTGGGTCTCGCAGGTGTCAGAGGTGTCGGTGCCCGGACCACCGTCGCAGTGGTCGACGCCGACGCCACCCTTGAGGAAGTCGGCACCACTGCCGCCCATCAAGGTGTCGTCTCCGAGAGACCCCAGGACTTCGTCGTTGCCGGCGGCTCCTTCGATGGTGTCGGCACCGGTGCCGCCGTTGATGGTGTCGCTGCCACCACCTGCGTCGACCGTGTCGTCGCCGGGTCCGGTGGAGATGTCGTCGGCGCCGGGCCCGCTGGTGACGGTGTCGTCGTCGGGGCCGCTGGTGACGGTGTCGTTGCCCGGCCCGCCCGAGATGACGTCGATACCCGCCGATGTCTTGATGACGTCGTGGCCGTCGTTGCCGCTGGCGGTGTCGTCACCGAGTCCGGTGAAGATGGTGTCAGAACCCTTGCCGCCCACGGCGAGGTCGTCGCCCGCACCGGCGAACAGCCGATCCTCACCCTTGCCGCCATCGAGTTCGTCGTCGCCGGCGTTGCCGGCCAGCGTGTCGTTTCCATCGGCGCCGAGCAGCACGTCGTTGCCGGACTGGCCGACCAGGTTGTCGATACCTTCCTCGCCCTCGAGCTGATCGCTGCCGGGGCCACCCTCGAGGGTGTCGTTCCCGACGCCCCCTCGCAGCGTGTCGTCACCCAGTCCGCCGCCGAGCTCGTCGTTGTCGTCGTCGCCGGCGAGAACGTCGTCGCCGGCCCCACCACGAAGGTCGTCGGGCCCGGGGCCGCCCGAGATCAGGT
>JBPCTQ010000374.1:0-2617 GCA_051011595.1 Acidimicrobiales bacterium
ACCACGTCGATGGATCCGGAGGTGAACAGGTTCGACCGGTTCTCGGTGGTCGCCGAGACGTCCGCACGGCTCGTGGAGAGGGCGGCCATGGCCGTCACCAGGGCTGCCAGTGCGACCAGGCCTGCGGTCGCTGATCGCCATCGAGGAGCACGCACCATGTAGATGTCGGCGTCCTCGTCGGTCGCCTTGACGTCGCTGGGACGAACGGCCCA
This sequence comes from Acidimicrobiales bacterium, assembly GCA_051011595.1. Lineage (GTDB taxonomy): Bacteria > Actinomycetota > Acidimicrobiia > Acidimicrobiales > SHLQ01 > JAOUEE01. The sequence goes on from JBPCTQ010000374.1 coordinate 213, forward strand.
CGTGGGCGGTCAGCGGTCGAGGGCCGCCAGCGAGGCCACTGGTTCGACCGAGACCAGCCGCCGGGCGACCGCGTCGTCCACATACCACTGCTGGCCGCTCGGCAAACGGCCTCTCAGCCCGACCGATCCGGCGGCCGGGGCGGCTGCGGCAGGGACGGGTCCGATGACGACGGTGTCATCGATGAGCACCGTCATCTGGTCGGCCTGATCGATGCGCACGGTGACCTTCGTCCAGGTCCCAGCCGACGGCGCCTGCCCGCCCGGTGGGGCGAGGTCCTGGGTCCGGCCGCCTGGGTCGATGCGACCGAGGTCCCAGCCCGTCGGTCCGACGAGCGCGGTCTCGTGCTGGGTGACCGGCGCGGCGCCGGTCCGCACCCCCTGGGCCAGGTCCCCCGTCGTGTCGGAGAACCACCACCACGTGTCGAACTCGACGCCGGGCTCGGTGATGCCGTCGGCGGTGATCCAGCTGTCGACCGTGTCGGTGACCGGAGCCTGAAGGGCGAAGGTCCCGGTGTGGGTCTCGACCGAGGTCGCCGTCCAGGCCCCGGCGGCCTGGGTCTGCAGCGCTCCGGCCGTGACGAAACCGGCGGGGTCGTCCTGGTTGGCGAACGACGTGGCCACCCACGATGCCCCGCGGGCGACGTTGGCGACTCGCACCTCGTCGAGACGACCTTCGAGAGGGTTGGTCGCTCCCGCCGTGTTGCCGAGCACCAGCGGAACCGAGGGATCGGTGGTGGGGGTGCCGGTCGTGGGCGTCGTGGCCACCAGCGCGCCGTCGACGAAGACCCGCAGTGCGCTGCCGTCCCAGCTCGAGGCGAGATGGTGCCAGCCGGTCGTCACCACTCCACCGGCGGCCTCGTACACCGTGCCACCCACTTCGATGCGGGCCCGAGCCTGCGGGGATCCAGCGGTATCGATCAGGAGCTCGTAGACGGGCGTACCGGCGCCGTCGCTCTTGGCGACCAGGCGGGGCGAGCCGCTCAGGAACTTCGGCTGCACCCACGTCGAGATCGTCAGACCGCTCCCGTCGATGTCGCTGGGCGGACCGACCAGGCGAGCGGCGCCGCCATCGAACTCTTGTGCCAGGCCAGCCTTCCCGGGTGAGGTGGCCCACGACAGTCCGCCTCGGAAGGCCAGGTCGGCTCTCTGACTCGATGAGTCCGGCGCCACGTCGGTGCTGGCGGCGACCACCGTCACCGCAGCGGAGAACTCTGAGGTGGAACCGTACGACGCTCCGAGGTCCTCAGTGGTCGTCACCGTCATGATGTCCCCGAGACTGGCGGGCACCGTCGCCGTCAGTGTCCCGGCGCCACCGGGATGGGCGGTGAGACTCTCGGCGCGGACGGCTGACTGTCCCTCGCCGTACCCGCTGGGGTCGGCACCGCCGGCGTTGGTGTGGAAGTGGAACAGGTAGTCACCGGGTTGCAGCTCGAAGTCGAGCGTGACCGTGACCGACGGGCCCGCCCCTTCGGCTGTCCGGATGACCGGGTGGTTCAAGCCATCGTTGGGTCCCGAATCGGCGTCACCGGGATCGTTGAGATCGACCCCGTCGTCGCCGACGTCGATGCCCAGTCCGCCGTTGCTGTGAATTCGGTTCCAGGTGATGGCGTTGTCGGCCAGCGCGGTCGCAGAGATCTCGACGCCGTGTTGGCCGTTGTAGGCGATCAGGTTGCCGTCGAAGGGCGACACCCCGCCGATCAGGTTGCCCCCTGACGCCACCACGCGCACCCCGTCGCGCGTGTTGGGGACTGGTGTCGCACCGGCCTGATCGGTCCCGATGAAGTTGTTGATCACCTGGTTGTCGGTGGTGCCCGAGGCGGTGAAGTCGGCGATGATGATGCCTTCGGACCCGTTGCCGGAGATCACGTTTCGATCGGCCGCGTTCGGCCCGCCGATCACGGTGTTGGTGGCTCCGGTCTCGACCTGCACGCCGCGGTCGGCGTTGGCCAGCGCCCCGCCGCCATCGGTGCTGAGGCCGATGAGACTTCCGACCACCTGGGTGCCGTCGGTGCCGCTGTCGCCGACGTAGACCCCGTCGGCTCGATTGGCCGAGATCACGTTGCCGGGACCGATCACGTTGTCGGCCGCGCCACCGAAGACGTTGACGCCCTCGTTGTTGCCCGGTCCGGCTGTTCCTGTGGCGTCGGGGCCGATCCAGTTGCCGGTGATGGTGTTGGTGTCGGTGCCGACACCCCGTACCCGCACACCATCACCACTGTTGCCCGAGATGAGGTTGGCCGAACCGACGACCGTTCCCCCGATGGTGTTGCCCGACGACCCCTCCCAGATCTCGATCCCGCGCAAGCCGTTGGGCACTGCGGTGACACCGTCAGTGCCCATGCCGATCACGTTCCCGAGCACCAGGTTGCCGCTGCCCGCCAGTGAGATCTCGACACCGTCGCCCG
>JBPCTQ010000375.1:0-5526 GCA_051011595.1 Acidimicrobiales bacterium
CGCAGCACCCCGAGATCCACGATGAGGTCATCGACCGCCCGGTCATCGTGGCCGGGCTCCCGCGGTCGGGCACCACCCACCTGCTCAACCTGATGGCGGCCGACCGTCGGTTTCGAGCCCTGCCCTACTGGGAGAGCCGCGAACCGGTACCCACGGCGGACGAACCGCCATCGGTGCCGGGCGAGGACCCCCGCTACACCCGCTGCCGTCTCGGGTGGGAACAGACCGACGAGCTGATGCCGCTGCTGAAGGCCATGCACGCCATGACCCCCGACCACATCCACGAAGAGCTCGAGCTGATGTGTCCTGACTTCGCCAGCTACAACTACGAGTGGCTCTTCACCGCCCCCAGCTGGCGCGATCACTACCTGGCCGCCGACCAGACGCCGCACTACCGATACATGCGAACCGTGCTCGGATTGTTGCAGTGGCAGGACCGGATGCGGGGCGAGCCGCCTCGACGGTGGGTCCTGAAGTGCCCCCAGCACCTCGAACAGCTCCCGGTGCTGATGGACACGTTTCCCGACGCCACCGTGGCCATCACCCACCGTGACCCCACGTCGGTGATCGCCTCGGCAGCCACCATGATGAGCTACGGCGATCGGATGCGTCGCATCCACCCCGACCCGCCGGCCGCCGCCGCCTACTGGGCCGACCGGGCCGAGACGCTCCTCACCCGTTGCACTCGAGACCGCGACGTCGTGCCGGCCGGTCAATCCATCGACGTTCGCTTCGACGAGTTCATGGCCGACGACATCGCCATGGTGGAGCGGATCTACCAGGTCGCCGGTATCGAGATGACCGCCGAGGCCCGGGCCGATCTCGACGAGTACATGGTGGCCAATCCTCGGGGAGCCCACGGCCGCATCGTCTACGACCTCACCCCCGACTTCGGCCTCGACCGGAGCGAACTGCGGCGAGGCTTCACGGGCTACATGGGCCGGTTCGATGTACAACCCGAGGGCGACGACCAGTAGCTCAGCGAGCCAGGTCGAGCACGAACAACACCTCGGAGTCGTCGTCGGATTGGGGTTCGGCCACGAAGCCGTTCTTCTCGAGTACTCGCCGGGAGGCATGGTTGGTGCGGGCCACACCACCGGCCACCGAACCGATGTCGGACTGCGACCGGCACATACCGACGAACCCACCGATGAGCTCGCTGGCGTAGCCCTGCCCCCAGCAGCTCTCGGCCAGCAGATATCCCAGCCGCAACACGACCGGGCCACTCGGGCCGACCCGATCCTCGAACAGCAGCATGAGCCCGATCACGTCTGCCGTCGACCGTTCCGACACCACCAGCACGGGACCCTCCCGGAACTGCTCGCCGAGCCATTCCTCGGCTCGCTCGACTGAGAAGCTCCCATGCCAGGCCTCGGGAAGATCACGGGTGACCGGCTCGGTCATGAGCCCAGCCACGGCAACGGCCAACGACCTGCGATCGGCGGACGGCGTCGCCTGCCGGTGTTCGATCACCAACCGCGGCGTTCCGAACGAATAGAACCGATCCTCCATCGCCCCAGGTGACCACCTGGGCGAGACGGCGTCCACAGCAGCGCGAGCGCGAGGATGGGGCCATGAAGAGTGTCATGTTCACCGGCGTCGGTTCGGTCGAGACCGTCGAGGTCGACGATCCGTCCGTGCGCCACCCTGCCGATGCCATCCTCGATGTCGAGCGCTCTGCCATCTGCGGCAGCGATCTCCATCCGTTTCGGGGCGAGTGGGGTGACCCCGAGGGGCAGCGTCCCGGCCACGAGTTCATCGGCACGATCGTCGAGACCGGCCCCGAGGTCCGTCTGCGAAATGTCGGCGAACGCGTCCTGTGTTCTGGTGCGGTCGGTTGCGGCCACTGCCCACACTGTGACGACGGCCGGTCGGCCGCCTGTTCGGCTGGCATGCGGGTTCTCGGGATTCCGGCCCTCACCGACTACGCCGGTGGCCAGGCCGAGTACGTCGCCGTGCCGGCCGCCGACCATTGCCTGATGCCGATCCCCGAGGGAATGTCCGACGCCGCCGCGCTGCTACTCACCGACAACCTGGCCACCGGATGGCAAGGTGCCCGTCGGGCCCACGTGCACGAAGGTGACCTGGTCGCAGTGGTCGGGTTCGGGCCGGTGGGTATGTGCGCGGCGCTGGCGGCCCGTCTGCTCGGCGCCTGGGAGATCGTGGTGGTGGATCCGGTGGCGAGCCGCCGGCAGTTCGCCACCGAGCTCGGATTCACCGCCTTCGACGCCGGCCCCGACACCGCGTCTCAGGTCGTCGAACACACCGGTGGCGGTGCCGACGCCGTGATCGAATCAGCCGGTCGCGACCAGTCGATACGGGCCGCGATCGACATGGGCCACACCACCGCCCGCATCTCGGCGGTCTCGGTGCCGAGCGAGCCCTACTCGGCCGAGCCGGCCGCTCTCGTGGGACCACACCAGCGTTTCGTCGAGACCGTGGCCTCACCACAACGGGCGTGGCCGCAACTCATGGCTCACCTCGAAGCGCCCGCGTTCGCCCGCCTCGACGACGTCTTCAGCCACACCATGGCGCTGGACGACGCCGCTTCGGCCTACGACCTGTTCGCCAACCAGGCCGACCAGTGTCGCAAGGTCATGTTCACGACCTGAGCCGGCGCCTGGTCACGCCTCGCGGGGCGGCCACACCGGTGCGATCGACCACGGCGTGGCTGCCTCCAGTTGCGACGAAGTCGACACCAACAGATCCTCGCGGCCGTACGCCGCCACCAGTTGCACCCCCACTGGCATGCCGGTGGAGTCGGTGGCCAGCGGCATCGAAACCGCGGGCTGTCCGGTCATGTTGAACGGGCTGGTGAGCGAGGCGTATATGCCGGCCCGTTCGAACATGGTCTCGAGGTCGGTGGTGTCGAGGAAACCGAGTGGCGGCGTGGGTTGGGGCAGGGTCGGAGTGAGCAACAGGTCGTGTTCGACGAAGAACGACCCGATGTCGCGCGAGACGGTCTCCACCAGCTCCATGGCCTCGATGATGGCGGTGCCCGGCACCGAGGCGGCCGAGTCGTACATGAACCGGGTGAAGGGTTCGAGGTCGTCGTCGCGCAGTTCGCGGCCCAACTCGGCCAACCGCCGCTCGACCTTCACGGCCAGGGGCACACCCATCAGTGTGCGCATCACGATTCCCATGGCTTCGACCGGATACTCGGGCACTCCGGGTACGACGCGGTGCCCCAGGGCAGTCAACGTCTCCGCAACCTGCTCGGTGGCCGCCACACAGTCGGGGTGAGCCTGTTCATCGTCTCTGGCCGACGTGGACATGGCGATGGTCAACGCGCCGTTGTGGGCTCCGACCTCGTCGATCCACGGCCGCTTGGGAGACGAGATCTGGTAGGGGTCACCCACCATGGGCCCGGCAGTGGCGTCGAGCACCGAGGCCGAGTCACGCACCGATCGAGTGAGCACGTGGTCGATGCCCATCGGATACGACAGCAGCGATCGGGCCGGGTGGGTGGTGACGCGGCCGCGCGACGGTTTGAGACCGAACAAACCACAGGCCGCCGCCGGGATGCGGATGGACCCGCCCCCGTCGTTGCCGTGGCCGATCGGCACGATCCCCGCCGCGACCGCGGCCGCCGTGCCGCCCGAGGACCCACCCGACGAATGGCCGAGACCATGAGGGTTGCGAGTAGGACCGTGCAGCACTGGCTCGGTGCTGGCGTTCTTTCCCATCTCGGGAGCATTGGTGGTGCCCAACACCAAGAAACCGGCCCGGCGGTACCGCGCCACCAACTCCGAATCGGCGACGGCGGTGTCTTCGGCGAACAAACGCGAGCCTCGTGTGTGCGGCAGGCCGGCCACCTCGGCCCCCAGGTCCTTGACCACGAACGGCACTCCGGCGAATGGTGCTTCGGTGTCGACGTGTTCGGCTTCGTCGAGCGCCTCGTCGAAACGAGTGGAGACGAAGGCGTTGAGAGTCGAGTTCCGCTCCTCGGCCCGGCCGATGGCCGCCGCCACCAGCTCACGGGGATGCACCTCACCTGCATGCACGGCGGCGGCAACGGTGGTGGCATCACCGTTGTCGATGAGGTCGGAGATGTCCGTGGACATGGTGCGGCTCACTTCTGATCATCGGCTCACCCCCCGCCGGGCCCAGTCCCACCTGGATAGGCTCGGATCCGCGGGCGGCCGCCGGGTGCGGATCGGGGCTCACCTTCTCACCTCAGGAGCCGCCCCGTCCATGACCAAAACACCCCGTGCCCGGCCGGTCTGGTCGACGACTCGGCGACTACTGCGCCTGCGGCGGCTGGTGAGCCGGGTTCCGGCTCGCTACCGACGGCCCGAAACAGTGCTACGCCTGACGCTCATCGTCGGGTGCCTCTGGTTTGCGGTGTTGTTCGCCTTGTTGTCTCGAGGGGGATCCGGCCCGCCGCTCACGACCATCACCTTTGCGTTGGCCGCCGGGGCCGGGATCACCGGCGCCATCTGCGCCTCCGTCAGCCAACACCGATGGAGCGCCACGCTCTTGGTGGTGATGTTGGCGACCGGACAGCTGACCGCGGTGGCCCAGCAGATCTGAGGATGCGCTCATTCCTCCAGCTGGAGGGCCAACAACGCGAGGTCACTGCGCCGCTTGATGTCGGTCTTGCGCATGATGTTGCGCACGTGGGTGGCGGCGGTGGCCGGCGAGATCGTGAGTTGGTCGGCGATCTCCTTGTCGGACACCGAACCGGCCCCGATGGTGGCCACCACCTCCACCTCGCGCGGCGTCAGGCCGGCCGACTCCACACTCACCCCGGTGGGCAGCCGACCCACCAGGGCCTCGGCGAGAGCTTCGGATTGGGCGAACTCGGTCGTCAGCCGGCGCAGGACGGCCAGGATGGGCACCAGCACGGCCAAGCCGGCAACCACCAGACCGGCCTGCACGTTGGTGACGAACTGGCGCCCCACCGACTCGCTCAGCCAACCGAGCTCGGTGGCCTGGAAGCCGATGTCCTGAACCGATGCCACCACACCTGACACACACAACAGCACCACGATCGAGGCCTGGAGTCGGGCGAAGCGGGTTCGGATGCGATCGGTGAGCCGTAGGGCTCGGTAGGCGATGACCAACAAGATGGCGTCGGTCACCAGTGTCATGGCCAGCAGGAACCCCGGCATCAACGAACCCCCGATCGGTGATAAATCAACGAATACCAGACATCCGGTACACAAATCATGGCGATCAGGGATGGGTAGTCGAGGCCGATCTGGCGAGGGTAGTTGCCGCTGCGTGAGAAGCGAGGAACAACGGGAGCCCGCCACCCGCCTCGCGGCTCCGCAGTGGTGCACCGTCGACACCCGCACGTTGGGGGTGCACCCCGGGTGCCCGGGACGGAAACTGCGGTTCCACCGTCCCGGCACCCGGACTAGATCACGTCGACCAGTCGGGTCACGCAATCACGCAGACAGAACGCCCTCGACACCCACGGGTAGGGGGATGGGCCCAGAGCGGCCGGGACGGTAACTCGGTTCCACCGTCCCGGCCGCTGGCCTACGACACATCCAGCAGTCGGGAGATGCAGTAGACACC
>JBPCTQ010000376.1:0-2592 GCA_051011595.1 Acidimicrobiales bacterium
GGTGCTGGTCGTTTCCGCGCTGGCGCAGGTCGAGGCCAAAGCCGCGCTGGCCGCCGCCACGCGAGCCGACCGCCTGAGCGCGCGACAGCACCGCGGAGCCAAGGCGAAGATCGATGAGCTGCTCGGCTCGGCCATGCGCATTGGGGTGAGCGACGGCGTCATCGATGCGGCATCCGATCTGGCCGAACAACAGTCGCTGCGGGGCTACGACGCCATCCACCTGGCGTCGGCGTTGGGCGTACGAGCGCGGGTGATGGTCAGCGCCGATCGAGATCTGTGCGCCGCGGCACAACGAACAGGCATGCACGTCGCCAACCCGGGGGCGTAGCCAGCACGGCAGGATCCGACCACTAGTGGACTCGCTGCCATCGCAAAACTCCACGTCCTCGGTCTCGCCTTCGAGACCGGTCACCTCCGAGAAGGCCTCCTCGCTCGGCGGGCGCTTGGCCACGCCATCGGACCGGCACAGTCACGAATTCCGCTGACCTCGTGGGCGCCATGGCGATCTCCGATCTCACCCGACCGCACTCGAAGTCGATGCCGGTCATCGGCCTGCCGTCGGCGTGGAACATCTCGTCAGCCTCCCTGGCCCTGGCCACAACACCACCGAGTGTGAATGTGCACCACGGGAACTCAATCAGGGCCGGGCAAACAAGGGGCGGTTCGGTTCGTACTCGGCCCACCGGGGAGCACGATCGATCGATTCCTCCATCAAGAGAGAACGCCGTCGCGGGACAACAAACATCCAGTGAAGTGCTCCCGTGCGCCACCAGATTCGGCGACGGCACCGTCGACGCTGGCCCCGTGTCGGCGAGCACCTACCGGCCAAGCAATGGACCCGACTTCAACCCGTGTTGCGCAGGCCTGCGGCCACACCGTTGACGGTGAGCAGCAGTGCCCGCCGCAGGCGTTCGGCCTCCTCGCCGGAGGCGGTGCCCGATCGGCTGCGGCGCAGCAGCTCGACCTGCACGACGTTGATCGGGTCGAGGTACGCATCGCGCACGGCCAGCGTGCGCTTGAGCAGCGGCAGGTCGTCGAGCAGTGAACCACCGGTGATGGCTGAGAGCTCGGTGACGGTCAGGTCGTGTTCGGCCACGATCTGATCGAAGAAGTGATGCAAGTCCGGATCGACCAAGGCGTCGACGTAGGTGCGGGCGATGGCCAGATCGGTCTTCGACAGCGTCATCTCCACGTTGGACACAAAGGTGGCGAAGAAGCTCCACTCCTGTTGCATCGTCGCCAACACGTCGCCGTGGCCGGCGTCGATGGCGGCGCGCAGCCCGGTGCCCACGCCGAACCAACCGGGGATGATTTGGCGCGACTGGGTCCATCCGAACACCCAGGGGATGGCGCGGAGATCGCCGATACCGCTCCCCGAGCCCGAGCGGCGCGCCGGCCGGGAGCCGATGTTCATGGCGGCTAGCTCCTCCACCGGCGTCGAGGTCTGGAAGTACTCGACCAACCCGTCGCTCTCGAGGAACTCGCGGTAGCGGGCGAAGGCGGCGGCCGATATCAGCTCCATGATCTCGCTCCACTGGGTGGCCGTGGCCTCGCTGTGGCGGCTCCGGCGGTGGGCCAGCGACGCCTCGACGACCGCACTGAAGGCGAGATCGAGGTTGCGATGGGCGAGGTCGGGCAGGCCGTACTTGTCGGCGATCACCTCTCCCTGCTCGGTGATCTTCACCGCACCGTTCACCACTCGAGCCGGCTGGCTGAGGATCGACGCGTTGGTCGGGCCCCCACCCCGACCGATGGTGCCGCCCCGACCGTGGAACACCACGATCCGCACACCGGTCTCGTCGGCCACCTCGGCGATCTGGCGTAGTGCCTTGTGGATCTCCCACTGCGATGTGGTGATCCCGCCGTCCTTGTTGCTGTCGGAGTAGCCGACCATCACCTCCTGGCGGTTGCCGCGGAGCTCGACGATGCGCCGGTAGGGCTCGTTGGCCAGCAGGTCGCGCAAGGTGGTGCCGATCCGGCGGAGGTCCTCGATGGTCTCGAACAGCGGCACGAAGCCGAGCTGGGCCACACCGGCGGGCAGATCGATCAGCCCGACATCGCGGGCGAGTACGGCCGGAGCCAGGATGTCGTCCACCCCTTCGGTCATCGAGACGATGTAGCTCTCGATCACGTGGGAGCCGCTGGCCTCGATGGCATCGCGCACGGTGCGGAAGAGCGACAGGGCCGAGCCGTCGTCGGGGTCGGCGGCGGCCGGTGGGGCGAGCGGTCGACGACTGGCCAGCTCGCCAGTGAGCAATTCGATGCGGCCCGGTCGGTCGAGGTCGCCGTACGCCACACCGAGAGGTTCGAACAGACCTTCCAGCGCCTCATGATGGACCCGTGCATGCTGACGGATGTCGAGGACGGCGAGGTGGAACCCGATCATGGCGACGGTTCGCCGCACCCGAGCCACCCGTCCCCGCGCCAACAGCTCTCCACCGTTGGCACTGAGCGAATCGGCCACCAGCGCCAGATCGACGGCCAGCTCGTCGGGCGACCGGTAGGCACCGGGTCCGGGCGGGTTCTCGGCCGTCCGGTGCAGACGGTGATGCATCACCGCGCATCGCTGGCGGTAGGGCTCACCGGCGCTCA
>JBPCTQ010000377.1:0-56548 GCA_051011595.1 Acidimicrobiales bacterium
GCGTCCTCCTGGATGAAGTGACCGGCATCACCGAAGTCGTGATGGGGTTGGCCGGCCGCACCGGCGATCTGGACGCGGGTGGCGTCGCGGGTCGCCTGGTCGCCGAAGATGGCGTCCTTCAGCCCGAACATCCCCAGTACCGGCCGAGGGAACGCATCGAGCGCGGCGCGTGCCGCCTCGTTGGTGGGGGCATGGCCGACGGTGTTGATGAGCGACGGGAACATGCGGGTGCCGGCCATGTGGAGGCGGGTCGGGAACGGGGCGTCGTAGGCGGCGATCTCGGCGGGGGTGATGTCGTCTCGCCGGATCGAGCCGCGCATCACGACCGAGGGTCGGTAGTCCTTGCCGACCATCGCGTAGGCGATCCAGTCGGCGAATGCCTCCACGCCGCTGCGTTCGCGACCACCGACCACGAACGGGAAATCGAGATCTTGCGGCTCGAGCGTCGCCGGCTCGGGGAACGGTGCGAAGCCCTCCGGGATGACCGGAAGGTTGCCGTTGGCGACCACCACTCGCGCGAAGCGGTCGGGGTTGTTGCCCACACAGCGGAGCCCGATCAGCGAACCCCAGTCCTGCACGACAGGTGTGATGTCGCGCAGCCCGACCACGTCGAGGAACTCCTCGTTCCATGCCACATGCTGGAGAAACGTGTAGTCACCCAGCTGGACCGGCTTGTCGGACCGGCCGAAGCCGATGTGGTCGGGCGCGATCACCCGCAGTCCAGCGTCGGCCAGGACCGGGATCATGCGGCGGTAGAGGTAGCTCCAGTCGGGTTGACCGTGCAGGAGCAGGACGACCTCGCCGGCGGGATCACCCGTATCGATGTAGTGCATTCGCATCCCATCGACGTCGGCGTAGTTGGGCGACCAACCGAAGCCGGGGAGGTCAGCGAATGCTTCGTCGGGTGTGCGCACGAACGGTCGGCCGTCGGCGGTCCAGTGGATCGGCGCTTCTTCGCCGGTTACGTCTGGGGGCAGGGTCGGGCTCGGCGTCATGGCCGGAGACTACCATCTATTGCCAGTTGTATACGCACTTGCTAGGTTGCAGCGGTCGGGCTGGTAAACGCGCCCGCGCTCCATCCAAGGGGGAGAGCATGTTCGGCCGCAGACCCAAACGACGGCACATGGTGCAGATGGCGACGGTGCTGACGGTTCTCGCCCTCGTCGCCGCGAGCTGTACCAGCGACTCGGACGAGACCGGAGCGACCGATGATTCGGCCACCACTAGCTCGCAGGCGGCCGAGACGACCACGCCGGTCGTCGAGGGTGAGCCCGACACCGACACCGGCGACGACGCTGGAAGCCAGGATGCCGAGCCGACCGAGTCCGACGAGCCCGTGGAGCTGACCGCCACCGACACCGGGGTGACCGAGTCGGTGATTCGGGTTGGCGCCGTCATGCCAGACATCGAGGTCATCGGGCGCGATCCCGGCGATGTGGAGGCGAAGTTCCAGACAATCGCCGATGCGATCAACGCCGAGGGTGGCATCAACGGTCGGACCATCGAGCTCACCTTCCGTGCCCCGAACCCGCTCGAGGACGCTGGCTTCGACGCCACCTGCATCGAGCTCACCGAGGACCTCGAAGTGTTCGCCGCCATCGGGCTCTTCCCTCGGACCAACGCCGATTGTTATGCGGCACGCAACGACACGATCGTCGTGAGCACCTTCGAAATCAGCGCCGATCAGATGGCGACCTACACCGCACCGGGCATCACCATCACCGCCCATGGCTCGCGTCTGGTCGACGCCAGGATCGCGGCGCTCATCGACGGTGGTGTCCTCGCCGAGGGCTCGAAAGTTGCGCTCCATGGCACCGATCAGGCGCGTGACGCTCACGAGCAGTACATCGCGGCGCTCGAGGCCGCCGGCATCGAAGTCGTCGCCGACACCGTCGGGCTGGAGACTGGCCAGGACCTGCTCGCCCTCGAGGCCGAGATGCAGATCTTCACCGAGGTGTGGCAGTCGAGCGGTGCCGAGGCGGTGATGGCCAGCACGGCGCTCGGCTCGCAGGCGATCCTGATCGGCTACAACAACTCCGGCATCGATCTGCCCATCCTGCTCCCCGAGGACACCGGCGTGAACCCGTCGCTCATGCAGACCGAATTGGGGCTGGATCTCACACCCTTCGAGCTGGCGACGGCACTCGTCGGGGGTGCCGACCAGGCAACCAAATACGAGACCGGCCAGGACGGGGTTCGGGAGTGCGTGGATGCGTTCGAAACGGCGAGTGGCGAGGAGGTCGCGCTCGACGAGTCTCGCAACAACCTCGGCCCCACCGTCATCGCCTGCCAAGCGTTCGACATCTTCACCCAGATCGCGGAGGCGGCCGGCCCCGAGTTGACCACCGAGTCGTACGCCGCGGCCGCCGAGGCATTCGGCCCGATCGAAGTGACCGACCTGGCCGAGGCATCACTCGCACCCGGCAAGTTCGACCTCGACGACTCGGTCGGGGTGATCGCCGAGTTCAACCCCGAGACCGTTCAGTTCGAGCCGGTGGGGTGACCGCGGACATCCGCGAGGACGGCCTCGCGTCGGCCTGACGAAACTCCCGGCTCGGCCCGTTCGGGGTCGGGCTACTGGTCCTGCTCCAATGCGGCGAGGATCGGCCCGGGATCGACCTGGGCGTCGGCCAGTCGTCGCAATCGAGCGACGAAGGAGGCGTAGTCCCACATGAGGTCGTCGCCATCGCGCCACCGTCGCACCTCGATGGGCAGACCGTCGGGCCGCAGCACATGCACCCCGTCCTCGTAGGTCGCGACCACGTGCACCTCGGTGGTGAAGTCGGCGGCGGCGACATCGTGCACACCGTTGGCCAGGGTGCCGTCGCAGCGCATGTCGTGGATGACACCGCCCGACGTGATGGTGATCCGCTCACCGGCCTGTTCGACCCGCGATACCTGTCCCTTCACCGGATGGTGGTCGACCAGCTCGCCGCCGACTCGGACCTCGATCACCTGCCAGAGGCCGCGCAGGTCGGGAGCGTCGGGCGGAAGCGGTTCTGTGCAACCCGACAGAACGGGAGCCGGCCATTCCGTCCACCCGCCGGGTGGAGTGTGGGTGACGGGGATCGAATCGATCGTCGGTGTGGAAGTCATTGGCTGGCGTGCCCTCAGACGGTGATGGTGGTGAGGTCGTCGCCGACGATGATCTCGCCGTCGAAGTGCTCGGCGGCCCGGGCGATCCACTCTGGATACTGCTCGGGTGTGGGCGCGGGCACCATGTGGGTGAGCGCCAGTCGCTTGGCGCCGACACGAGCGGCCGTCTGCGCAGCCTCGACCACACCGGAGTGATAGTCGAGAATGTCTTGCATCATCTCGTTGGGGATCGTCTCGACGATGTCGCGGCGGATCACGGTCTGGACGTACACGTCGGCGTCGCGGGCCAGGTCGTCGACTCCGTCACACGGGATGGTGTCGCCGACCAGCGCGGCCGTGCTGCCGTCGTGGGCCAGCCGGAATCCGATCGTTGGCCGAACCGGTGCGTGTTCGGTGGCGGCCGTGGTGATGGTGACGTCGTTGACGGTGAAGGGGTCGCCCGGTTCGAGCTCGGTGACCTCGACCTTCGGACCTTCGGTGAGTGGGTCGTGGTGTGCGATGCGATAGCCGATGTCTGGTTCGAGCGCATGCAGCTGTCGCTCCACGAACTGGGCCGTGCCCACCGGGCCGTAGATCGGCAGCGTGGCGGTTCCCTGGGTCATCACCCAGTGGCTGGTGATCACGTCGTTGAGGGCGCAGACGTGATCGCTGTGCAGGTGGGTGATCAGCACCGCTGCGAGGAACGGCGGCATCGAGCCGCCGCCGGCCATACGCATCACCACGCCTCGACCGGCATCGACGAGGATGTGGGTGTCGCCCGCTCGCACCAGCGTCGATGGCCCGGCTCGATTGGCGTCAGGTAGGGGTGATCCCGTTCCGGTCAACACGATGTCCATGATCAGTGCTCCTCCTGGCTCGCTTCGGCCGCCGCACGCGTCGCGGGGTGGTCGAGAGGGGGGCTCTCGAGACGTCGCAGCCGATTGCGGGTGAATCCGTAGCGCCAGACAAGGTCGGCGCCGTCGAGTTGCCGGGTCACCGCCACCACCTTCTTGTCGAATGGGCGGAGTTTGTGCACGCCGTCCTCGAATGTGGCAGCCACCCGGATGCGGGGGCCGCCGAATCCGGCAATGTCGTCGACGCCGTTCTCGAGGGTGCCGTCGGCGAACATGTCGTGCACCAGCCCGCCGATGGTGATGACGATTCGGTTCCCGGCCTGCTCGATCCGCTCGACGTGGCCCCTCATGCGCCCCTCGTAGACCTCCCATACCCCACGCAGGTCGGGCACACCGGTGGCCAGTGGCTCGCGGCAGCCCTCGAGCGTGCGAGCCGGCCAGACGTCGAGCGACGCTCCGGGCTCGGTGCCGTCGAGCGGGATGTCGGCCGTCTTCGACCCCGATCCGTCGAGCTCGGGGCGTTGGTAGTCGATCGGATCGTGCGGGCGTGCGGCCGCGGCAAAGCCGTCGTTGTCGACGCCTCGGGCGAACGAACCGAGCGCGGTGAGCACCAGCTTCCCCTTCATCGGGGCGCCCCCCACACCTCGAGGTGGCCCTGTCGGTGCACCGGACGCAACGTGCGCAGGTCGAGCATCGGCTCGAGGTCGGCCGCCCGGAAGAGATCTCGCACCCGAGCCTGCTCGTCGGCCGGGGCGAGGGCCAGATCGTCGTGGAGCTTCTGCATCAGCCAGAAACGGTACGGCATGACACCGGTGGTGAGCGGCTGACCGCGCCATTCGAAGGTCGCCGCGCCATTCCCGGTGAGACCGCGGCCTCCCGTCAACCCACGCGCCGCTGCGTTGTCGAGACCGTTGGTGCCGGGCTCGATGTCGGGGTTGTCGGCCAGCCACTCGTTGGCCGCGTCGACATGAGCGGCGATCTCGGGCAGGTACTCGACGGCGACGTAGCGCAGCATCGCCAGCAGCGTGTCCGGGAGATCGCGATCTTCGACCAGGGCCTCGTCGTGGTCGCCGTATTCGTGGAGGTACGGCTCGGTGGTGGTCATACGTTCCACCCAGCGGCCGACCCGGGGCGCCCGCTGCTTGATCCGCATCGTCGGCGCCGGATCTCGGTACAGGTGAGCCCACATGGCGGCGATCAGGCCGTAGTCGCCGATCGTGGGGTGACCACCGAGCAGGTACGGATGGTCGGCCAGGTGGGCCGAGAAGAGGTCGAGCCATTCGTCGAATGCCGCCTCGATGAGCGGGATACTGTCGGGCGTCACCCCGAAGTTGACCGCGGCCTTGCGCATACGCCCGCTGTTGTGGACGAACGCCTCCTCGTCGTGCGAGGCACCCGGCGCCACCAGCGCGAACTCACTGTTGAGGAAGGCCAGGTTCTCCTCGTCGAAGTTCCAGCGATAGTGCATGGCCGGGCGCAGCAGGCCTTCGCCGCCGAACAACTCGAAGACGTGGCTGATGGCCAGCAGGACCGGCGAGTCGGGGTAGGCGGAGAAGCGACGCAGGTGCTGCCCCGGACCCTTCTCGAAGTGGGCGATGATCTCGGCGCCGTCCTGCACGGTCTCCCCATCGGGCGTCTCCATGCACGGAATGATCCAGCGCCCGACGGTCGGAACGACGTGTTGCAGGTAGCGGTCGCTGCCGGGCGACACCTCGACGAAGTCGACACCCTGGGTCCGCAGGTACGAGCGGGCCTTGCCGGTGTACAGCGACACCGGCGCCCCATAGAGCGTGTACATCATCGGGTTGCCTCGTCGAGCACGGCCCGGGGAAGCGGACCGTGAAAGCCCGAGCCATCACCAAGCACGGCGACGGTCGCCGGGTGAGGGATGTGGGTCACCAGGTCTGAAGTGAGCGTGACGGCGATGATCGACCAGCCATCGGGCAACTCTCGATCGACATCTCGCCCGCTCGCCCAGGCGGGCGTGAGCAGCGTGCCGTCACCCCGATCGATCAACTCGATGGTGCGGCCCGCCCGGTACCGCATGGTGTGGTGTTTGTCGATCGTCATCACCGTGATCGGGCCGACCGGGTCGAAGCGCATGGGTCGGGCAACGCGAGCAAACGTGAGGCCGTCGACATCGATGGTGTCGACCGGGCCGTCCTCGGTGGCGTCGGGCGACCGGTCGAACCAGGCTTCGTCGGCCATGACCGCGGCCACACCGGAGAGTCGAAACCCTTCGGGGAGCACGAGGGCGCGAGCTGCGTCCTTGTCCACCTCGACTTGGCAGATCCACACGTCGGAGGTGGCGGTGTCCATGATCTCCATGCGGAGCCCGGTTCCGCGGGTCCAGTTGTCGTCCCACGGCGGACCGCTGCGCGGATTCACGGCGCCGGCCCCAGCCACGCCATCAGCGCATCGGTGTACGTCTCGCCGATGTCTTCCTGCAGGAAGTGGCCCCCGCCCTCGAGGATCACGTGCGGCTGTCCCTCGGCGCCGGGGATGCGGTCGACGATCGGCTTCCACCCGTCGGGCGCCACCAGGTCCTTGTTGCTGTAGATGGTGAGGACGGGTTTGGTCCATGTGTCGAGGACCTTCCACGCCTCGTGGTTGGCGGGGTACATCGGGTTGTCGGGCCGGGTGGGCAACAGCTGGGTGAAGGCCCGGCTCCCGACGGTGAGCGACGGATCGGGGTAGGGCGACCGATAACCGTCGACCACCTCGGCGCTCGGTTCGGTGACCATCACCATCGGAAGCAGCGACCACGGTTCCCACACCGGGGCCGTTCGAGCCATCTCCTGGAAATCGGCGAGGGGGCCCGCGGCCTCGATCACCTCGGGGAGTGGCTCGTCGACGTCACGGAAGGGGAGGCCGGTGTTGGAGATGACCATGCGGTTGACCAAACCGGGATTCTCGGCGGCCAGGCGCATGCCGACGATGCCGCCCCAGTCGTGCAGCACGATGTCGACGTCGGCCAGGCCGAGCTCGTCGACCAGCAGCGAACGCATCCACTCGACATGGCGGTCCACCGTGTAGTCGCTCATCTCCGACGGCTTGTCGGACATCCCCATTCCCACCAGGTCGGGAGCGATGGCGCGATAGCCGGCGTCGACCACCGCGCCGATCTGGTGGCGCCAGATGTAGGACCACGACGGGTTGCCGTGAAGGAACACGACCACCGACTCTGCCTCGCGGTTGGCGTCGACCAGATGGATCCGCAGCGAGGCGGAACCGGCACCGTCCCCGTCACTGGAAGCGGGGACCTCGACCCAGTGGTGTTCGGTGGGGTACCCGGCAAGCCCGTCGATTGCGTCGGCGGGCGAGCGCAGGATCTCCATCAGAAGATCACTCGGGTGGGGTCGGTCAACGATCGGGCCACGTCGTCGATGGTGGGGTCGGCGATGACGACATAGCGGCTGTCGTCGCGGACGTACTCGCGCCCGGCCAGCTCCTCGGCCGCGGCCGGCGAGATGAGGTCGTAGCGGGCTTCGGCGAACGTCCGCTCGTCGCCGATCATGCGATCCTCCACCCAGAAGCGGCCGATCCGGGTCGACTCGACGCCGTCCGCGATGTCATCGGCCGATGGGTCACCCATCACCTGTAGCAAAAGCAGCTGGTCGCTCGCGGCGCCGGAGACCCGCGGAGGTGTGGGTTCACCCTCGACCGGGAACGAGGCCATGACGATGGTGAAGTCCATCCCGGCCTCCTTGTGCTTTTCGTCCTCCTGGAAGTCGGACTTCGAGCTCATCTCCACCATCGCCATACGGTCGCGGTACTGGGCGATGGTGATGCGGTCCCACCGCCAGTCGTCACCGACGAGCTGGTGCACGACGGGTGCGGCCAGTACCACGCGCGACCCGACCGCAGCGAGGTGCTCATGCGGGGCGTACACGTCGTCGGCCTCGACACCGCTGAGCTCGCTCTGTCTTCCGTCGGCGTACTCGGCGCGCGCTCGGTACTTCATGAGGTTGAGTGCCCACATGGGGCCGCCAGGTTCCTCGCGTTGGAACCACGTCGCGATGTAGTCCTGGTTCAGCTGTCCGTAGCGGGGCATGGCGCCACCCTACTTAGTGCGTATGTAACTGGCAATTGTCGTTCGTGCGGCCGAGGACCGGGAGTTTCGGCGTCGGAACCTCAGCCCAGCAGTGCCCGCAGGCCGGTCACCAGAACATCGTGCGTCTCGGCGACCGACAGTTCGCGGTGCCGACGGAGGTAGTCCACGGATTCGAGCTGGGTCAACAGATCGCCGGCCGAGATCGTGGTGCCGCGTTCGGACGGCTTGAGCGCGGCGAGCTCGGGTCCGAACTGGAGCTCGAACTGTTCGCGCATGGCGTTGCGGTTCTTGGTGAGCTCACCCCGGATGCGAGGAAGCCGCGCCGCGTTGGCGAGCGTCGCCCGGAACGCCGGTCCGACCCCGTCGTGGAGCCGGAGCCGCATGGCCGCGAAATCCTCGATGCGGTCGGCCAGCGGCCCCTGGCCGATGCCATGGAGTCGTGCCAGGTCGGACCCGACCTGGTCGCTGCGGGTGATCACCGCCTCGAGCAACTCCGCCGGATCGGCGAAGTAGCGGTACAACGAACGCAACGACAGGCCCGACCGGGTCGCGGCCTGCTCGATGGTCGGGAACATCGCCTCCTCGGCGAACATCTCCAACACCACGTCGAGGACGGAGTCGATGTTGCGCTGGCGGCGGGCGACGCGGCCGTCGACGGGTTCGGTGATGTCGTCGATCTCGGTCATCGCCGACGCAACGTAGCAACTCGTGCGACCACCTCAGGGTCCTCCCTCGCCCGACGACTTATGCCCGCCATACTGGCACATGCCGCCCCGTGATCATCGAAGCTGACCTTCAGCGACCGTCCGCTTCGCCCTGTGCCGGGCACGATCGTGCGGTGCACGGCGACCGGCGCAGCGTCGGTGCGCAACAACCGTGTCCTCCCATGATGCCCAGGGAGATTCCGGGCCACGGGCCTGAAGATCCGGTGACCACCGGCAACAGCTCAGCGCGCTCGGAGGGACTCGAACCCCCAACCTTCTGATCCGTAGTCAGATGCTCTATCCAATTGAGCCACGAGCGCGGGGCCGGCGAACCGGCGGTTCAAGTCAACCACCTTCGCCCCGAGATCGAAACCCGGATTGCCGCCTGCATCCATACACCCGGTGCCGACGTAGAACCGGGTGTGATGGCACTGCAGGCCAGTAGGCCGACCTGGAGACAAGCCCAGTACAGTGACGCCTCTGCTCCCCCGGATGTGCGCGTGGTCGATGATCTCGAGTCTGATTTCCAGCGAGGTGCCGACGACGCGCTCCGCCGTGCCTACGACGAGCACGGATCGCTGGTCTACAGCTTCTGCCGGCGCTCCATTGGTTCCACCGAGGCCGCCGATGTAACCCAGGAGGTCTTCCTGGCCGCCTGGCGGGCTCACGATCGATTCGACGCCGACCGGGGCTCGTTGCGTGGTTGGCTCATGGGGATTGCCCGCAACAAATGCGTGGACCGGCTCCGCCATCATGGACGCCGACCCCAGATCGCCACCGCGGAGGTCGAGGATCGGCCCGCCGGCGGTTCCGACATCGAGCGGATGAGCGACCGGATGGTGCTGGCTACGGCCCTCGAGGATCTTCCCGACCGTTCGCGGCGGCTCATCGAATTGTCGTTCTATCAACAGCTCACGCACGCCGAGATCGCCGACCATACCGGAGTGCCCTTGGGCACCGTGAAGAGCGACATCCGGCGCGGGCTCAACAAGCTGCGCCGGAACCTGGAGGCAGGCGATGTCTGACACCGGTGACCTCGACGATCTCGAAGGCCGACTCGGTGAGCTGGCCCGTGAGATCACCGAAGACGACCGTCGACTCGACGATCCTCCCCCTGGATTGTGGGACTCGATCGAGGCTGCGGCCGGCGGGGCCGAGTTGGCATCGGTCACCTCGCTCAGCGAGCGCCGGCGGACCCGTGCCCCGATGATCCTGGCCGCAGCCGCCGCGGTCATCCTGGCCGTGGTGATCGGTACCCAGCTCATCGGTGACAACGGTGACAACGGCGAGGTGGTGGCATCGATCGCCCTGGAGAACGACGGACTCCAGGTACCCAACCCCGATACCGGGATGGCCGACCTGGTTGCGGTGGAAGGCGGCGGGTACGTGCTCGACGTTTCGGTGCCGGAGCTCCCGGCCGCTGATGGTTTCTACGAACTCTGGATCATCGACACCAACGTCGAAGGAATGCACTCGTTGGGAGTGGTCGAGGCCAGCGGGCGGTATCAGATCCCCGACGGTGTCGAGCCGGCGGACTTCCCCATCGTCGACATCTCGGTCGAAGCTCACGATGGCGACGCCACCCACGGAGGCCAGAGCATCTGGCGGGGTGTGCTCGAGGTCTGACCCTTGATCCCGCTTCGGCGAATCGGGACCTGGATTGTGCGGAGAGGGTGGGATTTGAACCCACGAACCGCCTTACGACAGTTACTTCCTTAGCAGGGAAGCGCCTTCAACCTGGCTCGGCCACCTCTCCATTCCGAGCCGGGAGGTTATCCCGACCCGCCGTGCACGATACCGCGCCGAGCACCGAGACGGGTCGGTCAGTCCTCGTGCATCCACGGTGTGAAGGTGAGCCCGATGAGCAACCCCTCCGGGCCCAGCGCCCGGGCCACCGTCTGACCCCATGGCTCCAGTCGGGCCGCGTGGACGAGTTGATACCCCTTGTCGGCCAGCTCGGGGGCGGCCGCCGCAACGTCTGCCACCGCGAACTCGATGGTGGCATGGGGTACGGCAATGTCGTCGGGCCACTCCGGTACGCCGAAGCACGAGTTGGCGGCATCGGCCAGGGGCCACACCGCGAAGTGTTTTGCGCCGTCGATGTCGTCAGAGCTGATGTAGTCACCGGCGACGACCTCGAGCGGGAGCCCCAGGGTGTCGCGGTACAGCGCCGCGGAGGCGGCGGTGTCGGTGGCGATGGCGGCAAAACCGGCGATGAAGAGGACGTCCATGGGCCTGTTCTAGGCGGTGACGGGTGCCGGGCGCACGACAAACCGTGTGCGGTCCGCCGTCAGGAGATGGTGACGCAGTCGTTGCAGATCCCGCTGGCGCCGGTCTGGGGACCGGTGCCCGGGTTCTCGACCGACACGAACGGTGACAGCCCGGGCGATCCATGCACAGCTGCTGGTAGCCAGGGCCACGGCGATGAGCACCACCACCAGTCGGGACCTGCCGCCCCGAGGTGATGGTGATCCGGCCATGGCAACGCCGCAATGTCACTCGCCCGCCGACCCAACGGTGGTGCTCGTGTTCGGTGGGGGGAAGGGACCGTCGTCGGCTCACTCGGCCGCGACGACGTCGGCCAGGGCCTCGAGTTGGCCTCCGTCGGTTCGTTTCATCGCCACCCGCAGCAGCGGCCCGCCCGCCCTCCACAGGCCGGACAACGTGCAGTCGGCGTCGAGTGTGACGAGAGTCGTGGCGGGGTCGATGGGTTCGAGTCGATAGGTGTAGTCGGCCGTCGCTCCCCCTTGTGTGCTGCGCAGCGTGATGGACCGACCCGATGTCAGGTGGGTGATCGTGCTGGTGTGTTCACGATTGCGGGTTTGGAAAGTGAGGGTCATCCCCTCCTCGGTGTCGCCGTCGGCGCGAACCCAGTCGACCCCCATCCACAAATGAGCTCGATCCCAGTCGGTGAGCGCGGCCCAGACGTCGTCGGTCGGATGAGCGATGGTGGTCTCCACCGTGAAGGCACGGGCCATGGACGACTCCTCGGATGTGGTGGTGCCCGATCTTCGCGTGACACCGCCGGACCGGGCGTCTAGCGTAAGCAGACACTTACTAATAGGAGATCCGCATGAGCACCGTTGTTGTCCGGTATCGCACCAAGGCTGACCGCGCCGATGAGAATCAGGCGCTGGTGGAGGCGGTGTTCGCCGAGTTGGCGGCCACCGACCCCGGCGGCGTGCGATATGCCACCTTCCGCCTGGCCGACAACACCTTCGTGCACATCGCCGACGTCGAGGCCGACCCCAATCCGCTGCCGGCCACCGCCGCCTTCGGCGCATTCCAGGCCGAGCTCGGTGACCGGTGTGAGGAGGGCCCCAACCCCCAGGAGGCCACCCTGGTCGGGTCGTACGGGTTCGACTGATCCGCTGCCGCGGCCGGGGCGCCTCGGTTACCGTTCGGCGATGGGTACCCCTTCGTGGCAGATCGGTGCGGTGACGGTCACCGCTGTGGTCGAGATCGACACCGAGGTTCCGTTTGCCTTCCTGTTGCCGGGTGCCACCCCCGACGTGGTGGCCGCCGAGTCCTGGGTGCTACCCCACTGGGCCGTCGACACCGAGACCATGGTGTTGCGCCTGCAGGCGCTGGCGGTCGAGAGCCAGGATCGCCGCATCGTGGTCGACACCTGTGTCGGGAACAACAAACCCCGACCGGGCCTCGACCTGTTCGATCAGCTGCAGACATCGTTCCTCGACGATCTGGAAGCAGCCGGATTCGCCCCCGACACCATCGACACCGTGTTGTGTACCCACCTCCACATCGATCACGTGGGTTGGAACACCCGGTTGGTCGACGGCGCCTGGGTTCCCACCTTTGCCAACGCCCGGCACCTGTTCGCACGGGCGGAGTACGAACACTGGCTGGCCGAGTGTGATGGTGACCACATGCACGCGTCCTCGTTCCATGACTCGGTGCGCCCCGTCGTCGATGCCGGCATGGCCGACTTCGTCGACCCGCCCTTTCACCTGACCGATGAAGTCTCCTTGGTTCCCACCACCGGCCACACACCCGGGCACTGCAGTGTGCTCATCGAGTCCGATGGTCAGCGGGCCTACATCACCGGCGACATGAGCCATCATCCCATCCAACTGGCCCGGCCGGCGCTGGCATCGAGTGCCGACACCGATCAGGCCGGATCGACCGCCACCAGGGAACGTTTCGTCGACGAGGTGTGCGACACCGACACGATCGTGATCGGAACCCACTTCGGTGCACCGGGTGCAGGCCGCTTGCGTCGGGTCGATGGCGGCGTACGCTTCGTGGCGCTCACCCAGAGTTAGGTCGGGGCAGGCCTCTGGGGTCGCTCACCGCTCGAGAATGCGCCGATTCATCTCGGCCAGGCGGTCTGGGGCGATCTTGATGACAGCCCGGTCGTAGGTCATCAGACCGTTGTGCTCGGACTCGACGTCGGTGGTCTGGGTGTAGATCGCACCGGCCAGCCCGCGGTCGACCAGGCCCGCGACGACGTCGACCAGTTCTTCGTAGGCGGCGGCGAGGCTCTCGGGTGAATCCAACCGGGCGTACCCCCATCCACCAGGGTGCGACACGTGCCCGTCGACCTCCAGTCCCAGCCCGCCGAATTCGCCGTAGACCGTGGCCCGGTGCTCGTCGAGCGCTGGGAAGTCGGCCTCCTTGCGGTACACGTGGTGGTCGCGCATGTGGCCGCTTCCGTCGTCGACCCAGCCGCTCGCTCCGTCGACCAGTCGAGACGGGTCCCGTTGGGCCACGTGGTCCAGAATCACGGTGGTGTCGAACTGGCCCCAACCCTCATTGAAGGGCACCCAGACCACAATCGATGGGTGTGGGCGCAGCGCATCGATCATGGCGTCGAGCTCGCGCCGGAACCCATCAGGATCGTCGGCGGTGCCGATACGGCTGTAGTCCATGTCGGCGGGGTCGATGCCGTCGAGCATCTGGGTGATCACTTCGTTCAGGTCGAACCAGGTGTTGGGCATGTCCTGCCACACCAACAGCCCGAGCCGGTCGGCGTGCCAGTACCAGCGAGCGGGCTCGACCTTGACGTGCTTTCGGATGGTGTTGAAGCCCATGGCCAGGGTGGTTTCGATGTCGAATACCAAGGCGTCGTCGGTCGGGGCGGTGTAGAGCCCATCGGGCCACCATCCCTGGTCGAGGAGCCCCAGATGGAAGATCGGCTCACCGTTGAGGTGCAGACGCAGCGTGCCGGCAGCGTCGGGGCCGATGGCGATTTCACGAGCGCCGGCATAGCTGTCGGCTCGATCGATGGTCTCGTCGTCGCGTTGGACTTCGATCACCAAGTCGTACAGGAACGGATCATCGGGCGACCATGGCCGAAGGGCCGCCATGGTGACCGGGACGTCGGCACCATCGCCGTCGAGGAGTGTTCGGCCGTGGCCCACCTCGACGCCGTCGGCGTACACCCAGAGGTGCACGCGGTCGCCCGGCGTCGATCCGCTGGTGGCGACGTGAACGGTGAGCTCGTTGTCGGCCAAGCAGGTCGTGGTCCAGACCGACTCGAGACAGGCGATCGGCACCGGTTCGAGCCAGACGGTCTGCCAGATGCCGGCGACCGGTGTGTACTGGATCGCGGAGGGGTTCAGGGTCTGCTTGCCGACGGGTTGGGGTCCGACATCGGTCGGATCCCAGACGGCCACGACGAGTTCGTTCTGGTCCTCGATCAGGGCATCGGTGAGATCGAGATGAAAGGGATCGAAGCCACCTCGATGGCCTCCGACCGGCTGGTTGTTGAACCACACCTCGGTTTCCCAGTCGACCGCACCGAAGTGCACCCGGAGGCGTTCACCGTCGGCGACGTGAACCGCGTCGATGGTTCGCCGTAGCCACAGGCGCTGGTCGGGACGCAGTGTCTCGGCCATTCCGCTGAGGGTCGAGCCCATTGGGAAAGGAACGGTGAGGATGTGGGGCCAGTCGGTCGGCGCCGGGTCATGGCGGCTCGTGACCGCAGCGTCCCAGGGCCCGTTGAGGTTGGTCCAGCGAGGTCGACGCAGCTGTGGGCGTGGGTAGTCGGGAAGGGGACGCTCCGGGTCGACCTGATCGGCCCACTGCGTCCGTAGCGGTTGCTCCACCGGTTGGTCCTTGCCATCCATTGCGCCGATCCTCGCCCAGTCGGCCGATCAGCTCTGGCCGGCCTCGGCCAGGTAGCGGCGCAGCGTCAGGTCGTGCATCGAGGCGGCGCCGATGCGGCTGCTCATGTGGGGTTCCCACTTCGGTGGATCACCCTCGGGGTCGTCGCCCAGCACGGTGACCCGTTGGATGATGCGTTCGCCCTCGAAGTCGTGGACCACGAAGTGCTGCGTGCAGCGGTTGTCCCAGATGGCGACGGTGCCGGGCTGCCAGCGATGGCGCACGGTGAAGCGTTCCTGGGTGGCCCATGCGCAGAGGTAGCGCAGCAGCACGTCGCTCTCCTCGTGGCTGAGCTCGA
This sequence comes from Acidimicrobiales bacterium, assembly GCA_051011595.1. Lineage (GTDB taxonomy): Bacteria > Actinomycetota > Acidimicrobiia > Acidimicrobiales > SHLQ01 > JAOUEE01. The sequence continues at coordinate 15,112 of JBPCTQ010000377.1, forward strand.
CGATTCGCCGGGTGAAGTGTTCGTTCACCAACAGCGATCGGCGACCGGTCTCGGGATGGATGCGAACCACCGGATGGATGGTCTTCATCTCCGGTTTGCCGTGAGGTGTGGCGTCGTGCAGGGCGGTGAGGCCGACGAGCATGTCCTTCATCGGATCGCTGAGGTCTTCGTACGCCAGGTACTGGTTGGCCCACATGGTGTCGCCCCCCAGCCCCGGGCAGGCCACCATGTGCATGATCGACATCACCGATGGGTGGGGGAGGAACGTCACGTCGGTGTGCCACTCGTCGGCCACCCCGCCGGCGCTGGCCTTGAGCTCGACCATCTCTTCGGGGCCGTCATCGGGTCGGGGCAGGTTGGGATGGATCTCCAGCTCGCCGAACTTGCGGCCGAAGGCGACGTGCCCGTCGAGAGTGAGGGTCTGGTCGGGAAAGAACAGGACCAGGTGGTCGAGCAGGTGGGAGCGAATGGCGGCGACGTCGTCCTCGGTGGCGGCGTTGAGGTCGATCCCTCGCACTTCGGCCCCGAGCGCTCGGCCCAGCGGTGTGATGGTGAGGTCGGTCATGGAATCCCCCGGTGGATGGCCCGTGTCGCGACGGTAGTGCCGGCGCCGGCCTCGCCCCAATGGCAGAGAGTTGGGCCCGGGGCTTGACCCTGCCCCGGGGTCAGGGCCGATCATCGACGACGTGGCTGACCGAGACGACGAGTTCCTGACCATCGGAGCGTTCGCGCACCGCACGGGCCTCACCGCCAAGGCGCTGCGTATCTACGACGACATCGGGCTGTTGCCCCCCGCCGCGGTGGACCCCTCCTCGGGCTACCGCTTCTACGGGACCGATCAAGTACGTGCGGCCCGCCTGATCGGCATGCTCCGCGGGCTGGATCTCGGTCTCGACGAGATCGCCCTGGTCGTCGCCGATCACGACGACGACCGCGACCGGGCCGTCGCCCGGCTGGGGCAACACCTCGACGCGCTGGAGGCCGACCACTCCAGCCGCCGGGTGCTCGTGCGCCACATCGAGTCGTTCCTACGAGAGGACCACCAACTGATGTTCACCATCTCGACCCGGCACGTTCCCGCCCAGCGGGTCATGTCGATACAGCGCCGCCTCCGGGCGCCCCAGACCGACGCCTTCGTGGCCGAGGCCAAGGCCGCCTTCGCCGAACACCTCGGTGTTCGTGAACCGACGGGCCCGTTCACCGTGGTGTTCCACGGCATCGTCGATCATGAGAGCGACGGCCCCATCGAGGCGATCCTCGGTTGCCCCGACGACGTGATGCCGAGCGAGGCCATCGGTGTTCGCACCGAGCCGGCCCATGATGAGGCCTTCACCACGATCACCAAGGCTCAGTGGGACTTCCCGGCCATCCTGGCCGCCTACGACGCGGTGGCCTGCTCGCCCGAAGCGGTGGCCCGGCCCGACAGCGGCCTCTCGTGTCGCGAGGTCTACGTGGCCGAGCCCGACGACATCGGCAGCGACGACTTCATCTGCGACATCGCCTTTCCTCTCGGCGAGTAGCGACCGCCGGACTGGGATGCAGCGGGTTTGGCGCCGACACCCGTGTCGGGGGGCGCCGGGGTCGATGGGGGATCGAGGCCTCGGTCCTCGGCCGACCAGGACAGCGGCGCCCGACCGTGAATGAGTGACCGCGATGCTGAGTCGTCGGTGGTGGCGGGTCCGAGCGGCGCGACCACACCAGCGCTCCGCTCACCGATGTGGGTATGACCGCCGGGTGTTCACCGTCACCACGCAGCACGGCGACGACGGCTCGAACGATGTCGCGCAGATCCGATCGCCAGCCTCGGTCGTCGAGTCGGTGTTGCCGATCGGTGGGGTGCACCCGATGGATGGTTCCGTACATGTTGATGCTCACTGTTCACAGAAGGGACGCGCGGACGCGTCGGGGATCGCCGCCGAGGTCACCTGATCAGTGAGTGATCAACATGGCTGTCACGGTAGCCACCATGGCGGTGTCGGTCCTGTGAATTTCGTCGCGTCCGTATGGCCGCTCTCGCGCGAGCCGAGCTCACTCGCTGCGATCAGCTCGACCTTGAGGTCGCGCGGTGCTGCTTTCGATGTGGGGAGCGCCGGGCCGCTACGCGTCGGGATCGTCGACGGCCAGACGCTCGAAGTAGCTCCGCAGCGTGGTGGTGCCCAGCGGGGGTCCCACACCATCGACTTCACCGGCGACCACGATGAACTGGGCCAGGTCGCCGAACTGTTTCGACAGCACTCGTACACCCTTGACCAGCCCGCGAGCCGCCCACATCGGGATGACTGTGATCTTGGGTGGTTTGCCAACGACATCGAACGCCAGCTCCGCCGCTTCGCGCTGGGTCATGACCTCGGGACCGCCGGCTTCGACCTCGAGCTTGTTGCCCTCGGCGACGTCGACGCAGACGTGGGCCAGGTCGCGGCCGTGGATGGGGCTCATCTTGTTGGTTCCGTCGCCCACGAGGAACGAACGGCCCCGCTTGGCCATGGACAACAACACGCCCATGTCGGAGAAGTAGCCGCAGGGCCGCACGATCCCGTACTCGAGGCCCGACGACCGCAGCTCGTCGACCACCCGTTCGTGGGCCGCGGTGATGGCCAGGCCGGAGAGGTCGGGAGTGTCTGCGCCCTGCATCGACACATAGACGAACTTCTCGACTCCGCTCGCGACGGCCAGCTCGATCAGCCTGTGATTGCACGCGTAGTCGACCTCTTCGAAGGTGAGACCGTCGCGCTGGCGCGAGATGCCGACACTGGAGAAGACAATGTCGATGCCGTCCATGAGGCCGGTGAGTGTGGTGGGATCGGTGAGCTCGCCGACGAACACCTCGTCGACGTCATCGTCGCTGATGCCTGGTGCGGTGAATGGGCCGGGCTCGCCAAGACGCCCCTGGTCGCGGGTGAGCGCCCGCACCCAGTAGCCCCGCTGTTTGAACGCCTCGACGACGAACTTCCCCAGGTAGCCCGTGGCCCCAGCGACCAACACTCGTTTGTCGCTGTTGGTCATCGGTGTCCTTCCGGCAAGGTGTTGTGTGGCGGTGCTGATGCGACGATGTCCAAAACGCTGAACGCGTGGTGGCGGCGACGTGAGTGTCAGCGAACAAATCGATTCGGGCTTCGCTCGTCAGAACCGAAACCGACACCGGTCTGGCGAGACAACGTTCGACCCTCGAGCGGCAACGTCAGGCTATACCGCAGTGGCCAGGCCAAAGCATCCCGGTCTACCCCGAGGCGCGGTGTGGCAGTGATGTTGTGAGCGTCAGCGAGCAACTCTGTTAGGGCTTCGGTTCGTCAGAACCGAGACCGGCGCGGAGGGAGGGGGATTCGAACCCCCGGGACCTTGCGGCCCGCTGGTTTTCAAGACCAGTGCAATCGTCCGCTCTGCCATCCCTCCGAGCGTGGAGGGTAGCGGTTGCGCCCGGCGATCTGTCAGCCCTCACGCGCGCCAGGCGCGCGCAATCGCAGCAATTTCGCCGAGCGGGACTCAGCGGTCGGCTGGTCGGCTGGCCATGTTGTAGGTGGTCAGCTCGGCCTCATCGAACTGCGGCCACAACAACTCGGCTACCTGTTCGGCTGGTTGGGGCCGGGCGAACAGGTATCCCTGCGCGAACCGACAGTGCAGGTTGCGCAGGGCGGTGAGTTGCTCGTCGGTTTCGATCCCCTCGGCCACCACCTCGATGCCCAGGTCCCTCCCCAGACCCAGCACCAGTGAAACGATCGAGGATTCGGCCCCACCGTTCTCCAGCTCGGTCATGAACGACCGGTCGATCTTCACCACGTCGATGGGGAACTGGCGTAGGTAGGTGAGCGAGCTGTACCCCGTCCCGAAGTCGTCGACGGCAATCGAGAAGCCGACCTGGCGGAGTTTGTGCAGGTTGAAGACCGAGGTCTCGAGGTCCGAGCTCAGCGCCGTCTCGGTGAGCTCGAGGGTGATGAGTGATGCGTTGGCGCCGGTGTCGGCCAGCATGTGCTCGATGGCCTGCACACAGTCGGTCTGGCTGAGTTCCCGGGCCGACAGGTTCACCGTCAGGCGCAGCGGCGTGTCCGGATGGGCGTTCATCCATGCGACCTGCTGGGTGCAGACACGGTGGAACACGGTGCGACCGATCGGCACGATCAGGCCGGAATCCTCGGCGATGGCGATGAACTCCTGCGGGCTGACCGGCCCGTGACCGGGTCGATCCCAGCGCGACAGCGCTTCCAACCCCACGATCTCGCCGGTGGAGATGTCGACGATGGGCTGGTAGTGCACGTCCATCTCGCCACTCACGGCCGCCTCTCGTAGTGCACACTCGACCTCGTGGCGGGCCTTGACCCAGCTGCCCATTTCGGAATCGAACAGGACGGTTCTGTTGCGGCCGCTCGATTTGGCCCGGTACATGGCGACGTCGGCATCGGAGATGATCGAATCCGGTGTGGTCCCCTCGGCGGCGATGGCGATGCCGATGCTGCAGGCGACGTGTTCGGAGTGGCCGTCGACCACGAAGATCTCCGAGAGTGCGTCGTGGATGCGACGGGCCAGGTTCTCGGCCTGTGTCGGGCCGACGTCGGGGCAGAGGACCACGAACTCGTCGCCGCCGAAACGAGCGACCACGTCGTCGGGTCCGATGGCGGCTTCCAGCCGACTGGCCGCCTGAATCAGCAATTGATCCCCGAAGGCGTGGCCCCGTGAGTCGTTGACCAGTTTGAACTGGTCGAGATCGATGAACAGCACACTCACCGATGACGACGGCCCGGCCAGCACCGCCTCGAGTCGTTCTCGGAGGTGGGATCGGTTGGCCAGGCCGGTCAAGTTGTCGTGGGCCGCTTGATGGCGCAGACGTTGTTCGCCGGCCGTGAGACGGGCATTGAGCTCCTCGACCTCGATGCGACGGCTGGTATCGGCGGCGGAGGCTTCCAGCAGCTCGTCGGTCATGGTGTTGACGGCAGAGGCCAGGTCACCCAGCTCGTCGGACCGTCGCACCTGCGCCCGGCGGCTGCGATCACCGCCGGCCACGGCCACCGCGGCCGCGGTGACCTCGCCAATCGGTCGCCACACCCTCCGACCGATGGCCAGCGAGATGATCAAGACGAAGAAGACGGCGGCCGCCACGGTGAGCGCGACGGTTCGTTGGAAGTGATCGACCCCCGCCAACGCCTCGGCCCGATCGATCTTGACGACCACGCCCCATCCGGTGACATCGACCTGTCTGGTCACGGCCAAGACGTCGGCGTCGCGGTAGTCCACCGTGTCGCCGAACCGCCCCTCTTCCCCTGCCATCGCCAAGGTGATGGGGGCGTTCGTCATCGTGTTGGGCACGGTCACGTTCAACACGGCGTCGGGGGCGAACCGAAGCGGAGCGATGAACTGAGCGCCCTCCGGCGTGGGCTGGGCAATGCTGGTCTCGCCGGTCCGGTTGAGACCCTGGTAGTCGGTGGCCAGCTCGGTGATCCCGCTGGCATCGGTCTCGATCGTCACCGTTCCGATGCGGACACCGTCGACCACAACTGGAGAGTTGGTCACGGCGGTGGGTGACCCGTCGGGTCCTTCGATGATCAGGCTGGAGTAGTCGCTGGCCAGGGGATCCAGCCCGAACCCCATGTAGCGCTCGGTGGCCGCGGGATCGACCGTGGCCAACACCGTCTCACCCACCCCGTGGAGGCAGATGTTCACGAGCCGGTCCGAGGAGGTCATGGCCGCGGCCAACAACGCTTCGATCTGAGCGACACTGGTCGGGTCGCCGTCGGCATGGGCCAGCAGGGCGGCTCGTAGTTGGTCGCTGCTGCCCAGCAGACCACTCAGTTCCTGGTCGGCTGCGACGACACTGTCGAGGTGGGCCACCTGGGCCGAAGCCATACCTTCGAGGGTGGTGTAGGCATCCTCGATGGCCACTTCGCGCTGGCGCTGCATCGAGACCGCGGCCAGGACGAGAAGAGGCAGCACGGCGACGACGATGACGCCGGCAACCAGGCGAATCCTGGTGGTGAGGCGATATCTGTTTCGTGGTGACGCCATGGCGAGGTCCTTCTGGGGTGATCACATCGATGTGACCGGCGAAGAACGTCGGTTTCGCCACTGACTCCTCCGACGGTCAGGCGACCAGGTTTCGACCATCGGGATCAACGTCTCGTTCAACTCGAGCTGTTGGTCTCTTCTTCGGAAGGATCGACCCGGGACTTGAGAGCCGCCCCGGGCGATCTGTCAGTCCTGACGCGCGCCAGGCGCGCGTGATCGCAGCAATTTCGCTGAGGGCGCCGACGGCGTACGATCGGGGCGACCCAGGAGTGTGCATGACCGACATCGATGCCCCCGCCGCCAAGGCCACCTTCACCTCGTTCGAGGAGTCCACTCAGGAGGACTGGCAGAAGATCATCCCGCAGTTGGCCGTCACCCAGAGCCTGGTGGCCGACCGGGTGCTCGACTTGTTGGGTCACCTCGAACACGACCACGGGGGTTTCCCGGTCAGCCGGCTCGAACACAGCCTCCAGACCGCCACGCGGGCCGAACGCGACGGCCGCGACGACGAATACGTCATCTGCGCTCTCATCCACGACATCGGCGACACGCTGGCCCCGTACAACCACCCGGCCATCGCTGCCGACATCCTGCAGCCCTTCGCGTCGGAGGCCAACCAGTGGATGGTGCAGCACCACGGCATCTTCCAGGGGTACTACTTCTGGCACTACATCGGCGCCGACCGCAACACCCGTGACGCCTACGCCGACTCGCCGTACTACGGCCAGACCGAAGAGTTCTGCGCCAAGTACGACCAGACGGCCTTCGACCCCGAGTACAAGAGCGAACCCCTCGAGCACTACGAACCCCTGGTTCGCGAATACTTCGCACCTCGTTGGTGAGCTGAACCGATTTGGGCTTCGGCCGGGGCGTCCGGCCGGCCGCGCGCCGTCTACAGTCGCGCCCCGATGCTCCTCTCCGATCGCACCATCCGCGAAGCCATCGAGGCCGGCCGAATCGCCATCGAACCCTTCGATCCCACGTGTGTCCAGCCCTCGTCGGTCGATCTGCACCTCGACAACGAGTTCCTGGTCTTTCGCAACCACACTCGCCCTGTCATCGATGTCCGCCAGGATCTCAGCGACCTCACCGAAGCCGTCGAGGCCCACGAGGACCGACCGTTCATCCTCCACCCCGGCGAGTTCGTGCTCGGTTCCACCCTCGAGCGGGTGGCCCTGCCCGACGACCTGGTGGCTCGGCTCGAGGGCAAGAGCAGCCTCGGACGCCTGGGGCTGCTGATCCACTCGACCGCCGGCTTCGTCGACGCCGGCTGGGATGGACAGCTCACCCTCGAGCTGTCGAACGTGGCCAACCTGCCCATCACTCTCTATCCGGGCATGAAGATCGGTCAGATCTCGTTCGTGCAGATGACCACCGCAGCCGACAACCCCTACGGGTCGTCCGAGGTGGGGTCGAAGTACCAGGGCCAGCAAGGGCCGCGGCCCAGCCGCTACTGGGAGAACTTCACCGGCTGAGGTTCACGGGGTGTCGCCCCGGGGTTCGAACACCTTGTGTTTGTTCTCCCACGGGAATGGCTGCTCGGGTTCGGGGATACCCAACAGGGTGCAGAAGGGCTGCCACGTCGGCGAGTCGGTGATGTCGACCTCGACGAAGTCATCGCGACCCGCGAAGTACTCCCGCGCCGCCGACACGTGGCGTTTCCACTGCCGCCGCCAGCGTTTCTCGTCGACCTCCAGGAAGAAGCCGTCGTACTCACCGGCCGCCTTGCGGGCGATGTTGTTCTCGACATGGCGTCGCCGACTGTCGATCCAGGCGTCGATGGGCCGGACCGTCAACACGAATCGACTGCCCGGGTACTGCTGGTCGAGCAGGGCGAAGTTCTTGGCCAACACCTCGATGTCGGAGAAGGCGTCGAAGGCGGGGTCCAGCCGGGTGAGCAGCGGCTCGCCGGCCTCGATGGACTTCTCGATCTCCATCCGGATGGATGGCCCGCCCCAGTGGAGGCTGGTGTAGCCCAGCACGGTCATGGCTTCGTGGAACGACGACGTGCCGGTCTTGTTGAGACCGATGCCGAACACGCGGGGACGCTCGGGTGAACCCCCGGCGGGCAGCGCCTCAACCGGCATGGGCCCAGTTCTCCAGCTCGTCGGTGGAGCCGTAGCCGGCGCGCGCCATGGTGGCGCCGGCGATGTCGACGAACGTCCGGCGTCGTTCGGAGTCCCACCCCAGCCAGTCATCGTCGTCGGGTCGGCTGGGGTCCTGCTTCCAGCTGGAGTTGATGCGCTTCTTGCCGAAGAACCGCGCCGATCCGGGATGGGGTTCGAGACCGAGGAAGTCCTGGATGCGGGCGAACCCGGTTTCGGGGTCGGCGCTCAGCTCCTCGTTGTGGACCGAGATGCAGCGTTGCGGGTGGTCGGCGCCGAAGTCGAGGGCGGAAGCCACCCAGTGCGACCAGGTGCCGCACCCCTCTTCGAAGTCGTTGCTCCACTGCGGGATCTCGTTCGGTTGGGCGTTGGCCAGCTGTTCGTCGTCGAACTTGCGCTCGAAGTTGACCATCGACCGCACCACATGACGGCCGTCGCGCACGATGTGCACGAACGACGCCCCCGGGAACATCGCTGCCAACGTGCTCACCATGGGGGTGTAGAGCGGGGTCTGGTCGATCCAGCGTTTGCCCTCGGCTCGGCTCGAGAACAGCGCGTTCATCCCCAGGCCGAGAAAGCCCAGGAACTCGTCGTGTTCGACCTTCTCGAACTCGACCCAACACGGCGTGACCCGGTTCATCTGGTTGTTCCACACCCGGCTCGGCTTGCCCCGCCCGAAGAAGTCGTGCAACACGTACGACTCCTTGCCGACCCGCAGATCGGGATGGCGATTGAGCGACTGGGCCAACGCCGTGGTGCCCGAGCGCGGCGATCCGATCACGAACACCGGGTTCGGACAGATGCCCTCCATCTGGAGGTAGGGCTCGAGGTGGTCGCGGCTCATTGCGGGGGCGGGGAGAAGCTTCCGTGGTACTCGGTGACCTCTCGGTCGTAGTACGGCGGCGCCCGATGTGGATCGACGCCGTGTTTCCATCCGTACTTGTACCGATGACCCTGGAGCAACCAGTCGACGTGGGGGTGGGTGCTGGCGGTGGTACGGCGGGCGTGCACCACGTGAGCGGCGGGTACCGGAGTGAGCTCGACACCCATCTCCCAGGCACGGTGCCAGTAGTCGGTGTCCTCGCAGAACGCAGGGTTGAACCACTCGTCGAAGGGTCCGACCTCGGTATAGAGGTCCTTGGGGAGCATGAAGCACCAGCCGGCCGTGGCTCCTTGATCAGGTTGGGTGAACCCCAGGCCGTCGCAGTGATCGGTGTAGGGGAACGCAACCCGCCGACCGTCGGTGGCGGCTTCGTAGAGGGCTTCGTCCCATCCCGGCTCGACCAGGCAGTCGCTGTTCATCACCACCACCACCGGCGCGGTGGAGAGGCGGATACCGGTGTTCCAGCCGGTGGCGACACCTTTGTTCTCGGCGTATCGATAGACCTTGGCGGCCAGCGGCACCTCGAAGGGCGAACCGTTGTCGATGGCGAGCACCTCGGTGGGCACGCGGCTCACGGCCCAGATGCGGTCGATGGTCTGCTTCACCATCTCGGCCAGCTCGGGTGAGCGGCTCCACACGGGGATCGAGATCGACAGCAGGGGTTCGGCGGGGGCGTCGGCTGGGGTGCCGTCGTAGGCCAGGTCCGGGTCGGTGTTCTCGAACGGCTGCACGGTGGTGGGCGGGCTGGGCATGGCGTAGACGCCTCCGGTTGCTTCGGCGACCCCCTTGGCGTTGAGGAGCTGGAACACCTCACGGTAGGAGTCATGGAGTTCGGCGAGGGCCGTGGGGTCGTCGGCCGAACCGGCTTCGAGCTCGGCGACCCGACGACGTAGAGGTGCTTCCCGGAAGCGGTTGCCCTCCCACCGGGCCACCGCTTCGTCGAGCTGGAATCGGTCGGCCACCTCGGTGCCTCGATGCAGCGCCGCGATGATGGCGTTGGCCCGTCCCTTGGCCTGGGTACGGGCGCAGAAGCCTTCGAAGTCGAGCGGCCGGGCCATGACGCTCACCGCCGATGCGTCGTAGATGACCCGCAGCCCGTGCGGGGCCAGGCGCCAGGCCATCTCGACGTCGATGGAGTAGTTGAGGCGCTGATCGTGCAGTCCATGGCGCATCAGCAGCGACCGTTTGCACGTGATCCGGCCCTCCCAGAATCCTCGCCAGTCGAGTTGTTGACCATCGGCCAGGCGTTCGTAGGCGAACATCAGCCGGTCGACGTCGGTGATGAAGTGCATCAGCGGGGTGAGCTCCAGCTCGGCAGCCCAGTCGGTGTGGCCCAGAATGGCCACCCCCTCGTCGGGGTGGCGGTCATGGGCCGCGAGGTGACGCTCCAGGTAGTCGGGCCGAGCCCGATCGTCGTCGTCGAAGAACAACACAACCGGCGCCCGGGCCAACAACACGCAGTGGTTCTTGGCCGCGCTGCGGCCGGCGTGGTCGATGCGGACCGCTTCGATCTGCAGCCGGTCTCCGAACTCGGAGGCCAGCTCGTCGACGATCGAGTCGGCGGATCCGTCGTCGACCACGATCACCTCGTAGTCGGCCCGGTCCAGGGTCTGATCGGCGAACGACACCAGCGCGGCCCGCAGCAACTCCGGTCGTTCGTAGGTGGAGATCAGGACACTGATGCGCGGCGTGGCCTGCAGTGGCCGGGGTTGGTGGACACGAATCGAGCCGTCGGTGTCGCGAACCCAGAGACGCCGCACCGAGGCATAGGCATCACCCTGGCCGGCTTCGTCGATCGGCCGGCGAAGGCCGACCGTGACCGTGTCGGCGAGTGTGGTGGGGCCGGAAGCTTCGGCGCCGGCTCGCACCGACAACACGGGGAGCGGGGTGACCGCGTCGACCTCTCGGGCGATCGAACCTCGGTGGCGTTCGGTGATGGGTGGGCCGCCACGGGGTCCACTGGTGTGGGTCGGTTGCAGCCGGTCGACATCGAGCGCCGCCTGAGCGGCCACCAGCTCGTCGAGGAGGTGGGTGGGCAACACCGCGTCGTCGCGAACGTGGACCACGTAGTCGGCGCTCGGATCGACGTCGACCGGTTCGTCGTGATCCGGGCGCCAGTGTTGGCTCACGTCGAGTGTGGCGCTGGCACCGAGCTCGGCCAGCAGCGTCGGCGGGGGGCCGGTGCGTTCGGGCCGGTAGGTCCCGATCACCTGCACGCGGGCCGCTACCGGTTCACCCAGCGTCGCACTGTCGTCGGGATCGAGGTCGTAGATCTGGAGGTCGTCGTCGTGGTGCACCCGCCGGGCCGTCGTGTCGAGGTGGGTGAACAGCTCCGGATATCGAGTGCGCCACGGAAAGGCGTGACGGGGCAGCACGAAGTAGCGGGCCCCTCGGGCCTGTTGCCCTTGGAGGTGGGTGAGCGCGGCCCGCCCATCGACCGGGTCGTACCCCGGCCACTCGCCCTCTCGCCCCTGGGGGAAGTGCCAGCACGGATGAGAGCCGATGTCGATGAGGCCGTCATCGCCGTCGGACACGACCAGTACCACCGCACCCGGGTCGCCGATCATCTGAATCCGTTGCCGAACGACGTCGGGGTCGACCCGCTGGCTGTCGACCCCGGTGAAACGACGGTCGGTGCCCGGCACCCGAACGGGCCGGTCCATGACGGTGGCCACCAGATCGTCGAACTGTTTGCGCACCGGTTCGATTCCGTGCCGGGCATCCACGTGGGCTGCGCCCGCCTCGGCCAGTCGACTCCACAAGGGATCGTCGGTCAGGAGGCGGGTGATGCCGGCGGCCAGGTCGCCGGCGTCGGCGGCAATGAGGGCATGTTCGCCCTGGACCAGGTCGAGGCTCTCGGCCCCGACCGCAGTGGTGACCACCGGGGTGTAGGCCATCATCGCCTGGATGACCTTGCGCTTCACGCCGGCACCGTTGAGTAGAGGAACCACGGCCAGTCGTGACTGTTCGGTGTAGGGGCGAACCGATGGCACCCATCCGACCAGGTTGCACCCGGGGATGGTCGGTTCGACGTCGATGTGTGTGTCGGGGTGATGGAGGTGGTTGCCGATGACGGTGAGGGGGTGGGCCTCCAGCAAGGCCGGATCGAGGAGGGGCAGGACCTCACCACAAAGGAACTCGATCGCCTCTCGATTGGGCACGTGGCGGAAGTTGCCGACGAAGAACATGCCCCGGCGATCGGCCAGCGGGACGGCGGATCGTTCGATCGATTCGGCCAGGGGCAGGGTGAACACGCGGTCGTTGCCGAGGAACTCGCCCAGCAGCGTTCGCTCCTTCTCCGACACTGCGATGACCGCGTCGGCTGCGTTGTAGGCGTTGAGCTCACGGGTGGTCTGGTCGCCGTAGTCATGGTCGAGATCGGAGTGTTGTCCGAACGCACCCCGGGCGTGGCGAAGGAAGTGCACGTCCATCGAGTTGACGATGATGCGGGTCGAAGGTGACTGCTCACGAATGACGGGGATGACCGTCTCGGCCGGCTCCCAGAAGGCGATGATGGCCAGATCGATGGCGCCCGAACGGGTCACCCGGGTCACTGCGTCGAGGCCCGAGTAGGTGGCGATGCCCATCTGGCGCAGCCGCTCGGCGTGCCGTTGCTCCGCGGTGGCTTCGTCCTCCTGGCTCACGAAGGTGACAGTCCAGCCGTCGTCGAGCAGGAACCGAATGGTGTTGTCGATGTCCTGGGATCCGCTGTCGCGGTCGAAGGCCGGCATCCGGGTGTGCACCACCAGGGCGTGACGACTCATGGGCGACATGCCTCGACGTCGTCGTGAGCCAGGACGTACCGCCAGGCGCCATCGCTGAGGTCGGTGGGGCGGGTGGGGCGCAGGTCGAGCACTCGTTGCCAAGCCGAGGTGTGCAGGGGGCCGGCCGGTTCGCCGCCGTCACCGGTCACGCGGACCGCGGTGACTCGGGGCTGATAGTGCACACCGACGCCGTTGCTCCAGGCGTCGGCACACCATTCGCGAACAAAGGCCCGACCGGTGAGATGAGTCGGTCGGGCGACGGCTGACCAGCTCGCGGCGGGGGCCGCCACCAGACCCGACGCCCAACACACCGGGCGGGTGTACTCGTGCCATGGTGCGGTGAGCTCGGCGGAGCCGTGTCCGATGAGGCCGACCGATCGGTCGGCGAACACGATGCCGCCGGCGGACTCGAGCGTGCCGTCGGCGGCGATGGTCTTGCCGGTCACCACCTGACCTCCGCCGGCGCATGCCGCCGTGGCGGCTCGGGAGATGGAGCCGGGCAGGGGAACGACGCCGCCTTCGAGCAACACCGTGACATCGAAATCGTCGAGCGTGGGATCGAGCGTGGCGGCCGAGATCTCGCCGAAACGCACCTCGGCGCCGGCCTCGACGGCGACCTCACCGATCCGCTGGCGCCACCTCTCGTCGTCGTGGTCATCGGCCAGGATGACGATCGATGGGCCCGGCGTGGTGGCACCCGCCTCGCTCTGGGACTCGATGGTGTGCACCTCGGGTTGACCGGTTTGCTCGTCGACCTCGACGGTCACCACGGCGAGGGCGGCCACTCGGGCCGCTTCGCGTCGATCGCGGTTCCGATCAACGATGACGATGTCGACGCTGTCGTCGAAGTAGGGCAACGTGTCCCCGGCCGGCGCGGTGAACGCGGTGAGATCGTCGAGCTGGTCGATGATGGCGAGGTCGGTCCAGTCGAGGATCGACGCCTCGCGGTGCCGTCCGGCGGTGAGCTCGATGATCTCGGCTCGAAGGGTGCGGGCGCCGTCGGCTGGTCGCTGCTCGAGGTCGAAGATCACGCCGGCACCGTCTCGATCGGTCACCATGCGGGTGTGGCCGGCCAGGTGCTCACGCAGAGCCGGGCGTTCGGCCAGCCAGGTTCGGGCCTGTTCGGGTACCACGAGCCACCCGAACCCCTCGTGACGCCCCACCTCCAGCGCGGCGATCGAACCCAGGTCGTCCGTCGCCGGATCGGGGGGGAACGATCGGCCTGCGTCGTCGGTGATGCCGACCCGGGCACCGTCGACAACCAGTGTCGCCGCGCCGTCGGGGATCGTCGATGCCACCATCGCCTGGTAGTTCGGTAGCCAATTGTCGGGTGCGGCCTGATCGATGGGTGCCTGGTGCTGGTCGGCCGGCCCGCCACCCGACCCCGACAGGCGGCGCCGGCCGCGGTGAAGGACCCGCCGACCACGCCGCAGGGTGACCTGAGCGGGCTCGGGCAGGCGTCGAGCGGCTGACTTGGCCCGCGGTTTCCCCTGTTGGGCGGCGATCCGAACGGGCCGGTAGCCGTAGCGCCGTCCTCCTCGGTAGAGCAGCCGCATTCCCCGGCGCAGCACCCGCCGTCCTGGCCCCGGTCTGGTGTTGTTGACCACGACCTCCACTCGGCCGGCGGTGGACTGCACCGCGGCGTCCATCGACGCCATGGTGGCCCGGGTGTCGGCGAGAGCGGCGAGGACCACAGTGAGCTCGGCTCGGAGGTCGTCGGTGTTGATGGCAGCGGTCTTGGTCGCCGCGAGCTGGGCTTCGACCCGACGCAAGCGGTTGCGGAGCTCGGTTTCGAGCGCGGCCTTGTCTCGGTGCAGCTGATCGATCTGGGTGCGGAACTCGTGCTCGCGAGCTTCCAGTCGCTCGACGGCGTCCTGGCGTTGATCGGCGTGTCGTTGGGCAACCGCACCATCGAGGATCAGTCGGTGGACTCGACCCTCGTCCACCGGCGGATCCGGCGGTTGAGCCAGGCCGGCCTCGTCGCACAGCTCCCGGTACAGCGCAATGGTGGTGCTGCTCACGCCCGCGTCGGGCAGCGATGCGCCGATGGTGTGATGACGGAGATCGGTGCGTACCGGTGCGTCGCCCGGTTCCAGGCCGGCGAAGTCGCACAGACGGGCGAACTCACCGTCGGGATCGATGAAGTAGGTGTCGTAGTGGGTGATGATCCGTCGCTCGGCGGGAACGGCCTCGAGCACGGCGGTGTAGTACTGCTCCCACAGGGTCAGCCCCAACGAGTACGAGTTCTGGTTCCGGCGCTTCAGCGACAGCGCCACCTCGAGCGGATGGCGAACACAGACGACGAAGCGGAGGTCGGGCTCGAGGTCGAGCCAGTACCGTGCCGTGAGGCAGGTGCGCGGGTCCTTGAATCCCCAATGGTCGTGTTGGCGGAGGGCGGCCAGAGCGTCGGTTGCGGCCCCGGCCACCGAGCCCAGGCGGGGATCGTCGACGGCCACCGGCAGTAGCTCGGGCGGGTTGTCCCAGGATCCGCCGGCCAGCTCGAGCAGCTCGTCGTTGCACTCGACGATGTGTTTGTTCTCCCAAAACCCCTCGGGGTTGTCGTCGGCCGCATCGATGAGGGCTTCTTCTCCACCCAGAGCCAATCCGGCCGCATGCAGGCCGCGGGTGATCATGGACGTCCCGGACCGGTGCATGCCGGTGATGGCGATTGGAGGAGACTTCACAAGGGGCTCCACGGCGGCGGGGTGGGACGGGCGCCGGGGTCGGTGCACTCGTACGGTCGTCCAGTGTGCCGCATCATCGACGCGCGACCCAGTTGCCGGCCTTCAACGTTGCTCGTTGCCACGGACCGGCTGCCTTGGAGCCCTCGGTGGCGAAGACTCAGAAGCTGACTCGGGACAGTTCGTCGATCATTTCCCGGCGCAGTCGAGCACGTTCCTCGTCGGTGCGGGTGAGAACGGCATGAATGGCCTCGAGCAGGTCGCGCGAATGGATGGGACGCTGGATGTACCCGTCGACACCGCTCTGCCAGAGCAGGAACTGCTTGGTGGTCTGGGTGCCCATCACCACGAAGGGGACCTCGGCCAACGACACCGGGCCGAAGGCCCGAGTGCGGTCGAGCAACGACATCACTCCGTCGGCGATACGACCGTCGCGATCGGCGATGACACACGAACAGGCGGGCCGCGAACTGTCGAGCAGTTCGATGGCCTCGTCCACGTCGGATGCCCGCAGGGTTTCGTGGCCGGCGTCGGTGAGCAGTCGCTGCACCAACACGCCAGGATCGTGGTCGGCCACCACCAGGATCGGGCCGGTGGGGCGGCCGGCGGGGATGTTCAGATCGTGCTTCGAACTGTTCGACACGGGAAGGCTCCTGCGATGGGTCTGTATGTCAATCGGCCGCAACCCCCCTGGTCTTGACCCGTGGCCCCGAATCGACGCCGCCGAATTGCGGGGGTCCTGGGCCGGTGCCACCCTGCCGCCATGGCCGATGCCGAACGCCGCTTCTTCTTCCTGCACGTGATGCGGACCGGTGGCACCACGTTTCTCTGGCATCTCAAGGCGAATTTCGGGCCGGCCAAGGTGTATCCGGCGCCCGAGGACAACCCCGAGACCCACGAATCGGTGACCAACCTCGACTACCTCTGGGACATACCCGAGCAGCGGTGGACCGACCTCAAGGTGGTCACCGGCCACTTTCCCTACTTTGTCATCGACCTGTTGCCGTTCGAGTACGAGAAGATCACCATCCTGCGCGAACCGGTGGCCCGCACCGTGTCGTTTCTCCAGCAGTGGCAGAAGGTTCCCGGTCTGTGGCAGGGCAAACCCTTCGAGGCGATCTACGACGATCCCCTGATCGTGCCCCACTATCAGAACCACATGACCAAACTGTTCGGCCTGTCCGCCGATTCGGGCGCGGCTCACTACGCGGTCGACGCCGACATCGACGACGTGTTCATGAAACGGGCCCAAGAGAACCTGGCGTCGATCGAGACCATCGGGTTCACCGAGGACCACGAAGCCTTCGTCGACAAGATCGTGCAACGCTACGGGTGGCGGCGCCCCAACGTGCCCGCCCAGCACGTCACCGAACCGGCCCAGCTGTCCGACTCGTTCATCGAGCGGATTCGGCGCGACAACGCCGCCGACATCGAGTTCTACGAGTTCGCCCGCGCGTTGGTGGCCGAACGCGACCGTTCGTGAACCGCCGGTTCAGGTGAGGGCCGACATCGAGTTCGCCGGCCCGTTGGTGGGCCGCTCGGTCAGGTGGTGACGTCGGCGTCGAGCGCGGCCGAATCGGCCTCGCCGGTTTCGATGGCGTCGAGGACGTGCATGGCGATGTCGCCCACCTTGACCTGGTCGTCCTCGACCCCTTCACCCTTCACACCGTCGTCCATCATGATGTAGCAGAACGGGCATGCAGTGGCGATGCGGCTGGCACCGGTGGCCAGCAGCTCCTGGCTGCGATCCACGTTGATCTGCTTGCCGACGTTCTCCTCCATCCACATCCGCGCCCCGCCGGCACCACAACACATACCTTTGGTGCCGTTGCGTTCGGCTTCGACCACCTGCACACCACCGAGGGAGCCGATCACCCGTCGGGGAGCCAGGTACACGTCGTTGTGGCGACCGAGGTAACACGAGTCGTGGTACACGACCCGCTCGTCGAGTCGGGCCGTGGCCAGATCGAGTTTCCCGGAGTCGATGAGCCACTCGAGGAACTGGCTGTGGTGGACGACCTCGTAGTGTCCGCCGAGCTGGGGGTACTCGTTGGCCAGGGTGTTGAAGCAGTGGGGGCACTGGGTGATGATCTTCTTGGTGCCCATGGCGTTGAGGGTCTCGATGTTCTGGTTGGCGAGCATCTGGAAGATGAACTCGTTGCCACTGCGGCGAGCCGAGTCGCCGGTGCACATCTCACTGGGACCGAGAATGGCGTAGTCGATCTCTGCCCGCTGCATCAGCTTCGCCATGGCCTGGGTGACCTTGCGGTTCTTGTCGTCGAAGCTGCCCGCGCAGCCCACCCAGTACAGGTACTCGGCTTCGAGCGGGGCGGTGCCGTCGATGATCTCGACATCGAGATCGTCGGCCCAGTCGGCTCGTTCGCTCTGGGAGATGCCCCACGGGTTGCCCGTGTTCTCCATGGACCGGTACGCGTTGCCCAGCTCGGTCGGGAAGTCGCTCTCCATCAACGACAGATACCGGCGCATGTCGAGGATCTTGTCGAGGATCTCGATGTTCACCGGACAGATCTCGTCGCACGCCTTGCAGGAGGTGCAGGCCCAGAGTTCTTCGCTGGTGACCCGTTCGAACATCGAGTCGGCCGACACGGTGATGTCGCCGTCGAGACCGATGGGGGGTGACACCATCGGGTCACCGGTGCGGGCCATCACCTCGCCCGTCTTGAGCACGATCTCGCGAGGATCGAGGGGTTTGCCGGTTGCGTGGGCCGGGCACACCGACGTGCAGCGACCGCACATGGTGCAGGAGTCGGTGTCGAGCAGCTGCTTCCAGGTGAAGTCCTCGATGGTGCTGGCCCCGTAGGTCTCGAGGTCGGCCTCCATGAGGTCGGGCATCGGCTTCATGGCGCCCTTGGGACGGTCCTTGTCCCGCAGGTACATGTTGAGCGGCGACGTGAACATGTGGCGCAACATGGTGGTGGGCAAGATGATGAGGAAAGAGATGAACCTCACCACGTGGGCGATCCACCAGAACTGGTGCCATCCCGACAGGTTGTTCATGCCGTCGAGGGCCAAGGCCAACGGGTAGCCCACGATCGACCATTTCTCGTGCTCGGGAAGGGTGCCGCCGGCCAGCTCACCTTCGAGGGCGATGCGGTAGCCCTCGGCCATGAAGCCGGTGATCGCGATGATGAAGAACACCCCGAGGATGACCGCGTGTTCGGGTTTGGACTTGATGCGGATGCGGTAGGGGCGCCAGGCCCTCGGTCCGTACCGCCGGATGCCGGCCCAGACGATGCCGACCAAGAAGATGATGCCGGCCACGTCGCCCACCAGCGTGTAGCCCTTGTAAACGCCGCCGTGGAGGAACTTGAGATCGTCGGGGAGTTGATGGTTGATCTCGAGGGTGGTGGTGACCCCGAGCAGCACCAGGAAACCGAAGTAGATCATCGAGTGCATGATTCCGGCACCCGGTTCGCGCAGCAGGGTCTGCATGTAGACCCCCGCCCGGAAGTCACCCAGCCGCTGTTTGATGTTCTTCGACGTGGTGGCGCGGTTGTCGGGTGCGCCTCGTTGCCAGTTGCGGACCCGGTAGCTGAACAGCACCGCGCCGTACACCAACATGATGGGGATCACCGTGTAGAAGGCGACCTTGACCGGCCCCGGGATGTTCTCGAACACCTCGCGGGTCTGGGACGACTCGTCGTGGAATTCGGTGAAGTTGGGGATGATGCCCGAGGCCACCGTGAACAAGGCGATGCCGAGGCCCAGCAGGATGACGAGGTGGTGGGGCTTGAATTTGGCGTTCATGGCGCCAGCGATCGTACCCGGAGCGCGCACCCTGACCCGCAACCGCCACACCGGCGTGCCGTTCACGGGCCCGAAACATGGCCGAAACCGCCGATCTCTACCGTGAGGGAATGAGCGACGGGGCCGGTGAGGTCGGCGACGTGGTGTTGGTGCGGTGGCCGGCCGAAGGCGCCCGGCTGACGCAACTCCGGGCCGAACATGTGCCCCGTCTGTTGATGGTGGAACCCGACGCCGAGGCGCCTGACCCCGACAGCGGACTCCAGGACTGGATCCGGTTACCGGCTTCGCCGGGTGATGTGCGGGTCCGTGTCGAGGGACTGCTGGCTCGAGCTCGGGCCGCCGATGCCGTTCGACCCACGATGGACGATGCCGGTGTGGTTCGGTTCCGGGGGGTTTCGGTCGGGTTGTCACCCAACGAAGTGGTGTTGTTCGACACCTTGCTGGACCGTTGGCAGGGGGTGGTCGGCCGAGACACCCTGGCGCCCCTGTTGGGCGCGGCCGGTTCACGAAACGCGCTCGACGCGTGCATGAGCCGACTCCGGCGCCGCCTGGCGAGTGTGGGACTGCGGGTCCGAACGGTGCGCAGTCGCGGGTACCTGCTCGAGCCCGCGGCGGTCTCGGGTGATCGCACCCCGGCGACCGCGTAGGACCTCGCCACCACTCTCGCGAAGAGGCGCAGCCGCGGGTACCTGCTCGACGCCGCGGCGGTGTCGGGTGATCGAAGAACCCTCGGGCCAAGGGCGCCACCTCGCCGCGTCGGCGCCGACCCCGTCTGGTGGTGCGGGTGGGTGTACGGCTGCGGATGCAGCCCCATCGCCGTTGTCAGATTGCTGTCAGCGGTCCGTCGATCGGGCGTAACGCCAGGCTCATCGAGCCGAAATCGGGTGCTCGTACCGTCGGTTCGGTCCACCCCTGCGGTCGATCGACCGCCCGATCAGGAGAAGCCCGTGAAACGCAAGCTCGCCGTACTCAGCGTGCTGACCGGAGGCATCGTCGTGTTGTTGGCGTCGCCGGCCATCGCCCAGGAGGCCGAGGCCCCCGACCCGACCCAGGTCGTCCTCGACAACCTCTGGGTCTTCATTGCCGGTGTGTTGGTATTCCTGATGCAGGCCGGTTTCGGTCTGGTCGAGGCGGGTCTCACCCAGTCGAAGAACGTGGCCAACATCATGGCCAAGAACCTGGCCGACATGGTGATCGGGGTGTTGGCGTTCTTCGCGGTGGGTTACGCCTTCGCCTTCGGCAGCGGGAACGATCTGTTCGGCACCGAGTTCTTCCTGCTCGACGGAGCGGGTTTGTTCGAGAACAGCGGCGTGGGCAACCTCACCCACGCCACCTTGTTCTTCTTCCAGGTGGTGTTCGCCGCCACCGCGGTGACCATCGCATCAGGGGCGATGGCCGAACGCACCAAGTTCGTGTCGTATCTGATCTTCGCCGCCCTCATGACGGGCATCATCTACCCGGTCGTGGTCCACTGGACCTGGGGTGGCGGTCTGATCGCCCAGCTGTCGGTGGGTGATGCGGTGTACAGCGACTTCGCCGGCTCCACGGTGGTGCATTCGACCGGCGGTTGGGCGGCCCTGATGGGTGCTCTGGTACTCGGACCCCGACTGGGCAAGTACGCGAGGGACGGTCGGCCCCGAGCCATACCGGGGCACAACATCGTGTTCACCGTGATCGGTGCCTTCATTCTGTGGTTCGGTTGGTTCGGGTTCAACGCCGGTTCGGAACTGGCGGCTGACGACTTCGTGCCCTTCGTGGCCGTCAACACGCTGTTGGCCGCGTGCGCCGGCGCAGCTGGTGCCACCATCGCCATCTGGTCGAAGTCGGGCAAACCCGATGTGGCCATGATCGCCAACGGTGTGTTGGCCGGTCTGGTGAGCATCACCGCCGGTACCGGCACCATGACCCCGGCGTTCGCCCTCGTGACCGGATTCATCGGTGGGCTCATCGTGGTCGGTGCCGTGTTGTTCTTCGACCGGATCCGAATCGACGACCCGGTTGGTGCCATCTCGGTCCACGGCATCTGCGGCGTGTGGGGGACCTTGGCCATTGGTCTGTTCGCCCGCTACGACGATGCGTTCCTCGGTCGCGAGAATGCCGGCTTGTTCTACGGCGGCGGCGTCGACCAGCTGGCCGTGCAGGCCCTGATGGTGGTGATCGTGGCGGCCTGGGTGATTCCCACGTCGGGCCTGGTCTTCTACGGCCTCAAGAGCACGATCGGCCTGCGGGTCAGCGAGGAGGAGGAGATGGGTGGCCTCGATGTGATGGAACACGGCACACCCGGGTACCACCTGCCCGCTCCGGCGGCCGCCATGTCGATCGACATCGGCGAGCACGAAGAATCGGTGGCGCCGGCGGAAAAGAGCCCGGCACCGGTTCTTCAGCCCAGTCACGGGACCGCCTGACCCTCCCAGCCAGGCGATTCCCGAAATGGAGACCCCGGCCTGGCGGGCCGGGGTCTCCCGCGTGTGGCGGTCACTCGACGCCGATGGCGGTGATGAGCAGCCACAGGCCGCCGCAGTAGAGGGCGAACATGATCGCCGTGCCGAGCGAGAGCCACCGGGCCAGCTCCCCCTTGCCGAGGCCCAGCGTCAGACCGAGCACGACCGAGGCGGTGACGCCGGGGAAGATGGGACCGATCAGGCCCAGACCACGAGCCCCGTACCGGTCGACCAGACGTCGAACACGCGAGTTGGGGTCCGGTGGGGTCGCCTCGGTGCCGCCGGCGAGTTTGGATCGAATGCGGTCTCCGGCCATCAAGAAGATCGTGAGGCTGACGATCGACCCGAGGGTGGCGGCGATGTACACCTCGAGGACCGGCAGGCCGAGAGCAAAACCGATGGGGATGGAGAATCCGCCCGACACCGCGCTGGCGGCCGCCACCACCAACCACGCCAGTCCTCTCATGGCCCGCTCCCGGACGGTTCTGCGACGAGGCCCGGCCGTCGGCCGGTTGTGGTGGTGCTGCTCACCGCGCCACTTTGTCGCGAAGGTGGTCGGTCGGACCAATAGGAACGGCCGCCGGGCAGAGTTTCTGAGATTGGGCCCGCTACTCCCGCTGGTCTGCGGGCCCGATCACAGATTGTGGCGGGTCGACCATGGCCCAGGCTCCGCCCTGAACCATGGTCGATCCGCGTGTGGTTCCCACCACGAACGCCACACCCATACGTCTGGGTGCGTGTTCGCAGTGTGCCGTAGCCGTGCTAACCGCCTGTTATCGGGCTGGAAATGATGGCCGGCGGTGATTCAGCCCTTGGCCTGGTTGGCCACGGCTTCGGCGGCCGCAGCCGCGGCCTCGGGATCGAGGGCGCGCGCCAGTGTGGGCATCTCGGTGACGGGGGTGAAATCGGCGCCGAGCTCGTAGCGGATGGGCATGCCGGTGGGGATGTTGAGCGCCGCGATGTCGTCGTCGCTGATGTTGTCGAGGTGTTTGGCCAGGCCTCGCAGTGAGTTGCCGTGGGCCGCCACCAACACCGTCCGGCCGGCGGCCAGGTCGGGGATGACGGCGTCGTACCAGTAGGGGAGCATGCGCTCGACCACGTCGGCCAGGCATTCGGCCCGGGGTAGCAGTTCGGCCGGCAGCGTGGCGTAGGCCGGTGTCACGTTGGGGTTGTAGGGGTTGTCGTCGGTGATGTCGGGCGGCGGTGTGTGGTAGCCGCGGCGCCAGGCATTGAGCTGTTCCTCGCCGTGGCGGGCCAGGGTCTCGGCCTTGTCGAGCCCGGTGAGGTCGCCGTAGTGGCGCTCGTTGAGCCGCCAGCTGCGCCGGACCGGAATCCAGATCCGGTCCATGGCTTCGAGACAGAGGTTGGCCGTGATGATGGCCCGCTTCTGCAGCGATGTGTGGACGACGTCAGGGGTGATGCCGGCAGCATCGAGGACTCGGGCGCTGTCGAGTGCCTCGGCCCGACCCTGCTCGGTGAGCTCCACGTCGTACCAGCCGGTGAACTGGTTCGACTTGTTCCACTCACTCTGGCCATGGCGGAGAAGGATCAGCGTCGACATGGCTGCGACGGTACCAAGCCGGCCCGGGGGTGGGGCACCCGGGAACCAAGATGAATCCGGCGGAGGAAGTTGTCAATCACGCACTCAGGTTTTATCCTTGTTTATCACGTAGGAAAGTCGGTGATGCCGTCTGGGTTCCCTAGCCTGGCCTACGAATCCACCCCCGTACTCTCCAGGAGCAGGTTTCATGCCCAAGGCTGTCGGTATCGACCTCGGTACCACGAACTCGGTTGTTTCGGTTCTTCAAGGTGGCGACCCCGTGGTGGTCCCCAACGCCGAAGGATCGCGCACCACCCCATCGGTTGTTGCGTTCAGCAAGGACGGCGAGGTGCTCGTCGGGGAGGTGGCCAAACGACAGGCCATCACCAACCCCGATCGCACCATCCGGTCGGTGAAGCGCCACATGGGCACCACCTGGTCGGTCGACATCGACGGCAAGAAGTACACGTCGCAGGAGATCTCGGCCCGCACGCTCCAGAAGCTCAAGCGTGACGCCGAGGCCTACCTGGGCGACACCGTCACCCAGGCCGTCATCACCGTGCCCGCCTACTTCGACGACGCCCAACGCACGGCCACCCAGGAAGCGGGCCAGATCGCCGGGCTCGAGGTGCTGCGCATCATCAACGAACCCACCGCGGCGGCGTTGGCCTACGGCCTCGAGAAGGAAGACGAGGACCAGACCATTCTGGTGTTCGACCTCGGTGGCGGCACCTTCGACGTGTCGGTCCTCGAGATCGGCGATGGTGTGTTCGAGGTGAAGTCCACCCACGGCGACACCAAGCTCGGTGGTGACGACTGGGACGACGAGGTGATCGCCTGGTTGGTCGACTCGTTCAAGAACGACCACGGCGTCGACCTCGGCGCCGACAACATGGCGCTGCAGCGGCTCAAGGAAGCAGCCGAGAAGGCCAAGATCGAGTTGTCCCAGGTGCAGCAGGCCCAGATCAACCTGCCGTTCATCACGGCCACCGACGCCGGCCCGCTCCACCTCGACTACTCGCTCAGCCGGGCCAAGTTCGAAGAGCTCACCGCTGATCTGCTGGGTCGATGCAAAGGCCCCTTCGAGCAGGCCATCAGCGACGCCGGCCTCACCAAGGGTGAGGTCGACCATGTCATCTTGGTGGGTGGTTCGACCCGTATGCCCGCCGTGGCCTCGCTGGTCTCCGAGCTCACCGGCAAGGAGCCCAACAAGACGGTCAACCCCGACGAGGTGGTCGCCATCGGTGCATCGGTCCAGGCCGGTGTGCTCAAGGGTGAGGTCACCGACGTGCTCCTGCTCGATGTCACCCCGCTGTCGCTCGGTATCGAGACCAAGGGCCAGGTGATGACCCGGCTCATCGAACGAAACACCACCATTCCCACCCGCCGCACCGAGACCTTCACCACGGCCGAGGACAACCAGCCGTCGGTCGAGATCCACGTGCTCCAGGGTGAACGCGAGATGGCGCAGTACAACAAGACCCTCGGAAAGTTCCAGCTGGTCGATCTGCCTCCCGCCCCGCGCGGTGTTCCGCAGATCGAGGTCACGTTCGACATCGATGCCAACGGCATCGTGCACGTGTCGGCCAAGGACCGGGCCACCGACAAGGAACAGTCGATGACCATCACCGGCCAGTCCTCACTCGACTCCGACGCCATCGACCAGATGGTGCGCGACGCCGAGTCCCATGCCGAAGAAGACGCCCAGCGGCGTGAAGAGGCAGAGGTTCGCAACAACGCCGACACGCTCGTGTACTCGACCGAGAAGGTGCTGCGCGAGCAGGGCGACAAGCTCGACGACGCCGAGAAGTCCGATATCGAGGCCAAGCTGGCCGAGCTGAAGGAGGCCCTGGGCGGCGACGATCTCGAGAAGATCAAAGACGCCAACGAAGGCCTCATGACGGCCAGCCAGGAGTTCAGCCAGAAGCTGTACGAGCAGGCCTCGGCCGAATCGTCGGCCGAAGCCGGTGGTGGTGCCGAGGAGCCGGCCGACGACGACGATGTGGTCGACGCCGAGATCGTCGAGGACGAGGATCAGTCGTGACCGCCGACGTCGACGACGACGGCGCCATCGACGAGCCCACGCCCGAGCCGACCCCCGATCCCACCCAGCTCGGCGACGCCGAGATCGACACTGATCCCGACCCCACCGACGCGGTGGTGATGGCCCCCGAGTCCATGGAGGCCGAGCTCGAGCGACTCATCGGTGATGTCGAACGACTCAGCGCCGAGCGCGATCAACACCTCGACGAGGCTCGTCGACTGGCCGCCGAGTTCGCCAACTTCCGCAAACAAACCGACAAACGCCATGCCGAGATGGCCGGTCAGGCCGGGGCGGGTTTGCTGGAGCGGCTGTTGCCGGTGCTCGATGCCTGCGACAGCGCGGCCCAGCAGGGAGCCGACGACGTGGTGCCCATCCGCGACATGTTCCGCGACTTCCTCGGCAACGAGGGTCTCGCCATCGTCGACGAGATCGATGCCCCGTTCGACCCCCTGGTCCACGAGGCCGTGCTGCGTGAGGAAGGTGATCCCGACCAACAGGTGGTCACCGAGATCCTGCGCAGCGGGTATGTGCTCAACGGCCGGGTCCTGCGGGCCGCCATGGTCAAGGTCCGGGGCTGACCCGACCCCATCACCCATCAACAACGCGCCGAGAGAGAGGAGGCGAGACCCATGGACATCCCCAGGGAATGGATGGAGAAGGACTACTACGACGTGCTCGGGGTCTCCGAGAACGCCTCGTCCAAGGAGATCACCAAGCAGTACCGGAAGCTCGCCCGCCAGTTCCACCCCGACGCCAACCCCGATGACGCCAAGGCCGAGGCCCGCTTCAAGGACGTGTCCGCGGCCTACGACGTGATTGGCGACGAGGACAAACGCGAGCAGTACGACGAAGCCCGCCGACTGGGTCCCATGGCCGGCGGCTTCGGTGGACCGGGCCCGGGTGGCGCCGGCGGTGTGCCCTTCGACGTGGGTGGTATGGGCGGGCTGGGCGACATCTTCGGCAACCTGTTCGGTGGTGGCGGCCGCGGCGGGGGCCAGGGTCCCCAGGTCGGTCACGATCTCGAAGCCGAGCTGCACCTGTCGTTTCTCGATGCCGTGCAGGGGGTCACCACCACGGTGCACCTCACCAGCGACGCCGCCTGTGAGACGTGCAAGGGCACCGGCTCGCGTCCGGGCACCAGCCCGACCCGTTGCGCCACCTGCGCGGGGCGGGGCGCCATCGACGACAACCAGGGCCCGTTCTCGTTCAGCCGCCCGTGTCCCGACTGTGGCGGGGCCGGATCGGTCATCACCGATCCTTGTGGCACCTGCCGAGGCAGTGGTGTCGAGCGCCGTCCCCGGGCGGTCAAGGTTCGGATCCCACCCGGGGTCGACACGGGCAAGAAGATCCGACTGAAGGGCAAAGGAACACCGGGGCGCAACGGAGGCCCGGCCGGCGACCTCTACGTGCGGGTCATCGTCGATCCCCACGAGCTGTTCGGACGCAAGGGAAACCACCTCACGCTCACCGCACCGGTCACGTTCTCCGAGGCAGCCCTGGGCGCCGAGATCACCGTGCCCACCTTGCTCGACGGGTCGGTCACCCTGCGCATCCCGGCCGGCACCCCCAGCGGCAAGACCTTCCGGGTCAAGGGCCGCGGTGTCCATGCCGGCAAGACCGGCGACCTCCTGGTCACCGTCGAGGTCCAGGTCCCCACCGAACTGAGCGACCGCGAACGCGAAGCGGTCGAGGCTCTGGCCGCCGCCGGCGACGGCAGCCCTCGGCGCCACCTGGGGGTCACGTGATCGACACGATTCCAACCCAGCGGCGTGAGACAATGGCCGTGGAGGTGATCGCGTGGCATCGATAGGACCCGACCGAGCCGTCTACGTCATCTCCGTCGCCGCCGAGCTGGCTGGTGTGCACCCGCAGACCCTTCGTATCTACGAACGCAAGGGGCTGGTCGACCCGGCCCGCACCCAGGGTGGGAGCCGCCGGTACAGCGAGGTCGACATCGACCGACTCCGCCGGATCCAGGACCTCACCAACCAGGGACTCAACCTGGCCGGGGTGAAACGGGTGCTCGAGCTCGAGGCCGAGAACGAGGCCCTGCGGGCCGAGCTCATGGCCGTGGAGGCCGACGCTGCCGATGCGGTCGAAGCCACCCATCGCAAGTATCGCCGCGATCTGGTGCCGGTGAAGCAGAGCATCACGGTCTACAAGCGACCCCGGCGCTGACGTTCGGGCCGGCCGGAACACATCGGGACGCGGGGCGGTTGTACCTACAGCATGTCATCCACCCACATCCCCAACGCGGTGGCCCCGGTCGGCACCGCGGAGCGATATCGACAGGTCCGAGATGTCACCGAGCAGCTGGCCCGGCCACTGTCGCCGGAAGACCAGTGTGCGCAGTCGATGGACGATGTCAGTCCGACCAAATGGCACCGAGCCCACACCACCTGGTTCTTCGAGACCTTCCTGCTGCCCGACCGCGATGGCTACGAGGTGTTCCATCCGGCCTTCGGTTTCTTGTTCAACAGCTACTACGAAGCCGTCGGCGCCCGGCATGCCCGCGCCGAGCGGGGAGTGGTGACGCGGCCATCGTGTGACGAGGTGGCCGACTATCGGGCCCACGTCGACGAGGCCATGGTGGCCATGATCAACGAGGGGCACCTGGAGCACCCGGCCCGGGCCGACCTGCTCGAGTTGGGGCTGCACCACGAACAGCAGCATCAAGAGCTGTTGCTGATGGACATCAAGCACGTGTTCTCTCGGTCGATCCTGCACCCGGCCTATCAACCCCACGTCGAACAACCGAGTGATCCGGTGGCCGATGTGGGGTGGATCGGCTTCGACGGTGGTGTGGTGTCGCTCGGCTGTGATGCGGAGTCGGGTTCCTTCTCCTTCGACAACGAGACTCCTGCCCATCAGGCGTACGTCGCCCCGTTCGTGATGGCCGACCGCCTCGTCACCAACGGAGAGTGGCTCGAGTTCATCACCGACGGCGGCTACCACGACCCGGCGGTCTGGTTGTCCGACGGATGGGCGACCATCGTGGGCCAGCGGTGGTCGGCGCCGCTCTATTGGGAACAGCACGACGATGGTTGGTGGCACCACACCCTCACCGGTTTCCGTCCGGTTGATCCGGCCGAACCGGTGTGTCACGTGAGCTACTACGAAGCCGACGCCTTCGCCCGATGGGCTGGAGCTCGCCTGCCCACCGAGGCCGAATGGGAGACCGCGGCCAGCCGATCGGCCAGTCCGTCCGACGCCAATCTGATGGCGCAGGGTCGCTGGCATCCGGCCCCGGCCCCGATCTCGTCGGTCGACCGCCGCCGGCCCCGCCAGTTGTTCGGTGACGTCTGGGAATGGACCTCGAGCCCCTACCCCGCCTACCCCGGGTTCTCGCCCGCGCCCGGGGCCGTGGGTGAGTACAACGGCAAGTTCATGGTCAACCAGATGGTGCTGCGGGGCGGCAGCTGCGCCACTCCGCCCGGTCACCTACGAACGACTTACCGCAACTTCTTCCCGCCGCCGGCTCGATGGGCCTTCAGCGGTGTGCGCCTGGCGGCCGATCGATGAGCACCCCCGAGTCGCCTCCCCCCGTGTTCGATGTCCACCTCGACGAAGGTGAGTGGGGCCCGGCCCTGCGGGCCGATGTGCTGCGCGGGCTCACGGCGACACCCAAGGAGCTGCCGCCGAAGTGGTTCTACGACAAGCGGGGCAGTGAGCTGTTCGACCAGATCACCCGGCTTCCCGAGTACTACCCGACCGAAGCCGAGCGGGAGATTCTCACCAACCGGGCGGCGGCCATCGTCGCCGCTTCGGGGGCCGACACGCTGGTCGAGCTGGGTTCGGGCACCAGCGACAAGAGTCGGGTGTTGCTCGATGCCATGCGCGACGCCGGCACGTTGGTGCGGTACGTCCCGTTCGACGTCAGCGAGGCCACGCTGCGCGATGCCGCGGCGGCCCTGTGTGTCGAGTACCCGGGGTTGGGTATCCATGGTGTGGTGGGCGACTTCGACCACCACCTGTCCGACATCCCGCAGGTGGGCCGTCGTCTCATCGCCTTCCTGGGGAGCACCATCGGCAACTTCGACCCCGAGGCCCGGGCCGCCTTCCTCAGTCGGTTGGTGGCGGGGATGAACCCCGGTGATGCCCTGCTGTTGGGCAGCGACCTGGTGAAGGACCCGGCCCGGTTGGAGTTGGCCTACGACGATCCCACCGGTGTCACCGCGGCCTTCAACAAGAACGTGCTGACGGTGATCAACCGCGAGCTGGGAGCCGACTTCGACCTGGCCGCGTTCAGCCACGTTGCTCGTTTCGACTCCACCGGTGAGTACATCGAGATGTTGTTGCGCTCGAGTTGTGATCAGACGGTGCACGTCGACGCGTTGGGGATCGATGTCTCGTTCGCGGCCGGCGAGTTGATGCGGACCGAGATCAGCGCCAAGTTCCGGCGCGCGGGCCTGGCCGTCGAGTTCGCCGCGGCCGGCCTCGACCTGCGTGAGTGGTGGACCGACGATGCCGGCGACTTCGCCGTGTCGTTGGCCGTACGCACCGTCTGATCAAACACCTGCGCCGCACTGGGCTCATTGGCAACAGCAGCCCCACGGTGCCCAACGGGCCCGTTTTCCACCATCACCCCCACCTTTCCCCAGACTTTTCCCCACCTTGGTGGTTGTCCCCAGGGTTTTCCGCAGGTTTTGCCCGTCTTTTCTTTTCTGCCGGATCCGTGGACCTCGGGCGGCAAACTTGATATACTCACACTCAGGTTTCCTGGGTAGAGCGCGTGGGAAGCCAGCTATTGTCGGCACGATCGGCCACTCTGGACGGTCGCCACCAATCGAGACAGGAGGGGCATGGATCCCAACCGGTGGACACTCAAGACCCAAGAAGCGGTCTCCCAGGCAAGCGTTGCAGCCCGCCGGGCCAACCATCCCGAGATCACCCCCGACCACTTGCTGGTGGCCCTGCTCGGCCAGGCCGAGGGAGTGGTGTTGCCCATCCTCCATGCCCTGGGTCAGGACCCGGTGGCCCTCCGCAACCGGGTCGAGGAATCGCTGTCGGCCCTGCCCACCGCCTACGGGAGCGAAGCCCGGGTGTCTCGTTCGTTCACCGAGCTGCTCGATCGAGCCGACCAAGCGCGCGAGGACCTGCACGACGAGTATCTGTCCACCGAACACCTGCTGTTGGTGCTCGCCGATCGCATCGGCGTCGACCGCGAAACCTTGCTCGGGGCGTTGCGCGACGTGCGCGGTTCGCATCGGGTCACGTCGCAGACACCGGAAGGTCAGTACCAGGCGCTCGAACAGTACGGGCGTGACCTCACCGCCGATGCCCGGGCCAACCGCATCGATCCGGTCATCGGCCGAGACAGCGAGATCCGGCGGGTCATTCAGGTCCTGAGTCGGCGCACCAAGAACAACCCGGTGTTGATCGGTGAACCCGGCGTGGGCAAAACGGCCATCGTCGAGGGGCTGGCGCTGCGTATCGTCGAGGGCGACGTCCCCGAGTCACTCAAGAACAAACGGCTCATCGGTCTCGATGTGGGAGCGATGGTGGCCGGTGCCAAGTACCGCGGCGAGTTCGAGGAGCGACTGCAGGCTGTCCTGAAGGAGATCACCGACGCCGACGGCGAGGTGGTCACGTTCATCGACGAGATGCACACGGTGGTGGGCGCCGGCGGCACCGGAGATGGCGCCATGGACGCGGCCAACATGTTGAAACCCATGTTGGCCCGCGGCGAGCTGCGCATGATCGGAGCCACCACCCTCGACGAGTACCGCACCTACATCGAAAAGGACGCCGCCCTCGAACGACGGTTCCAGCAGGTCATGGTCGAAGAACCGAGCGTCGAGGACTCGGTGGCCATTCTGCGCGGGCTCAAGGAGCGCTACGAGGTCCATCACGGCGTGCGCATCCAGGACGCCGCCCTCGTGGCCGCCGCCATGATGTCGGACCGCTACCTGACCGGTCGCTTCCTGCCCGACAAGGCCATCGACCTGGTCGACGAGGCCGCGAGCAAGCTGCGTATCGAAATCGATTCGCTTCCCACCGAGATCGACGTGGTCGAACGCCGCATCCGCCAACTCGAGATCGAGCAGGTCGCCCTGGCCAAGGAGTCCGACGCCGCCAGCGCCGAACGCCTGGCCGACCTCGAAGCCGAGCTGGCCGATCTGCAGGAAACGCTGTCGGGCATGCTCGTGCACTGGAACAACGAAAAAGAGGCCATCGCCGGGATCCGCGAGCGCAAGGAAGAGCTGGAGACGTTGCGGGCCGACGTCGAGCGCGAACTCGACCTCGAGAAGGCGGCCGAGATCCGGTTCGGTCGAATCCCCGATCTCGAAAACCAGATCGAAGAGGCCACCGCCCGGCTGGCCGAACTCCAAGACGGCGACAAGATGTTGAAGGAAGAGGTCGACGAGTCCGACGTGGCTGAGGTCGTCAGCGCCTGGACCGGCGTTCCTGTTTCTCGCCTGATGGAGGGTGAGGTCCAGAAGCTCATCCGTCTCGAGGATGTCCTCCACGAACGAGTCATCGGCCAGGACGAGGCTGTCGTGGCGGTGGCCAACGCCATCCGTCGCAGCCGCGCCGGCCTGTCGGACCCCCACCGGCCCATCGGCAGCTTCTTGTTCCTCGGCCCCACGGGTGTGGGCAAGACCGAACTGGCCCGATCGTTGGCCGAGTTCTTGTTCGACGACGAACGATCCATGGTGCGTATCGACATGTCCGAGTACATGGAGAAACACTCCGTGAGTCGGCTCATCGGTGCCCCGCCCGGCTACGTCGGCCACGACGAGGGCGGCCAGCTCACCGAGGCGGTGCGCCGTCGCCCGTACGCGGTGGTGCTGCTCGACGAGGTGGAGAAGGCCCACGCCGACGTGTTCGGTGTGCTGCTCCAGCTGCTCGACGACGGCCGGCTCACCGATGGGCAGGGTCGCACGGTCGACTTCAGCAACGTGATCTTGATCATGACGTCGAACCTCCGGGGTGAACCGTCGGACTTCTTCCGCCCGGAGTTCATCAACCGGGTCGACGACATCGTGCGCTTCCGTGCCCTCGAACGCGGCGATCTCGATCACATCGTCGACATCCAACTCGACGTGATGCGGCGTCGGTTGAACGAACGGCGCATCAGCCTCGAGGTCACCGACGACGCCAGGGCACTGCTCACCGAGCAGGGGTACGACCCGGCCTTCGGGGCTCGACCCCTCAAGCGGGTGATCCAGCGTGAGATCGGCGATCGGCTCGCAGTGGCGTTGCTCGACGGCACCGTGGTGGAAGGTTCCACGGTGGTGGTCGACGCCGTCGGTGGTGAGATTGCCCTGAAGTGAGGGCCGGGTCCCGGGTTGTCGAAAATGACGACGCCGGGGCGCGCGCAGTACCATCGCGAGAGCGGGGCACCCCGGCCTCGGCGTTGGAGGTAAGCGCAGATGTTGCGAGCTCTGCTCGGCACCATGCATCGACGGATCTTGTTCGCCCTATTGGCCCTGCTGTTGGGTATGGCCGGGTCTGTCGCCGTGTCCAACACGTTGGCGGCCCAGAGTGGGCCGTCCCAGTCGTGTTCGGGCGACTACGTGATCCAGACCGGTAGCAGCCTGTTCGGCGGCACCGGCAACCGGCTCTATTCGAATACCAACCTGCCCGGCTGGGTGACCTCGCGCACCTACGGGCTGCCCCAGACCATTCCGGCCGGCACCTACGAGGTGTCGGCGGTGGCCTACGACGGTTATGTCGGCCGCGAGACGGTCTTCCAGGCGAACGAGGTCTGGTTCGCCGAGTTCATCGGCGGTGGAGGCGTGCTGGCCACCACCGGCACCACCGGCGATGTCCCCGACGGAGTGACCGAGGCCTTCTGGTCCGGGGGTCTCGGCACCATCACCCTGGCCGCCGACGCCACCCAGTTGACCGCCCGCCACGGTTTTCTCACCAATGGAGTGCCCAACTCGGTCGAACCGGTGTGTCTGGGTCTCACCGACGTGACCCCACCTCCGCCGACCACCACCACGCTCACTCCCACCACCACCACCACCACCATCGTCTCCACCTCCACCGAGGCGCCGCCCCCCACCACCGATCCGCCGGCACCGCCCCCCACCGATCCGCCGGCGCCCCCGCCGACCGATCCGCCACCCACCAGCCCACCGGCGCCTCCCACCAGCGTGGGCCCCACCGGTACCGATGAACCCGAGACCCAGGTTCTGGGCGCGGTCGAAGAGGCCGGTGTGGCCACCGCCGTCGGTGGTGAGCCGGACTTCACCGGCTGATCACCAACCACCGACACCACGAGCCGGGGCCGACTCGACCCCCGCACTGAATCCGGGTACGTGGCCCCTGGTCGGACCGGGTAGGGTCGGACCGTAACGGGCCCCGAGCATCGAGGAGACAACCGTGCCTGCGACCGTCGTCGTCGGCACCCAGTGGGGCGACGAGGGGAAGGGCAAGTTCACCGACCTCGTCGCCAAAGAGATGTCGATGGTCGTCCGCTATCAGGGCGGCCACAACGCGGGGCACACCATCGTCGTCGATGGTGAGAGCTTCGCCCTCCAACTGGTGCCCAGCGGAATCCTGTACGACCACATCACCCCGGTGATCGGCAACGGTGTCGTGGTCGACCCCGAGGCCCTCATCACCGAGCTCGACATGCTGGCGGGGAAGGGCATCGACACCAGTCGGCTGCTGCTGTCGGGCAACGCCCACCTCATCTTCCCTTATCACCAACAACTCGACGCCCTCCACGAACGCCACCTCGGCAAGAACAAGCTGGGCACCACCAAACGGGGCATCGGGCCGGCCTACGCCGACCGGTCGATGCGTGTCGGCATCCGGGTGCAGGATCTGCTCGACCCCAAGATCTTCCGCGAGAAACTCGACGGGGTGTTGCGCCAGACCAACGTGGTGTTGGCCAAGGTGTACAACCGTCTCCCGGTCGACGCCGACGCCATTGCCGACCAGTACCTCGACGAGTTCCGGCCCCGCATCGAAGGGCACATCGCCGACACCGTGGGTGCCGTTCACGATGCGCTCGAGGGCGGCCAGCACGTGCTGCTCGAAGGAGCCCAGGCCACGTTCCTCGACCTCGACCACGGCACCTATCCGTTCGTCACCTCGTCGAACCCGGTGGCGGGT
Organism: Acidimicrobiales bacterium; assembly: GCA_051011595.1. Classification (GTDB taxonomy): domain Bacteria; phylum Actinomycetota; class Acidimicrobiia; order Acidimicrobiales; family SHLQ01; genus JAOUEE01. The sequence goes on from JBPCTQ010000377.1 coordinate 49,401, forward strand.
GGTGCGTGCACCGGTGCCGGCATCGGGCCTCGCCACATCGATCGGGTGATGGGTATCGCCAAGGCGTATGTCAGCCGGGTCGGCTCGGGTCCGTTTCCCACCGAACTGCACGATGAGATCGGCGACCATCTCGTCGACGTGGGCCATGAATACGGCACCAACACCGGTCGTCGCCGCCGTTGCGGCTGGTTCGATTCGGTCATGTTGCGCCACGCCGCCCGCATCAACTCCCTCACCGACATCGCACTCACCAAACTCGATGTGCTCGACGGTCTCGACACCATCAAGGTCTGTGTCGGATACGAACACGAGGGTCAACGACTCGACCAGCTGCCCTACCACCAGTCGGTGCTGCACGCGGTCACCCCGGTGTACGAAGAGCTGCCGGGCTGGAAGACCGATCTGTCCGAGATCACCGAACCCCACGAGCTCCCTGATGAGGCGCGCGACTACGTCGACTTCCTCCAGCAACAGGTCGGTGTGCCCGTCAGCCTGGTGGGTGTGGGCCCCGGCCGGCGGCAGTTTCTCCACTATTCGACATGACCCGGGTCTGCGTCGTCGGTTCCGGCGGGCGTGAGCACGCCCTGGCTGATGTGCTGGGCCGGTCGGCCGATGTGGTGGTCACACCCGGCAATCCCGGTATCGCCGGGCACACCGATCAGCCGGCCGAAGAGGTCGACGCCGACCTGTTCGTGATCGGTCCCGAGGCGCCCCTCGTCGACGGACTGGCCGATCGGCTGCGGGCTCGGGGGGCCGAGGTGTTCGGCCCGGGTGCCGACGGTGCCCAGCTCGAGGGGTCGAAGACCTGGATGAAGGACGTGCTTGTGGAGGCGGAGGTGCCGACGGCTCGCCACGGCACGTTCGACGACGAGGCGCCGGCGATGGCGTTCCTCGACTCGATGGGCGACCTGTTCGTCATCAAGACCGACGGGTTGGCCGCCGGCAAGGGGGTGCTGGTCACAGAATCCCGCACCGAAGCGGAGGCGGCCGTACGCGACTACCTGTCGGGTGCGGCCTTCGGTGATGCGGGCCGCACCATCGTCATCGAAGAAGGGCTCACCGGTCCCGAACTGTCGGTGTTGGCCATCTGTGACGGCACCCGAGCGGTGGCGCTCGCTCCCGCCCAGGACTTCAAGCGGGTCGGCGATGGTGATTCGGGGCCCAACACGGGCGGCATGGGCGCCTATTCGCCGGTGCCGCTGGCCGGAGACGATCTGGTGTCCAAGATCATGGACGAGGCCGTCATGCCCACCTTGGCGGCCCTTCAGGCGCGAGATATCAACTACCGCGGGGTGTTGTACGCGGGACTGATGATGACCCCCGATGGTCCGAAGATGCTGGAGTACAACGTGCGGTTCGGCGATCCCGAAGCCCAGGTCGTGCTCCCCCGGATCGACTCCGATCTGGTCGACCTCCTCGGCGCCGCGGCGCGCGGCGCTCTCGACACCGAGCCGGTCTTCTCCACCGACGCCGTGGTGACCGTGGTGGCGGCGGCCGAGAACTATCCCCGGTCACCTCGCACCGGCGACACCATCACCGGGATCGCGTCGGCCGAGGCGCTCGATGGAGTCAGCGTGTACTGCGCCGGTGTCAATACCGACGGTGCCGCCGGGCTCGTCACCGCAGGCGGTCGTGTGCTCGACATCTGCGGTCGTGGCCCGACGCTGGCCGACGCCCGGGCCCGGGCCTACGCGGGGGTCGACGCCATCAACTGGCCGGGCATGCTCTATCGAAACGACATCGCCCTCGGGGCTGTGACAGGAGGAAACACACCATGAAGGTCGCCGTACTGATGGGCTCTCAGAGCGACACCGAGAAGATGGCCAAGGCCGGCGAGACCCTCGCCGAGTTCGGCATCGAGGCCGATGTGAGGGTGTTGTCGGCGCACCGGAACCCCGACGAGGTCGTCGCGCTGGCCCGTTCGGCGCGTGCCGAGGGATACGTGGCCTTCATCTGTGGTGCCGGCATGGCTGCCCACCTGGCCGGAGCGGTGGCCGCCAACACCACCCTGCCAGTGGTCGGCGTTCCGCTGTCGGGTGGCGCGCTCAACGGTGTTGATGCGCTCTACAGCACCGTGCAGATGCCCAAGGGTATTCCTGTCGCCACGGTGGCCGTCGACGGATCACAGAACGCGGCGTTGCTCGTGGTGCAGATGATCGCCATCACCGACAGCTACATGGCCGCCAAACTCGAAGCCAAGCGGATCGAGATGGGAGGCGGTGCTCGGTGACCGCGCCGGCGCGACGGTCAGCCGTCGATGCGCTCGGATTCCTGGCGTTCGTGGCTCTTGAAGCGACGCCGCCTCGTGAAGATGTTGAGCCTGGCCCGCGATCGCCCGTTGCGGTGAAATCCCAGGACCTTGGCCGCGCAACCGACACACATCGGTTTGCGGTCTCGTCCGCGTGGGTAGGCCAAGCACTCGGCGCAGTATTCATGCCCGCATCGGGGACACACACCACGAGCAGGCAGGAACCGGTGCTGGGCGCAGCGGCCACTGAGCTCGGATTCGTTGGTTCGGTGCAGAAGTCCCATCAGTGCATTCCATCGGCTCGGGTGGGGTCCTCCTTGAGGAACCACGGCTCCGGGTTCGGTGGCCGGTCGTGATCACCAACGTGCTGGCCGACCGCTACGCGAGCGCAGCCATGGTCGATCGGTGGTCGGCCGAGGGCAAGATCGTCATGGAACGGCGACTGTGGCTGGCGGTGTTGCAGGCCCAGGTCGAGCTCGGCGTGTCGGTGCCCGACGGGGTCGTGGCGGCGTACGAAGCAGTGATCGACCAGGTCGACCTCGACAGCATTCGGCGCCGTGAGGAGCGCACCCGCCACGACGTGAAGGCCCGGATCGAGGAGTTCAGTGCCCTGGCCGGGTTCGAACACGTGCACAAGGGCATGACATCGCGCGATCTCACCGAGAACGTCGAACAGCTCCAGGTGCGGTCATCGCTCGAGTTGATCCGTGATCGGGCGGTGGCCACCTTGGCTCGGCTGGCCCAGCTGGCGGTCGACCACGCCCAACAGCCACTCACCGGTCGATCTCACAACGTGGCCGCCCAGGTCACCACCCTGGGCAAGCGGTTCGCCAACACTGCCGAAGAGCTGCTGCTCGCCACCGAGCGACTCATCGACCTCATCGAGCGGTATCCGCTGCGGGGCATCAAGGGCCCGGTCGGCACCCAACAGGACATGCTCGACCTCTTCGAGGGCGATGAGGACCGCGTCCTGGCCCTCGAGTCCCGTGTGGCCGACCACCTCGGCTTCTCCCGGGTGCTCGACAGCGTCGGACAGGTGTATCCGCGGTCGCTCGATCTCGACGTGGTGGCCGCCCTGGTGCAGGCCGCTTCGGCCCCCGCCAGCCTGGCCACGTCCATTCGGTTGATGGTCGGCCACGAGTTGGTCACCGAGGGCTTCCGCGAGGGTCAGGTCGGTTCATCGGCCATGCCGCACAAGATGAACACCCGCAGCAGCGAGCGCATCAACGGTCTGCACACCATTCTCACCGGCCACCTCACCATGGCCGCCGGGTTGTCGGGCGATCAATGGAACGAGGGTGACGTGAGCTGCTCGGTCGTGCGGCGGGTCGTGTTGCCCGACGCCTTCTTCGCCACCGATGGTCTGTTCGAGACCACCCTCACGGTCCTGGCCGACTTCGGCTCCTACCCCGCGGTCATCGATCGTGAGCTGGACCGTTATCTGCCGTTCCTCGCCACCACCAAGGTGTTGGTGGCCGCGGTGAAGGCCGGCGCCGGTCGTGAGGAAGCGCACGAGGTCATCAAGGAACACGCGGTGGCCGTCGCCCTCGACATGCGAGCCAGCGGACGGGCCGACAACGACCTGGTGGCCCGGCTGGCCGACGACGAACGACTGCAGCTCGATGCGTCGGCGATCGAGGCGGCCATCGGCGCACCATTGACGCTGGCCGGTCGTTCGGGTGCCCAGGTGAGTGCGGTGGCGGCCCGGGTCGACGAGCTGGTCCGGCGTTTCCCCGAGGCCGCGGCCTACGATCCGGCCCCGGTGTTGTGATCACCAACGGATCGGAGCAGACAACCATGACGATCGACCTCCCCCACATCTATTCGGGCAAGGTGCGCGACATCTACGACGCCGGCGACGACCACTTGTTGATGGTGACCTCGGATCGCATCTCGGCTTTCGATGTCGTGATGGCCGAACCCATTGCCAACAAGGGCCGGGTGCTCACCGCCACGTCGGCATTCTGGTTCGACCATCTCGCCGATGTGGCGCCCAGCCATCTTGTGTCGACCGATGTGGCCGACTTCCCGAGCGGTGCCCGCGACAGCGACCTCGCGGGACGGTCGATGCTGGTACGCCGAGCCGACATGTTGCCGGTGGAGTGCATCGTGCGCGGCTACATCACCGGGTCGGCGTGGAAGGAATACGCCCGCAGCGGCACCATGCACGGGGCCCAGATGCCCACCGACCTCTTGGAGGCATCGGCGCTTCCCGAGCCCGTGTTCACGCCGTCCACCAAGGCCGACGACGGCGACCACGACGTGAACATCTCCTTCGCCGAGGCCATCGACCTCATCGGCTCGGACATGGCCGAGCGAGCCCGAGCCCTGTCGCTCGAGTTGTACCGGCGGGGGGCCGAATGGGCTGCCGATCGAGGCATCATCATCGCCGACACCAAGTTCGAGTTGGGTCTGGTCGACGGCGAGCTGGTGGTGGCCGATGAGATGTTGACCCCCGACTCGTCGCGGTTCTGGCCGGCCGATCAGTGGGAGCCGGGTGCCACCCCGCCCTCGTTCGACAAGCAGCCGGTCCGTGATCATCTCGATGGCCTCGAGTGGGACAAGACACCACCACCACCCCCGCTGCCGGCCGACGTGGTCGAGGCCACCAGTGGCCGATACGTCGAGGCCTACGAACGCATCACCGGGCACCGTTTCGCTGACTGGCCCGGCGTCGCCTGACCCCGTCGAGGCGGCGGCAACCACCCACCTTCGATCGCATCGGCCGACCTCGGCCGGTGTGACCGCAGGGAACGCCTCGCCGGAGACGAATCGTCCATGGGCGGGTGAGTCACTGCCTGGTGCGGCTGTGGCAGAGTGAGCCGGTGAACTACTCCGTCCTCGTCGAAGTCCAGTTGCGGCCCGGAATCGCCGACCCGCAGGGATCCACCATCGAGCGTTCGTTGTCGGCCCTCGGGTTCGACGGCATCGAGGGTGTTCGGGTGGGCAAGAGTGTGCGATTCGCCATCGACGCGGCCGACGAGCAGACCGCGCGCACCCAGGTCGACGAGCTGTGCGAACGCTTCCTGACCAACCCGGTCATCGAGGACGCGGTTGTCACCATCGAGGACACCTGATGGCCGGGGTCGGGGTGGTGCAGTTCCCGGGAACCAACTGTGAACATGATGCGGTCGAGGCCGTGCGAACGCTGGGCGGACAAGCCAGCCTGCTCTGGCACGGCGACGACGATCTGGGTGATGTGGCCGCCGTGATTGTCCCCGGTGGTTTCGCCCACGGCGACTATCTGCGGCCTGGAGCCATCGCCCGGTTTTCACCCGTCATGCAGGCCGTGATGGGGTTCGCCGCTCGGGGTGGCCCGGTGGTGGGTATCTGCAACGGTTTCCAGGTGCTCACCGAGGCGGGATTGTTGCCCGGCGCCCTCCAGAAGAACCGCGACCTCAAATTCTTGTGTACCACCGCCGAAGTGGTCGTGGCCTCCACCGATTCGGTTCTGACGTCGCGTCTCGAACGAGGTGATCGGCTGCAGATTCCCATCAATCATTTCGAGGGCAATTACACCTGTTCAGCCGCCGTTCTCGGCCAGCTGGAATCTGAAGACCGCGTCATTCTGCGTTATGCCGACAACCCCAACGGGTCCATGGGCGACATTGCCGGCATCTGCAACGAGACGCGCAACGTGGTGGGGCTCATGCCCCACCCCGAGCGGGCCTGCCATCCGTTGCTGGGCAGCAACGACGGCGCCGGCTTGTTGGGTTCGTTGCTCGATGCCATGGCCACGGTCGGGGTCTGACCGTCGCCCTCGGCGATCAGCTGCCCCGGGAGATACCGGCGCTCTTCAGTGTGGCCGCGGGCACGCCGGCTTCTCGCCAGGCGGTGTAGCTGATGCCTTTGCTCTCGCTGTAGGCCTGGGCCACGGCGACGAACTCGTTCTCGAATTCGGAGATGTCGACACCTTCACTCTTGGCCTCGAGCTCGCTGGTCAGGTCGAGCCGCTTCTGCAGGAGCTGGACCCGCTTGAGCGGGTCGGCGGTGGCCAGGTCGGCTTCGACGGCGGCCAGTTGCTTCTGGATGCTTTCGGGCGTGCGCTGACGCCCACGTTTGGGTTTGTGCGCTTCGAGCGCTTCGAGATAACGACGCACAGCTCTGCTCTGGGTCCGCCCCTCAGCCAGAGCAGCTTTGTGTTCGTTGCTCAAGGATTTGGGTCCACGTTTCTGTGCCATGGCCCTGTATTGAACGGTATCCACGGACGAACTGCAACCTTCCATACCTGTCAGCTTCTGTGGCCTTCCCATAGAAAGTACAGAGCGGGATGGATTGGGCCCCGTCTTATTGGTGCGAGAGCAGCATCATTTGGGGTCAGCCTGCCGGTTGGGCGGCGGAAATCGGCTGCTTCGCTTCATGGATCCGCAGTGAGACACCAGTACCGGACCGGACTACCGTGCCGTCCATGTCCGAACCGCTGCACCGGGCCCTCGGCCTCACCGACGACGAGGCCGAAGCCATCGTGGGCCTGTTGGGGCGGGAGCCCAACGGCCTCGAACTCTCGATGTACTCGGTGATGTGGAGCGAGCACTGTTCGTACAAATCGTCGCGGCTGCACCTGCGGCGGTTGCCGACCGAAGCCCCGTGGGTGCTGGTCGGACCCGGCGAGAACGCCGGTGTGGTCGATGTCGGTGACGGCATCGCGGCCGCCATCCGCATCGAGTCCCACAATCACCCGTCGGCCATCGAGCCCTACCAGGGCGCGGCCACCGGCGTCGGAGGCATTCTCCGCGACATCTTCACCATGGGCGCCCGCCCCATCGCCCGCATGGACCCACTCCGTTTCGGGCCCCTCGACGATCCCCGCAGCCGCTGGATCGCGGAAGGGGTGGTGAGCGGGGTCAGCGGGTACGGCAACTCCGTGGGTGTGCCCACGGTGGGCGGCGAAACCGTCTTC
>JBPCTQ010000378.1:0-31915 GCA_051011595.1 Acidimicrobiales bacterium
CCCCTGGCCCTGGTGATGTTCCTCGCCTTCGAGCAGATCGACAAGATCCTGCCGGCCATCTGATGAAGCGCGTCCTATTCGAGGTGGCGGCCGTGGTGGCAGTCGTACTGGCCGTCGGCGGGTGCAGCAGCGACCCCGGTGAGGGCACCGGCGAGGACTCCGACACCATCCCGCCGCCGCCGGGCCTGGGCACCGGAACCACCACCCCGCAAGGCCCCCCGGATTGGGTGGGTGACGCCGTCAACCCCCTCGACGTCCACATGGGCGAGTGCATCAACATCTACAGCTGGACCGAGAACGACAACCGCGTCGACCTCACCACGGTGGTGCCGTGTGAGGACGCGCATCATCGCGAGGTCTTCTACGAGACCGAGTTCCCGGCCGAGTCGGGGGCGCCTTATCCCGGGCGTCAGCCCATCGAGGAGTTCGCTCGATCCGAGTGTTACCGGTCCTTCGAGACCTTCGTAGGTGCGCCCTATGAGGTCAGCGGACTCGAGATCACCTTCACCATCCCGCCCGAGGAGAACTTCGTCGACTCCCAGGCCCGCTACCGCGGTGTGGTGTGTTACCTCTACGACCCCGACGGGGACCTCACGGGAACGGCCCGCGACACGCGACGCTGAGCGCGCGGGGTCACGCGCGCTGAGCGCGAACCAGGACTACGATGCGCAGCAATGATGCTGACGCTGCTGGCCATCGCCCTCGGGCTGACGATTGGTCTGCTCACCGGCGGTCGGCTCCAGCGTCTCACCGGGGTGATCGTGCATCGAGTGCCGCTGGCCTTCGCCGGTTTCGCGCTGCCGCTGGCGGCCATCCAACTGGAGCCCCCGGCCACCGCCCTCTGGGTGGCACTGGGTCTCGTCTGTGTGATCGGCTTCGCCGCCTCCAACCTGCACCTGGTGGGTATGGGGGTGGTGCTCATCGGGGTGGCCTGCAATCTGGCGCCACTGGTGGCGAACGGTCACTTCCCGGTCGATCCCGATGCCCTGGTGGCCGCCGACCTGGCCAGCGAGGAAGGGGTCGAGTCCGTCGTGTTGGCGGGGGGACGAGCCCTGGCCGAACCCGATGACCACCTGCAGTTCCTGGGTGATGTGATCCCGGTTCGATTCAGCAGCCAGGTGCTGTCCTTCGGTGATCTCATCATCCTCGTCGGCCTGGTCGACGTGGCCGCCCACCTGGTGATGCGTCGGCGACGACGGCGGGTTCAGGCCCGAGGTGCGGCCGCGGCCCTGCGATCCATCAACAACACCAAGCCGGCCCACGACTGGGGAATGGCCCCGAGCCCCGATCCCGAATCGGCGTTCCAGTACTCGGCCAGCGCGGAGGCCTCGGCTCCGGCCACGGTGGACTCGGCCAGAGAAGCGGCCGTGGCGGCCCGGCCCTGAACGGTCGCACCCCACCACAACAGATACGCCAGCTGCGGCCAACACGGTCCTCGCCAATACCCCTGGGGGTCATAGCCGGGCTCCTCGCCGTGGACCCCGCGCGGGCCGTACCGGGCCGCGAAACCATCCGGATCGTCGACCATCTGCCAACCCTGTTGTTTTTGGCCGGCGTCGCTCACCACAAGCAAGGCCAGCATGGAATCGGCGGTGCGAACCATGCCCGACCGCTCGGCCGGTCCGGCGTCGGCCCACCCATCACCTCGCCAACGCTGTTCGATGGCCGGCACCAGCGCATCGGCCAACTCGCCGACACCGCGGCGACCGGCGCCGTCGGCCAATTCGCGGGCGTTGAACGCAATGAGTGCGTTGAAGCCGATCGACCCCACCGCGAAGTCCGGATTGTGGATCGCCGCGCCGTCGGCATCACGTTCGATACGCGCCACCAGATCCGACTTGTGTTGTCGCCACCGTTCCTCGTCGAAACCCCCTGGGCACAGATCGTCCCAGCGAGGGCTGTTGTCGGCACCGGACTCCCACGGATGACACAACTCCACCAACCCGTCCGGGGTTCGGGCCCGTCGTTCCAGGAGGAACCGCAGGCCCTGCTCGGCCTGGTCGATGAGCGGCACCGGGACATCGACGCCGTCCCGGACGAGCTGGGCGACGGCATGGCCGAACATCGGTGGTTGGGTGATCGACGACGCGCCGGACCGCCCCCACAAATCGGCATGGGCATCGGGGTCGAGCTGATAGTTCATGTGCGGGACGAATCCGCCTGGCGTCTGCGTCGACAGAGCCTGGGTCAGCTCGGTGAGCGCCCGGTCGGTGCGGCCCAGCTCGTGCCAGATCAGTGCGTGGAAACACGAGTCCCACAACCACTGCCACGGGTACACCACATCGTTGGGAGCCGTGTACCCGGCGTCGACCCAATGATGGTGGAGTGTGTCGTGTACAGCCGTCCGAAGTTGGTGGCTTAGGGTCACAGATCGTGCACCGTACCCGCTGCGCGATCGTGTCCTTCCGCCTCGGGATGCCCGACGGCGTCTCGGTGGTGGCCGCCTCGTGGCAGGCCGCCCTGAGCGACATGGGCTTCGAGGTGGTCACGGTGGCAGGTGAGGGTCCGGTCGATCGCCTGGTGACCGGGCTCGCCATCGGCGATTCGGAGCCGCCCGATCCCGATGCCGTGGCCGAGGCCATCGAAGATGTCGATCTGGTGGTGGTGGAGAATCTCCTCACCATCCCGATGCGGCCCGATGCCAGCCGGGTGGTGGCCGAGGTGCTCGCCGGCCGACCAGCCCTGCTCCACCACCACGACCCGCCGTGGCAAAGAGACCGATTCCGCCACATCACCGAGTTGCCGGCCACCGATGCCGCGTGGCGCCACGTCACCATCAACGAGCTGACCCGGCGAGAGATGGCCGAGCGGGGCATCACGGCCACGACGATCTACAACGGCTTCGACACCGACCCGCCGCAGGGAGATCGGTCCACCACGCGGGCCTCGCTCGACATCCACGACGACACCGTTCTGGTGGCCCATCCGGTGCGGGCTATCGCCCGTAAGAACATCCCGGCCGGCCTCGACCTGTGTGCTCGGCTGGGGGCCACCTACTGGTTACTCGGCTCGGCCGAGGAGGGATACGAGGACGAACTGCGATCTCTGCTCGACGCGGCCGACTGTGCGTGGGTCCACCGCACGCACTCCCCCATCGAGGACGTCTACGCCGCGGCCGACCTCATCGCCTTCCCCTCTCTCTGGGAGGGATTCGGCAACCCACCGATCGAGGCCGCCATCCATCGACGCCCGGTGGCGGTCGGCCCCTATCCAGTGGGTCGAGAGCTGGCGGCGCTGGGCTTCGAGTGGTTCGACAGCAACGACGTGGCGGCCATCCGCGCCCATCTCCGCGACCCCGACCCCACGCTGCTCGACAACAACCAGGCGTTGGCCACCCGCCACTTCTCGTTCACCCGTATGGCCGAACTGCTGGCCTCGGTCCTCGACGAGGCAGGATGGTTACCGTGACCAGCGACCCAGTACACCAAAGACGGGCCCGGATCGCCCGGTTGGTGAGCCTCGGCCAACGGACCGGGTACCTGCTGTTCGCCATTGCGATCGTGGTGTTCGTGATCGGGGCGATCGTCGACTTCTCCGACACCATCGTCTCGGTGATCGTGGTGTGTCTGATCGTCGGATCGATCGTGTTGGCCCCGGCGATCGTGTTCGGATACGCCGTGAAGGCGGCCGACCGCGAAGACACCGAACAGGGGATGGGGCGATCGTGACCACACGGTTGCCCGCCTCAGAACGTCGACGCCAGTTGCTAGAAGTGGCCGCCCGGGTGTTCGGTTCCGACGGCTACCACGGCACGTCGATGAACGACATCGCCTTGGCCGCCGGCGTCACCAAGCCGGTGCTGTACCAACACTTCGACTCCAAACACGAGCTCTTCCTGGAGCTGTTGCGCACGATCGGGGCCGAGGTCGAACAGGTGGTCGGCGCCGGCTTGGAGATCGATCAGGAGCCACGCCACCTGGTCGAAAACGCCCTGCGGGCCTACTTCACCTACTTCGACGAACACCGCGACAGCTTCGGCATCATGTTCGGCGACGGGGTACTGGGCGAACCCGACTTCGCCGCCGAACGACGCGGCCTCGAACACGACCTGGCCCTGCGCATCAGTGAACTGATCGACATCGCCGGCATGGACCGAACCGGCCGACGCCTCATCGCCCACGGGATCGTCGGTCTCTGCGAGGGTGCGGTTCGTTACTGCCTCGAAGACGACAACGCGCCCGCGGTCGACGAGCTGGTGGCCATGGTCGGCGAACAGGTCTGGGCCGGACTACGGGGCGAACGACCCCGCTGAGAGCGGTGGTTCCCCACCAGCGGCTAACCGGTCGGCGAGATGTCGATCGGCGGGTCGGGCAGGTCGCCGGCCACCAGGGGCGGCAGCAGTTCACGCAGCCCGGGGGGCAGGGTGGGCTCGTCGCTGGCCAGTAGCTCGTCGAGCGGCCACCAGCGGGCCCCGAGGAACGCCATGGCCTCGAGGAACTCCAGTCCCTTCGGGGCGTATTCCCCGCCGTCGCACCAGGCCACGTAGATCCGCTCGTCGCTCTCGAAGTGGTAGCCACCGAAGTCGAACTCGACCTCCTGGGTCCACACACATGGCCCCATCTCGACGTTCTCGATGCCAGTTTCCTCGTAGATCTCCCGCTCGGCGGCATGAGCTGGATCCTCACCCGGGTCGACGCCGCCGCCGGGGATCTCCCACCACTCACCCTTGCTCGGGTCGGCGGGATCACGGGTGCGCATCAAGAACACGCGACCCTCACGGTCGAGCAGCACGACCCGTGCCGCCGGCCGCCGAAGAGTCCATGGCATCAGAAGAAGGCGGGGCTCGTCGCCCCCTCCGGCTTCTCGGTCAGCGGCACCTTGACCTCGTCGACGGTTGGGCCGAACTGGGCGCCGAGCGGATCGAGTTCGGCGAGGGAGAATCCGTAGACCTCCGCGGCGTTCTCGCTGAACAGCTTGCGGAGATCGGCCTCGGACCAGTCGTGGAAGGCCAGGCGTAGGGCCTCGCGTGTGAAGGGGTGCGTGCCCTCGTGGTGGGGATAGTCGCTGCCCCACATCACCTTGTGCACGCCGACACTACGAATCGCCTCGGCCTCACGTGGGCTGGGGAAGCTGGCTCCGATCCAGACGTTGCGCTCGAAGTACTCGCTCGGTTTCATGGCCAGACGATCGTCGGACGGGAATCCCAGCTCGCCGATACGCCCGGTCATCTTGCCCTGGGTGTACAACCCGTCGAGGCGCCGGAGCGTGTCGGGCACCCAGCCCACACCCTGTTCGGTCATGACCAGCTTGAGGTGGGGGTAGCGCTCGAAGACACCGGCCAGGATGAGGTGCCACAGCGTACGGTTGGAGAAGAACGGCACCTCTTGGATGAAGATGATGCCGGCCGATTCGTGGTCGGCGTAGTCGGGTGCACCGTTGCCGGCGTGGGCGGTGATCACCATGTCGAGCTCTTGGCACGTGGCCCACACCGGGTCGTAGCAGTCATCGAACAGCGGCGGAATCCCCTGGTCGGGGGGAACGGCCGGCAACAACACGCTGCTGATGCCGGCGGCATGGGCCGACCGAATGTCGGCGACTGTCTCGTCGACATCGTTGAGGAAGATCTGGGCGATGCCGCACCGGCGGGCCGGGTGGCGGCCGCACCAGTCGGCCAACCACCGATTGTGGGCATGGATACCCGCCCGTCGCCGTTCGTAGTCGGCTCGTTCCTTGGGTGGGTAGGCAATGAGCGTGCCCGTCGGGAAGAACGGCGGCACGGTGTTGGGGAAGGTGATCTCGGCCACCACACCATCGTCGTTCTGCTCGCTGATGCGCAGATCGTCGTCCCAGTTCCGGAGCTTGCTCTTGTCCTGCAGGTCGCGGAAGGGGTTGGTGTACCCGCCTCGCCACGCGTCGAATTCGTCGCGCCAGGCGGGGTCGAGGTACTCGCGGTAGGTGGCGTGGTCGGCACCGGCATGACAGTCGGAGGAGATGATCGTGTAGCGCTCGGCCGTGGCGGTGCTCATGGCTCCTTCGTACCACCGGTGGCCTCGCTCATCCCAACCCCCGAGGGGTGGTGCCGATGACGCCGTCGTCCTCGAGCCGGGTCAGCCGGTCGGGGTCGACCCCCACCGACGCCAACACCTCGGCGTTGTGTTGGCCGAGCATCGGCGCCGGCGACCGGACCCAGCCCCCCACACCGGCGAACCGGAACGGCAGCACGGGCACCGCGAGAGCACCGAGCAGCGGATGCTCGACCGGCTCGCAGTATCCCCGGTCGACGAATTGGGGATGGAAGGCGGTGAGACGAGAGTCGGCCAAGGCCGCGGCCGGTACACCGGCGGCCAACAGCTCCTCGGCGGCGGCATCGGCGCTGCGTTGCCCCGTCCACGCCGCGATCCCCTCATCGAGCTCGTCGAGGCGGCCCCGCCGACCGTGATGGGTGGCCAGCGAGTCGTCGGCCGCCCAGTCGGATCGGCCCAGTACCGCACACAAGGCCGACCACTGCGTGTCGTCGGCCACCGACACCGCCACCGGCCGACGGGAACCGTCGGTGGTGGGATATAGGTTCTGGGGCGCGGCATGGGGGCTGCGGTTGCCTTCTCGTTCGAGCACGGTGCCGTAGGCCGAGTACTCGACCACCTGTTCGGCGGCGATGTTGAGCGCTGCTTCCACCATGGGTGCTTCGAGGAGGCATCCCTCACCGGTGCGATCCCGGCGGGCCAGCGCCACCAGCACGGCAAAGGCGGCATGGGTGCCGGCGTTGGGGTCACAAGGCCCCCGCTGGATCCGGGGTTGATCGTCGGCATGGCCGGTGACCCAGGCCAGGCCGGTGACCTGCTCCATGGTCTGGGCAAAACCAGGCCGGTCCCGCCAGGGCCCGTCGAGGCCGAAGGCGGGCATCCGCACCAGGATGGTGCGCTCGTTGGCCGCGTGGATGTCGTCCCAGCCGATGCCGAATCCGTCGAACACCCGCGGCGTGAAGTTCTCCACCACGACGTCGACCTCGGCGGCCAACGCCATGAACAGCTCCTTGCCCTCGTCGGTGCTCAGATCGAGGGTGAGGCCGCGTTTGTTGGTGTTCGACGCGATGTAGAACCACGAGCGCTCCCACCACTGCTCCTGGTCGAGGAAGCGGCCACCCACCATGCGCATGCCGTCGGGACGCGTCACCGACTCGACGTGGATCACGTCGGCCCCCAGTGCGGCCAAGACCTGGGTCGAGGTGGGGCCGGCCCACCAGGCCGTGGCATCGAGCACGGTCAGTCCGGCCAGCGGTAGCGATCGGTCGTTCGACGGTGGCGGCCGATCGGACCCGTCGAAACGATGGTCGCCCGGCTCGTGGGGACTGGGTTCGGGTGGTCCCGGCCGCTCCCCATCGATGAGATAGGGCCGCCGGGGACCCACAAAAGCGCCCTCGGAGTAGGACTGGAACACCTCACGGGCCACGAAGTGCTCCTGTTCGAGCACGGTTCGGCCGTCGCACACCGGTGCCACCGGGATTCGCAGCGCCGAGGCCAGGGCCACGATCTCAGCCGTGTCGTGTTCGGTGGTGTAGGCGTGGACCAGCTCGTTCCACTCGTCCCAGCGGCGGGTGCGACTGGGGAGGTAGGCGTAGTCCTCCACCACGTCGGGCCGACCGATCAGGGCACAGAAGTCCTCGAGCTGCTGGCGGGTGTTGGTGTTGAAGCCCACGTAACCGTCAGCCGTCGGTTCGATGCTGGGGGTTTCCAGGCTCCACGGGACGGCGGTGGGTTCCGGGCGGCCTTCGAGCTGGTGGTACAGGTCGGCGAACATCGTCATCGAGAGGTTGCACACCTCCGCGATCGACACGTCGACCACCTCTCCCACCCCGGACTGTTGTTGACGGCGACAGGCCGCCAGCGCACCGACGGCGCCGTACAACCCGCTCATCCACAGACCAGTCTGACCGCCGCACTGGAACGGCTCCCCGTCGGGATGACCACGGGCCGACAACCCACCACTGTCGGCCTGGAGGGTGAACTCGGTGGCCGGTCGATCGGCGTAAGGACCGAATCGGCCGTACGGCGTGATGCTGAGGGTGACCAGGCCGGGCCGCTCGACCAACGGGGAACGGTTGTCGATGATCAACACGTCGGCCGCGGCCAACGCCTCCGAGGCGGCATCGGTGCCTTGGGCGACGGCGTGGTGACCATGATGCAGGTGGGCGAACAGGGCGCCGCCGCGGTCGGGAGACGCAGCCGACCAGCGCCGGAGCGGATCGCCGGGGCCGTCCTCGATGAGCACGACCTGGGCACCGGCGTCGCCCAGGAGTTTGGCGGCGTACCCCGCGGCCAGGCCGCCGGCCACGTCGACCACTCGTAGATGTGCGAGCTCCTGCATCGGTTCATCATGGCCCGACCACGTCGATGAGGCATGATCTCGCAATGGAGATCCCGCTCACCACCAAGGACCACATCGAGCGCGCCGCCCTGGTGTACGGCGACCGCATCGGAGTCGTCGACGAACCCGACCAGCCTGCGCCCGCCCTACCCGACCTGACCTACCGCGAGGTGTTCGACCGTTCCCGGGCGCTGGCCGCCGGCCTCGAGCGACTGGGTGTGCCCCAGGGCGGCCGGGTGGCCATCGTGTCGCACAACGCAGCCCGCATGTTGACGCTGCTGTACGGCGCCACCGCCTGGGGCCGCATCGCGGTCCCGGCCAACTTCCGGCTCAACCGGGCCGAGATCCAGTACATCATCGAACACTCGGGGGCCGAGGTCACCCTCATCGACCCCGAGCTGGCCGACGACCTGGCCGACCTCGACGGCACCCGATCGTTCGTGATCGGCGACGACACCGACAGCGAGATCTACGACTTCGACTCTGAACCCACACCCTGGGACGGCACCGAGAGCGACACCGCCACCGTCAACTACACCAGCGGCACCACTGCCCGCCCCAAAGGCGTGGAGATGACCCATCGCAACCTGTGGGTCAACGCCGCCACGTTCGGCTGGCAGGCCGGGGTGAACGACCGGGACGTGTACCTCCACACCTTGCCGATGTTCCACTGCAACGGATGGGGAATGCCGTTCGCGCTGGCCGGCATGGGGGCCAAACAGGTGGTCATCCGCAAGGTCGACGGCACCGAGATCCTGCGCCGCGTCGACCAGCACGGGGTCACGCTGCTGTGCGGCGCCCCGGCCGTGGTGGCGGCCATTCTCGACGCCGCCCAGAGCTGGGACGGACCCATCCCGGGCCCCGGACGCCCCCGCCTGGTGGTGGCCGGCGCGCCGCCACCCACCCGCACCATCGAACGGATGGAGACCGAACTGGGCTGGGAGTTCATCCAGATCTACGGCCTCACCGAGACCGCACCCCTGCTCACCATGAGCCGCACCCGCGCCGAGTGGGACGAGCTCTCCCCTTCCGACCGCGCCGCCAAGCTGGCCCGTCAGGGCGCCCCGGCCCTGGGGATCCGGATGCGCACGGCCGACGACGGCGAGATCCATGCCCGCGGCAACGTGGTGCTCAAGAGCTACTGGGACCAGCCCGAGGCCACCGACGAGGCCTTGGCCGAAGGATGGTTCCACACCGGCGACGGTGGGTACATCGACGAGGACAACTACCTCAACATCGCCGACCGCAAGAAGGACGTCATCATCTCCGGCGGCGAGAACGTGTCATCGATCGAGGTCGAGGACTGCCTGTTCAACCATCCCGACGTCAC
Source organism: Acidimicrobiales bacterium (assembly GCA_051011595.1). Classification (GTDB taxonomy): domain Bacteria; phylum Actinomycetota; class Acidimicrobiia; order Acidimicrobiales; family SHLQ01; genus JAOUEE01. Next base: position 9,635 of record JBPCTQ010000378.1, read on the forward strand.
CGAGGTGGCGGTGATCGGTGTCCCCGACGAGAAGTGGGGAGAAACGGTGAAGGCGTTGGTGGTGCTGGGCGAAGGGGCCGACCGCGACGAGACCGCACTCATCGAGCACTGCCGATCGCACCTGGCCCACTACAAGTGCCCCACCTCGATCGAGTTTCGCGCCGAACTGGCCCGCACGGCCACGGGCAAACTCCAGAAGTACAAACTGCGTGCCCCCTACTGGGAGGACATGGACAAGCAGATCAACTAGTGCGTGGGGTCAGCTGACCACCACGGTGGCCTGCATGTCGGGGTGCAACACGCAGAACAGCGGGTACTCGCCGGCCTCGTCGAACGACAGCTCGAAGCTCTGGCCGGTGCCCAACACCCCCGAGTCGAAGTCGCTGGTGGGATCGAGCGCCGACCCCGACGTCACCGTGTGGGGCACGGCGTCGGAGTTGGAGAACACGATGGGTTCACCCGGGGCGGCCGCGATGTCGCCGTAGTCGAAGTTGAGGATCGGGGCGTTCACCGCACCTTCGATCTGCTGGTCGGACCGGGCCCGCAGATCGGTGGGCTCGACCACCGGCCACACTGCTGGGTTGAACATCGAGAACACACCGGTCTGGGCCTCGAAGCCGTCGGCCACGTAGGCGTGCATCATCCAGCTGGGAATGAACGGCACGAACGCGCCACCGGCGTCCTTGCAGTCTTGTTCGGTACCCACCGAGTCCGAACCCGAGGTGGGGGCCAGGCAGGTGTTGTAGTGGATGTGCCAGTTGTCGATGTCGCCGGCGAAACCCTCGGGGTGCTCATCGGTGAGGGGCACGTTGAACACCGCACCCACCGCGGTGTAGTCGTCCTCACCGGTCCACGCACCGTCGACGCAGTCGCCGATGTCGGACCCGGAGAACGTGCTGTCCTCGCGAGCAAACAACACCATCTTGGGGTTGTCGGGGTCGAACTCGCTGGTGAGCTGACCCTGGAGCATGTGGATGCCCATGTTGGCGGTCTGGTTGGTGGTGGGGTTGAACCCACGGGCACACGCGTCGTCGATGGACTCGAAGCTGTTCACGAAGGCGTTGACGCTGTCGAGCTGACCGACCATCTCGCCCAACGTGTCGCGATCCATGCCGAGGTACTCGGGCGGCTCGGCCCCGCTGTCGTACAGCGCCTTGAGCTCCTGGTACGAGCAGTCCTGGTCGGCGTCCTGGCACCTGGTCTGACGACCGGGAGGACCCTCGACGAAGGTGGGAACGATGTCGCCGTTGGGGGTCTGGGTGTAGACGAAACGGCTGAAGCCGATGGCCCCGATGGGTGCGTCGGGCTGCTCTTCGGGGATCTCGAAGTCGGTCCCCTGGAACCCGGCGGCCAACGCTTCGGCGCTGTAGTCGGGCAGCTCGTAGGGCAGCGTGGCGGTGGGCGCGGGCTCGAGCACTTCGTCGGGAGCTTCGGTGGTGGCCACGGTGGATGCGGTGGCGGCCTCGGTCTCGGAGGAGTCGCTCGAACAGGCGGCGGCCAGCAGGCCGAACACGGCCAGGGCGGCGATCAACAGAACACTACGACGCATGGTGAACCTTTCAGATCACTGGACGGTGACAGTGGCCTGCATGTCGGGATGCAGCACACAGAACAACGGATACTGGCCGGCCTCGTCGAACGAGAGCTCGAAGGTCTGACCGGTGCCCAACACTCCGGAATCGAAGTCGCTGGTCGGATCGAGGGCCGACCCCGACGTCACCGTGTGGGGCACGGCGTCGGAGTTGGAGAACACGATCGACTCGCCCACACCGGCGGTGATGTCGCCGTAGTCGAAGTTGGCGATCGGTGCGTTGACGGCGCCTTCGATCTCGGTGAGCCCTCGGTCGAAGAGCTCATCGGAGCCATCGACGATGGGCCACACGTTGGGGTTGAACATCGAGAACACGCCGGCGTCGGCTTCGAAACCGTCGGCCACGTAGGCGTGCATCATCCAGCTGCCGATGCGGGGCAGGAACAACCCGCCCGCCTCACGACAGGCCTCTCGCGAACCGGCGCTGTCGCTGCCTTCGCGCGGCGCGATGCAGGTGTTGTAGTGGATGTGCCAGTTGTCGATGGGTCCGGCGAATCCGTCGGGGTGCTCGTCGGTGAGGTCGAGGTTGAACACCGCACCCACGGCTTTGAAGTCGTCGTCGCCGGTCCACACACCCTCGGCACACGTTCCCAGCTCGGCGCCGGTCTGGAACACACCGTCTTCTTTGGCGAACAGGATCATCTGCGGGCGATCGGGATCGAATCCCTGGGCACCGTTGTCGATCATGTGGATGCCCATGTTGGCGGTCTGGTTGGTGGACCGGCTGAAGCCCCGCTCGCAGGCCAGGTTGATGTTGGTGTACTCGGTGACCGCGTCGTTGACCCGGTCGAGCTGGCCCACCAGCTCACCGAGGGTCTCACGGTCCATGTCGAGGTAGTCGGGGATCTCGTCGCCGCTGTCGTAGAGCTCCTTGAGCTCGGGGTACGAACACAGCTGCTCGGCTTCCTGGCAGCGAACCTGTCGCCCGGCGGGCCCTTCCACCAAGGTGGGGATGATCTCGCCCGTGGAGGTCTGGGTGTACACGTAACGAGAGAACCCGGTGGAGCCGGTGGGGGCCTCGGGAGAATCGGCCGGAAGCTCGGTGTCGCCAACCAGTTCCACGTCGGCCAGCTCGTCGGTGTAGTCGGGCAGCGTGGCTGCCGGCTCGGCGGTGGTGGTGGTCTCGGGGACGACGATCTCGGCGGAGCCGGCGGTGGTGTCGGGCGAAGAGTCTCCGGTGGCCACCTCGCCGTCGCCATCACTGCTGCAGGCTGCGGCCAACACGATCAGCGCGGTCAACGCGCCAATGAACGAAAGAACACGTCGCATTCGCTACTCCAGACGAACTTCCCCCGGTGCCCCCGGGTGTTTACTCATGAGTTAACTCTCCGATCATACCGGAGGATGGGGCCCTGGTACACGTCGCGGTGGGCAATCAGTTGACGGTGACGGTGGCCTGCATGTCGGGATGCAGCACACAGAACAACGGGTACTCGCCGGCCTCGTCGAACGACAGCTCGAAGCTCTGACCCGTACCCAACACCCCCGAGTCGAAGTCGCTGGTGGGGTCCAACGCCGACCCCGACGTCACCGTGTGGGGCACACTGTCGGCGTTGGCGAAGACGATGGATTCGCCCGGAGCGGCCGAGATGTCGCCGTAGTCGAAGTTGACGATCGGGGCGTTGACCGCGCCGTCGACCGTCTCGGCCGTGCGCAGCGAGCGGATCTCTTCGGGCGATCCGGCCAGCGGCCAGATGTTGGGGTTGAACATCGAGAACACCCCACCCTGGGGATCGTTCTCGGGCACCACGTAGGCATGCATCATCCAAGTGGGAATGACCGGCAGGAAGAAGCCGCCGCTCGCCTCACACGCCTCCTTGCTGATGTTGGCGCCGCCTCCTTCTTCACCTTCGATGACGTCCTGATTCTCGACCTCGGACGCCGCACACGTGTTGTGGTGTACGTGCCAGTTGTCGAGTTGCCCGGCGAAGGCGTCGGGGTGGTCGTCGCTGAGGGAGATGTTGAACACCGCACCCACGGGCCGGAATCCATCCTCGCCGGTGAACTCACCATCGGAACACTGACCCAGCTCGGATCGCGGAATGAACTCCCCGCCGTCCTTGGCGAACAGGATCATCTGCGGCAGATCCGGGTTGAACTCCAACCCGGCCCGGGGATCGGTGACGTGAATTCCCATGTTGGCGTTCTGGGTGCTGCTCACCTGGAGCCCGGCCGCACAAGCGGCGTCGAGATCTTCGTACTGGGTGACCGCCGCATTGACCCGCTCGAGCTGGTCGAGCAGCTCGCCGAGTGTCTCGCGGTCCATTTCGAGGTAGTCGGGGATCTCCCCGCCGCCCTCGTACAAGGCCTGCAGCTCGGTATAGGAGCATTCACGATCGAGCTCCTGGCAGCGGACCTGGCGACCCAGCGGCCCTTCGATCAAGGTGGGTACCACCTCGCCGTCTTGTTCGTTGTACACGTATCGGCTGAAGCCGTAGGCGCCCACCGCCCCCTCGGGAGACACCGCAGGCAACGAGGCGTCGTTGTCGGCCAACGGCAGGCCCGCGGCCTCGGCGCTGTAGTCGGGCACCGACACGGGCGCAGCCGTCGTGGTGGGAGCCACGTCGGTCTCGGCCTGGTCGGCCGTAGGTGCAACCGTGGATGCAGTGGCCACTTCGCCGTCGTCGCCACTGCTACTGCATGCGGCAGCCACCAGCACCACCGCCGCGATGAGCCCGATGATTCTTCGACACATGTGAACGCTCCCCTTGTCGAGGAACCCAGCTTGTCAGACTCAGCGGGCGGGAATGCAACTGCCGCCGCCGATGATGCTCGGAACGGAGCGGGTCACCGGTTGCGAGAGAGCACGGCGAGGAGCCGCAGGATCAGCAGGTACAGCCAGATCAAGGTGACCATGAGGCCGTAGGCGCTGTACCACTCCATGAACTTCGGTGCGCCGGCCGCGACGCCGGCGTCGATCGAACCGAAGTCGAGCGTGAGGCTCAGCGCGGCCAGGATGATCGCCAGGATCGTCACGATGAGGCCGATCGTCCGGAAACTCTCGCTGTAGAGCCAGTCCCAATCGAACAGCGAAACGATGAAGACGATGAAGTAGAGCAAGCACAGGCCACCCATCGCCGCGGAAACGCCGAAGGCGAGCTTTCGGGTCGGCTTGATGATGCCGAGCGCGTAGACGAGCCAGGCCACGAAGAAGACGCAGACGGTGCTCAGCACGGCTGCGCCGACGATGCCTTCCGTCTGAGCGTCGAACATGGCGGAGATGGCGCCGAGGACGTAGCCCTGCAGCGCGGCATAGAGGATTCCGAGGAATGCCGCCCGCCGCGGGTTGAGCGAGCACATGATGCCGACGAAGAAGGCGCCGAAGGATGCGAGCCAGAACCCGCCAGGGATCGTGATCGTCACGTTGGCATACCCGCTGCCCATGTCTCCGGCGACCGAGTCGGTCGCCGAAGCCCAGCCCCCCGCACCGGCTGCGACGAGCACCGCGAGGTTGATCAACGTCTTGATGGCGACGCCGCCGCGGGTCATCGTCGCTTCCTGCGCAATCGGCCCCGTCATGTACTCGGAGGTCACGCGGTCGCCGAAGGCCGGGTTGCCGCTGTGATCAGTGGACGCGTAGGTGGTGCTGCTCATGGTGCGAATCCTTCTCGGGTTGCCAAATTCAGCGGGCGGGGATGCAACCGCCGTCGACGATGATGCTCTGACCGGTGATGTAGGAACCGGCGTCGGACACCAACAACAAGGCGGCGCCCACCATCTCGTCGGGGTGAGCCAACCGATTGAGATAGCTCACCGACGCCATGGCCTCGGCCGCCTCGTCTCCGAGATTGCGCACCATCTTGGTGTCGGTGGTGCCAGGGGCCAGTGCGTTGACCCGTATCCCCTGGGGTGAATAGGCCGCGGCCAGGGCTCGGGTCATGTGCAACAGGGCGGCCTTGGCGCCGCCGTACATGATCTGACCCGGCGTGTTCATGTACGCCCCACTGGAGATGATGTTGAGCACCGCGGCATGGTCCGACGCCAACAGGTGGGGCAGGCACTTCTGGAAGAGAAAGAACGGGCCCCGCAGGTTGACGTCGAAGGACTTGGCCCACGCCTCCGGGGTGATGTCGGGGGCGGGCAGGGCCAAGGCGTTGGCCGCATTGTTGACGACGATGTCGATGGCGCCGAAGTGGGAGACGGTGGTGGCCACCAGCGCGTCGAGTGCCTCGAGATCACCCATGTGGGTGGGCGCCGCCAGTGCATCACCGCCGGCGTCGGTGATGCGGGCCACCGCCTCGTCGCAGTCGTCGGGTTTTCGACTGGTGATCACCACGCGGGCCCCCTGGGCGGCCATGGCCTGAGCCAGGCTGAACCCGATACCCCGTGAGGCGCCGGTGACGATGGCGACTCGGTCGGTGAGGTCGAACTGCTGCTCGATGTCGGCGCGTTGCATGGCCGGCGACCCTACCGCCGGACCTCATAGTAGAGGTTGGCCGGATCCTCGAAGTCGTGGGCCACGAACCGGGTGAAGCCGGCTTCGCGCACCATCTGCTCGGCCACCGGCGGGCTGAAACCCACAGTACCCAGGCCGGCCCCACCCGGTTCGGACATCGCCGAGGACATACACGACGACACCGAGAAGCCGTACATCATGGCCAGCATCGGGTTGTTGCGGTCCTGCTCGAAGTCGCCCGTGGACCGGATGTCCTTGATGAGCCAGGTCCCGTCGTCGGCCAGCGCGGTGGCGATGGCGTCGATGACCTGGCCCGGTCGGGTCATGTCGTGAATGCAGTCGAAGGTGTAGATGAAGTCGTAGCGGCCGTCGGTGGGCAGCTCCTCTCCACCGGCCAGGATCCACTCGATGTTGTCGAGCCCATCGGCCGCAGCCTCGGTCCGCGCCAGATCGAGCGCATGGGCGCTGGGGTCGTAGCCATGGAACGTGCTCGCCGGGAAGGCCGCGGCCAGGGCCCGCAGGGCAACCCCCGCCCCGCAGCCGACATCGGCAACGGTGGCGCCGTCGACCAGCTTCGCCTGCACACCTTCGAGGGCCGGGATGACCACCGGCACGAAGGCCAACCTGCTCCACGGCCCGAGCATGCGGGCGGTGCGATGGGCGCCGCTGGGGCCCTGCTCGTCGAAGGTCATGCCGATGCCGGTGGTGAAGGCCTCGGCCAGGCGGTCGGCGAAGTCGGGGCCCGGAACCGCGCTGAAGGCGCCGGCGGCGAAGGCCAGGCTGTGGTCCTCGTCGGCCAGAACGGCTGCGCCCACCGGAGTGAGCTCGTAGGTGTCGCGGTCGGGTCGATGCTCGAGCAGTCCCGCCGCCGTCTGGCCCCGCAGCCACTCGAGGATCCACCGAGGGTGGTAGTCGGTGGCCTCGACCACCTGGTCGACGGTGAGGGGGCCGGCTCCGGCCATGGCCTGGTACAGCCCGAGACGATCACCCAGGTGGATCATCAACGAGACCATTTCGCCCATCTTGTAGTTCCACACCTGGAACGCGAAGAGGCCGACTTCATCGGGATCGAGATCACTCATGGGCGCCATCCTGGCCCGTGAGCGGGGAGCCGGCGAGTCAGTCGTCGTTGAGGATGACGGCGGCACCCAATCCGAAGAAGCTGGTGTCGAGGGTGGCGTTGGTGGGCGGATTGACGAAGCGCACCCAGATGAACTCACCGAAGATCACACCCGGTTCGTCGTCGGTGTCACCGATGACCGTCACCGGAACGGTGGTACTGGTCTGGCCGGGTTCGAAGACGACGGTCCCGGAGCCGGCCAGGTAGTCGTCGCCGACCAGGGCCATCCCCGGGGCGTCCCAGTAGAACGTCTCCCAATCGACGGTGACGGGCAACACCGACGGCGCCGACAGCGTCACCGGCACGTCGATCACGGTGGTGCCGGTGTCACCCTCCTGGTTCCATCCACCGCCGGGCACCACCACCGGCACCGGCGGCGGACCGACGAACAGGTCGGCCTCGAAGCTCCCACCCGGAGCTTGACCGGTCCCCGGGTCGGTGAACGGGAACACCCGCAGTTCGTACGTCCCCGCCAACGCGGGGACCATGTGAATGGTCTCCTGGCGTCCGCCGGTCCCGCAGTCGTGGAACAGCGGACAGCCGGAGTCGGCAACCAAGGTGCCGTTGGGGTCACGAACCTCGACATCGAGGTCGGCCTCCATGTCCTGGAGGAAACACAGGCCGAGCAGCCACAACAGGCAATCGAAGTCGCCGTCTATCAGCAGGGTGAGGGCCACCGGATGGCCGACGTCGGCCGCCGTCACGTCGAACGAGTGGGTCCACTGGCCGTTGTCGGGCACGGTGCCGGTGAGATGGACATGGGGTGCAATGGCACTGCCCCGCACCTCGCCGGCAGCCTCGGCCACAACGGCCAGCCCATCGATGAGGCCGGCTCCCCAGTGGTGGTCGACTCCGACCGACCCGAGATCTCGGGCTGAACCCATCATGAGATTCTTGAGCTGGGCCGGAGTGAGCGCGGCATCGACGTCGAGGGCTAGGGCGGCCAGCCCGGCCACGAACGGTGTAGCCATCGAGGTGCCGCTCAGAGTGGTGTACCCGCCGGTGGTGCCGGCCAGCGCCGACGTGATGGTGACGCCGGGCGCGGTGACGTCGGGCTTGACCCGCCCGTCGAGGGTGGGCCCGCGACTGGAGAACGGCGCCAGATACGGGCCGAACGACTGTTGGGCCGTCCCGGGTGCCCCGCTCCATTCGCCAGCTGCGCCCACGGTGATGGCCATGGCCGCCGCGCCCGGCGCACCGACGGTGTCGTCGGCGTCGCCGATGTTGCCTGCAGCCACCACCACCGTCTTGGCATGGTTGGTCACGGCGTTGTCGACGGCCACGCTCATGGCATCGAGACCGTCGGATCCTTCGGTGGTTCCGAGACTCATGCTGATGATGTCGACCCCCGCCTGATTGGCACACCAGTCGATACCGGCCACGATCTGGGCATCGGAACCGACGCCGGTGGCGTCGAGCACCTTGGTGCCGTAGATGTCGGCGCCGGGGGCCACACCGATGTAGGTCGAGGCGTCGGGCCCACCCGTGCCGTCACCGGCAGCAATGGTGGCCACATGAGTACCGTGCCCGTGATCGTCGTAGGGGGAACCCAGCCCACCGATCTGGTCGGACCACCCCACGATCTTGGTGCCGTCGAGTTGTTCGTGACCGGGATCGAGACCGGTGTCGGCGATGCAGATCCCGACACCGGTACCGTCTACGCCGTATTGGGCGCGAGCCTCGAGCGCGCCGTAGTCACGTTGGGCCGAGTCGCTGGTGATACGCACCAGGTTGTTGGCCTGGACCCGGCTGACACCCGGCACGCGAGCCAGGCCGTCGATCTGCGCGGTTCGAACGGTGGCCACGAAGCCGTCGATGATTGGTAGCTCCCGCTCGAGTTGTGCCGGGCCGAGCCGGTCGGCGGCCAGGGATCGGGCAGCGGGACTGTCCGCCATGACGATCACCTGGACTTCGTCGGTGGGTGACCGGCCGGCCACCATTGCCTCCAGATCGTCGGTGATGCCATCACCATCGGCATCCACTCGAGCCGTCACCGGCGCCGCCTCCACATCGGCCCCTCCGGGCGCCGCGGCTGGTGCGGCCGGCTCGGCCCCGACCAACACCGGTACGAGTGCGGTCACCACCGCCGCCACGGTTATGACGGCCAGCCTTGCTACTCCCACTCTGCGTGTCAGCATTGATCCACTTCTTCACGTTGTGTGGCTTTCAGTGTGACAGACCGGCCGCCGACTAGGGTCATCCCCATGAGAACCGGTGACGTGGTGGCCGACTTCGAGGCCACCGACCAACACGGGACAAAACACAGCTTGACCAGCCTGCTCGAGTCGGGGCCGTTGGTGCTGTTCTTCTATCCCAAGGCGATGACGCCGGGTTGAACCAAGGAAAGCTGCCATTTCCGCGACCTGGAATCCGAGTTCGACGAGCTCGGGGCCCGGCGAGTGGGAATCAGCGGTGATCCGGTGGATCGCCAACGAGAGTTCGACGACAAGAACGGGCTGGGTTTCCCGTTGCTGTCCGATACCGACGGGACCATTGCTCGCCAGTTCGGGGTGGCTCGCCGGTTGGGGCCACCCAAACGGGCCACCTTCGTGATCAACACCGACAAGACGGTGCTGGCCGCCATCGGCGGGCTGGGCGGAGAGGTCAACATGCTCAAGCATGCCGACGATGCCCTGGATGCGCTGCGCCGCTCAGCGCAATAGGTCGAACAGATACTCGGCCACGCCGTGGTCGGTGTTGGTGCCGGTTGTGGTGTCGGCCACCGCCACCAGATCGGCATGGGCGTTACCCATGGCCACGCCGGTCCCGGCCCAGCGCACCAGGTCGACATCGTTGTTCTGATCACCGAACGCCACCACGTCGGCGCGATCGATGCCCAGTCGCCGGCAGAGAGCGGCCACGGTGGTGGCCTTGGTGACACCGGCCGCCGACGCCTCGACGAACGACACCCCCGAACAGGTGGCGCCGATACCGCTGGGAAGCAACGGGGTGATCTCGGCCAGCAGGTCGAGCGCAACCTTCTCGTGGTGGGCCACCAACAGTTTGATCACCTCCTCGGGATGACGGTTCATGGGTGGATCTCGATAGGTGTCGCCGAACTCGTCGACCTTGGGCTGCAATTCACGGAACCGGTCGTCGAGTCCGAAACCATCAGGCGACTCCCACCCGAATCCGATGCCCGGGAGGTGCCGACGCAAAACCTCAACCGCCCGCTCGACGGTGAGGTTGCTGATGCTGTGCATGTGATCGACCCGATCGAGGTCCACGTCGTACAGGGTTGCCCCGTTGGAGCACGCCGCCCACGAGACCACGCCGGCCGGCAGCACCTTGGGCACGGCGGTGCGGTGGCTGCGCCCGGTGGCGGCCACGATCACCACCCCCCGGTCGGCGGCCAACCGCAACGCATCGATGGTGGCCGGGGCCAACTCGGCGCCCGGGTTCAGCAGGGTTCCGTCGAGGTCGGTGGCGAGCAGACGCACCGGGCCATCATGGCCCGGTGCGGTCAGGGTGTGGTGAAGACGCTGTCGACGAGTATCTGACCGGCTGCGAGGTCGGCCACCGCAACGGCCCCGTCCAGTTCGGCGAGATCGAAGACGGCGGTGTCGGGAACGAGTGCGGCGGGTACCGGCGTGAGCTCGACGCTGGCGGCAACAGCCGCTCCTGGAGTGCCCTCGGCGACATCGGTGTGGATGACATACACCCACACCTGAGCGCCTTCGACTCCGAAGGCTTCCGAGACGTCGTCGAACTGCTGGTCGGCGGTACGGCCGAGCGAGATCACGGCGGCCACGCCGAGAAAGGCGAAGCCAGCCGCAGCCGGAGCGGTGGCCAACACTTCGTCGGACTCCTCCAGGAGGAGGTCCGGGTTCTCGACCCATCGCCGAAGCTGGTCGGGGTCGAGTGCCTCCATGAACTCGACCATCGGCTCCATCACCGACGCCGTCGGCGACAGATACCAGCGCCCGTCGACCAGATGCATACGCACCGAGGGTGACGGCATGTCGTCGATGTCGAGCCGGAAGCCCCAGTAGTTGTCGCTGGCGAAGTCACTGCCCGCGAAGTCACTGCGGGCCAGGTGACACTCACCGTCGGGATTCCACTGATCGAACGAGAACAGGATGCAGTCGGCAGCTGTGTCGAGTGTGAATCCCTCATCTGCCCCGGCGGCCGAGACGGCGATGCCGTCGATCCAGACCTCGGCGTCGTCGCCCCTGATCTCACTGCGTAGATCCAACCGGTCGATCGAGGCCGCAAAACCGGGAGTGTCGGCCCGGAACTCGGCCACCGCCTGGTCGGCATCGTCGAGGAAGAGTGTGGAGTAGTCGTACAGCGCCGCCGCCTCTTCGGGTTCGAGCATCGAGATCACACCGCCGAGATCGAGGTCCGCGGCCTCGGCCGCAATCTGGCGCAGGGTGTCCTCGGGTGTCTCACCACCGCGTGGCGCAGGGCCCTGACCGAAGGCGGGAAGGGGCTCGCCGGCGCCACGGCGGGCCAGCTCCGCCACCGAATACCACAGGCTCACGTACCAGCGGCCATCGCGTTCCACGGCCACGATGCCGACGTCTTCGAGAGCTTCGGTCGAGGCTGCCGTGGCCTCGTCCTGCATGTCCGAGAGGGCCTCGCTGGGAACGTTGTCCCACACCAACTCCCCCAGGCGCAGCTCCTCGACATCGCCCGAGACCGAGACGGTGCCGTCGACTCCGACTCGTGCGACGCGTGGTCCCAGGATCTCGGGTGTGTAGGTCATGTCGGCGAACTCGTAGTCGACACCAGCGATGGCGCCGAGGTCGAAGTCCTCGGCCAGCACGTCCAGCCGTTTCAGCTCGCCGACAATGTCGATGGCCGGCTCGACCAGCGTTCGCCTTTCGGCGGGCTCCACCACTTCGGCGGCGCCGAGGAAGTCTTCGTTGCCTACAGCCTGCAACAGCTCGGCGACGGCCTGTTCGGGCGATTCGGCACCGCCCGTCGAACCAAACCCCTGCACGGCGACCAGCCCGGCCCCGAGCAAGGCGACCACCAGGGCGGCCACCCCGATCCGGGTGAGCAGTCCCGCCGGCGGGACCTTGGCGCCTCTCGTGATACGAACCTCGTGCACCGCCGGGTCGGCGGCCTCAGTCGGGCCGGTTGCCGGTGCCGACAATGCTGCTGCTGGTGGGGGTGGGGGTGGGGCTGGCGGTGCGGGTGGCACCGTCGGCGGTGTGGGTGTCGTCGTGTCTCGCACGATCGGCACCGTGAGCTCGGGTTCGTTCGGATCGTTCGGGTTCGTCACGCCGGGTCACGCCTTCGAGGATGAGGAGCACCGAACCGACGAGCACGAGAACCGCGCCGAGTAATGCTCCGACTGTGGCTGCGGTATCGACCTCAAGAGGAGATGACTTGACGATCAGCCAGCCGGAGATCAGCACCCCGCCGAGAACTGCGCCGAGCGCGCCGGCTGTGCCGGCTCGGCCCGATGCCAGGGCGACCACGGCCCCGGCGGCCACGAACGGCACGCCGAACCAGGCCGGCGCGAACCGCAGCAGGCCATCGTCGAGCAGACCCAAGGCCCGAGAAGAGTCGACCAGCTCGTAGGAACTACGGCCAACCGACCCGCTCACACCCCACGAGCAGAAGGTGCACACCACCGCCGCCACCAGAACGGCAGCGAGCAAGAACCCCAGGTGTGTGCGCCAGGTCATCGGTGGCCCATCGGCATCGCCCCACCGAGCCTGAGTCACTCAGGTGGCGGTCACCACCAGACAACCGGTGCAGGTCGAACTGGCGCGGGCTGCCGGTCCTGGACCGGTGCCGAGGTTGATGACGGAGACGTCGCGGGACCCGGTGGCCGCGCCGGCCGCCACGGTCACGTCGATCAACAACGTGCCGTCGTCGACCCAGGTGACCGAGTCCACCGTGGCTCCCCCACCGTCAACCGTCACCATCGGCGTGGCCATGAACGCCGATCCACTGACCGTGAGCGTGACCGAGGCCCCTGGGGCGACGTTGGATGGGCTCACGGCGGTGACCTCGGGCCTCGGGTGCGACCGCAGGTAGAGCTGGCTCGTTCCGGCGACGGCTCCCGCCATGTTGCCCGCCGTCGTGGTGAAGGCCACCGTGCGGCCGTCGCCGGCAATGGCCCCATCGAAGACATCGGCATCGGTGATGGCACCCGGTGCGTTGCGACTCACGAGGCGCATCGTTGACGACAGGCGGTCGAACACGTACATGTCTCGAAGAGCATCGCTGTCGTCACCCACCAACACCAGGGTGCTGGTGAACGACACGAATCTTCCGGCGCCCGAGATCGCGATGTCCTGGCTGGCGTATGCGTGGCCGACGATGGTCTCGAGCGAGTCCGGATCGTCGACACGGCGGACGCTCACGCGCGGTTCATCGTTGTGGGGGGTGAGCTCGACCAGTTCCACGAAGGCGACATGCGTCCCATCGGCCGACAGCTCGGGACTGGCGCCCTTCCCGAGGGCGACATCGGTTCCGCCATCGAGATCGCGGACAAAGGCATGCACCGGGTAGTACGGGTCGTTCCAGTCGTAGACCACGTGGGCGAGGTGGCGACCATCGTGCGACAGGCTGTGGCTGTTCCACACCCCGGGCGGCGACGAGACGACGCCGGTGGCCATGTCGACCACCTCGTCCTGGGTGTTCTCGAAGACCTGGGGTTCGGTGTCGATGGCCACTGTGTTGCCGTCTCCCGACAACACGCCGGGTCCCGGTGTGGTACCCGGGACCACCTCGATCGAGTCGGTCTGGCGGTCGTAGCGATACAGCTCGGTGGCGGCGGTTGGGCTGGTGATGGTTTGCGACTCGGTGCCGAACAGCACATACCGCCCGTCGCCGCTGATGCCGTAGACCGTGGCGTTCGTGTCGTTGGGTGTGCCGTTGTTCTTCTTGCTCACCAGGGTCGTGATGCCAACCAGCTCGTCGTGCAGGAACACGTCGACCACACCGTTGGTGTCACCCGCCACCAGATCGGTCGCCGGACTCTCGAAGGCCACCCACCGACCATCGTCGCTCAGCGCCGCGGGGCCCACATCGTCGTCGGGATCACCACCGTTGACGTCGTCGGTGGCCCGCACCGTCCAGGCACAACCGGAGGCCACGAACCCCAGGACCACTGCGGCCCATATCCATCGTGATGGTCGCGGCACCCACCCAGCCTGGGCGGGGGCGGCCGGCGCGTCAATGCCGCTCAGAGACGAGCGTTCTTCAGGGTCTTCGCGGTACGGGCCCGGCTGGTGGCGTCGAGTTCGACCTTGCGCAGGCGCAGGTTGTTCGGTGTCACCTCGACACATTCGTCGTCGGAGATGAACTCGAGGCACTGTTCGAGCGACAACACGGTGGGAGGGGTGAGCCGCACCAGCTGATCGGCCGAGGCCGCTCGCACGTTGGTGTGCTTCTTCTCCTTGCAGATGTTGATGTCCATGTCGCCCGGACGAGGGTTCTGGCCGACGACCATTCCTTCGTAGACGTCGACGCCGACATCGACGAAGAAGATGCCGCGGTCCTGGAGATTGAGGATGGCGTTGCTGGTGGTGGCCCCCAGCCGATCGGCGACCAGCGACCCGGTGCGGCGGGTCTGGATCTCGCCGAACCACGGCTCCCATCCGTCGAACACGTGGTGCAACATGCCCGTTCCCCGGGTCTCGGTCATGAAGTCGGTGCGGAACCCGATCAGGCCACGGGCCGGCACCGAATAGTCGAGGCGGACCCAGCCGGTGCCGTGATTCACCATCTCGATCATGCGGGCCTTGCGGGGGGCCAAGAGTTGTGTGACACCACCCACGTGTTCTTCGGGGATGTCGATGGTGAGGGCCTCCACCGGCTCGTGGAGCGTGTCGTCGATGGTGCGAGTCACCACCTGCGGTTTGCCCACGGTGAGCTCGAACCCCTCACGCCGCATGATCTCCACCAGCACGGCCAGCTGGAGCTCACCTCGGCCCTGCACCTCCCAGGCGTCGGGCCGGTCGAGGTCCAGTACCCGCAGGGACACGTTGCCCACCAGCTCGGCATCGAGGCGGGCCTTCACCTGACGGGCGGTCATCTTGTCGCCGTCGCGCCCGGCCAGCGGGGAGGTGTTGATACCGATGGTCATCGACAGGGACGGTTCATCGACGGTGATGACCGGCTGGGGTCGAGGGTCGTCGGCGTCGGCCAGCGTCTCACCGATCGTGACGTCGGGCAGACCGGCAACGGCGATGAGCTCGCCCGCGCCCGCCTCGGCGGCCTCCACCCTCTCGAGGCTCTCGGTCACGTAGAGGTCACTGATCTTCACGTTCTCGACGGTGCCGTCGCGGCGACACCAAGCCACGGTCTGACCCTTGGTGATGGTGCCGTGCAGCACCCGGCACATGGCCAGCCGGCCCACATAGGGGGAGGCGTCCAGATTGGTGACCCATGCCTGGAGGGGGTGATCGGGATCGTGGCTGGGCGGGGGTATGTGGTCGAGCAGGGTCTTGAACAACGGCTGGAGGTCGTCGCCGGGCTGGGCCAGGTCTTCGGTGGCGGTGCCCGCCCTGGCGTTGCAATACAGGATGGGGAAGTCGATCTGGTGCTCTTCGGCGTCGAGGTCGAGGAAGAGGTCCTCGACCTCGGTCACCACCTCGGAGATGCGGGCGTCGTCGCGATCGATCTTGTTGATCACCAGCAACACCGGCAGGTCGAGGGTGAGGGCCTTGCGCAGCACGAAGCGGGTCTGGGGTAGCGGCCCCTCACTGGCGTCGACCAGCAGCACCACCCCATCCACCATGGTGAGCGCCCGCTCCACCTCACCACCGAAGTCGGCGTGGCCCGGGGTGTCCACCACGTTGATCTTGACGTCGCCCCACCGGATGGCCGTGTTCTTGGCCAGGATGGTGATGCCCTTCTCCTTCTCGAGGTCCATCGAGTCCATGACCCGGTCGACGACCTCTTCGTGGGCGCCGAAGGCTCCCGCCTGCTGCAGCATGGCGTCGACGAGAGTGGTCTTGCCATGATCGACGTGAGCGATGATGGCGATGTTGCGGATGTCGTCGCGGGTGGTGGTGGGCACCGCCCAAGGATGGCGGGACCGGTCGGCGAATCCTCCTCACAGCCCACGTTGGAGGCAGTCTGAACGCCGGCGGTAGCCTCGGCGGCCATGCGACTGGAACTGACCGACGACGAAGAAGCCGTTCGCGACGTGTTCGCCGGATTCTTCGAGCAGGAATCGTCGATCGAAGTCGTACGGGCCGCCGAGCCCGGTGGGTTCGACGGCGACCTGTGGGCGAAATTGGCCCAGACCGGCGCTCCCGGCATGGCCGTCGACACCTCGGTCGGCGGTGGTGGGGCCACTCTCGCCGACTTGGCCATCGTGGCCACCGAGGCAGGCCGCCGGCTGGCGCCGCTTCCGTTCGTGGAACACGCAGTGGCCACCCGAGCCATCGCCCGCCTGGCCCCCAACGACCCGGCGTTGGGCGAGCTGGTCTCGGGCGACCGGGTGGCCACCATCGCCCTGCGCCCCGCTGTGGATGGAGTGGCCCGACTGGTACCGGGCGGTTCGGCCGCGTCGGTGGTGATGGCGCTCGACGGCGCCGAGCTGGTGCTGATCGAAGGAGCACCCCCGCCCGGTCCGGCCAACACCGGTCATGCCCCGCTGGCCGATCGCCCGCTGTCGGACCCGTCCCGACGGGTCGTCGGTACCGAGTCCGACTTCGCGACCGCCCTCGCCGAATGGCAGGCCCTCACCGCATCGTCGTTGGTCGGCCTCGGCCATCAGGCCCTGGCCGTTGGGGTCGAGTACGTCATGGACCGGGAGCAGTTCGGTGTCCCCGTGGGGTCGTTCCAGGCCGTTCAGCACGGGCTGGCCTCGGCGTCGCTCGGTCTGGAAGGGGCCGAGTACCTGGCTCACAAGGCGATCTGGGCCCTCGGGGCAGGCATCGACGACGCCCCGAACCTGGCCTCGATGGCCTTCTTGTTCGCATCGGAGTCGGCCCAGGCCGCGGCAGCAGCCAGCCTGCAGTACCACGGCGGGTACGGCTACAGCGACGAGTACGACATCCAGTTGTACTTCCGCCGGTCGAAGTCGATGACACTCGTGCTCGGCGATCCCGGCGTCGAGATACAGACTCTGGCCGACCGGTTACTCGGCCCGCGACAGGGAGAGGTGGCCTGATGGACTTCTCGTACCCACCTGAAGCCGACGGCTTCCGGGCCGAGGTGCAGGACTTCCTCGCCGAACATGTGACCCCGGCCGTTCTCGAAGAGCAACACAGTGGCACCGTGCACAGCTGGGAGCTGCACCAGAAGATGGCGGCCAAGGGGTGGCTCAACGGTGCGGTGCCCGAGGAACTGGGTGGTGGTGGCCGCGACGCCATCGAGATGTCGGTGCTGATCGAGGAGCTCCAGCTGTTCCGGGCTCCCATCGATGCCATGGGTGTGGTCATCGCCCTGGCTTCGATCATCTTGGAGATGGGCAACGACTTCTTGAAGGGCGAGGTGGTGCCCAAGCTCTTGAACGGCGAGTCGCTCGGATCCTTCGGCTACAGCGAACCCGAGTCGGGTTCCGACGTGGCCGCGGCGCAGACCCGGGCTGTTCGCGACGGCGACGAGTGGGTGATCAACGGCACCAAGATGTGGACCACCATGGCCCACGAGGCCGACTACGTGATCCTGCTCACCCGCACCAACCTCGACGTGCCCAAACACAAGGGCCTCACGTTCTTCATCGTGCCGTTCGACACGCCCGGCATCGAGATCCAGCCGGTGTGGACCATGGGCTACGAGCGGTCGAACGCCACCTTCTACGACGAGGTCCGCCTCGACGACAAGTGGCGCCTGGGCGACGTCGACGGTGGCTGGGCCGTCATGAAGACGGCGCTCAAGTTCGAGCGGGGAATCGCCGGAGGGCAGTACTTCTCGGCCCCACTCATCGAGGACACCATCACCTTCGCCCGCGAGCACCGACGCCCCGACGGCACGCTGCTGATCGACGATCCGGTGGTTCGGGAACGACTGGTTCGAGCCATGATCGACGTAGAGGTCTGCCGGGTCTTCGCCCAGCGGGTGGCCTACGGCGCCGCGGTCGGGGCACCGTTCGGTGTCGAGGGTTCGATGACCAAGTTGTTCGCCTCCGAGTCGTTCAAGAAACACTCCAACTGGTTCATCGACATCGCCGGTCCCGAGGGGTTGATCCGTCACGGCGAACCCGACGCGCCGGTGGGTGGGTTCATCGAGGAGAGCTTCCGCCATGCGCCGGTCACCACCATCTACGGCGGCACCAGCGAGATCAACCGCAACATGGTGGCCGAGGGTCACCTGGGCCTGCCCCGGGCCCGGTAGTCAGCCGGCCACCGTCACCGTCGAGCACCCGATGGTGGGATTGCGGAGTCCGGCTCTGATGTTGAGGCCACGAACACACAGCTCGTGTTCACCCGCCGGCAACACGGCGACGAAGCGGAAACCGTGACGGCGACCGTTGCCGAACTTGGCCTCGACGTCGAGTCGTAGCCGGTTGGCCTTTCGGCCCTGCGCGAACGCTCCGTCGACGAAGAGATGGGCGCCGATGGGTCGGCGGCCGTCGGGGTCGAACACCCAGCCCTTCACCTCGACCCTTCCCCCGCCCAGGTCGGTGGCCTTGGCCGTGCCGACCGGCTCGTTGTCGGTGAACACGACCGTGCAGCCGACGAACCGGGTGCGGGCCGACTGGGCGTTGACCCCCTGCACACACACGTAGTGCGGGCCGTCCGGGACGGCCGCGAGATAGGAGTAGCCGTGACGGGTGCCGTAGCCGAGGTGGGCCATGTCGGGCCGCTCGATACCGGCTCTCCGGGAGTGCGCCAGTCGACCATCGATCCAGATGTGCACGTCGATCGGTGCGGGCGTGTCGGGGTCGGCCGCCCATCCCCGCACGTGGAGCCCGTTGCGTTCGGGTCGGGCCGCCACCGCCCCCACCGGGGCGTCGTCGTAGCGTCCGGCTCCTCGAACATGGCCCGCCACCAGATCGGCCAGCCGCCGTTGGCCGGCCGGGGTGAGGTGCACATCGTTGGGGTGCCAGGTCATGGCCGGGTCGGCCGCGATGGCGGTCCAGTCGGCCAACTCGACGTTGGGCCGCGACCAGGCCTCCTCGTCGAGAATGGCGTTCACCGTGTCCATACCCACTCGATAACGCTGAGGTGTGACCCACACAATCCGGTCGACATCGGCCAGGGCGTCGAGGGTCCGGCGCACGCTGGCCCGGAAGAACGCGGGGTTGCCCAGATAGTTGGTGCCCAGCTCGATGACCACGATGTCGTCGATGAGATGACGCTGGCGAGCGATGATCTCGGGAGCAGCAGCCACGAGGAACCCGCCGAACCCGTCGAAGTTGACCTCGTGGTCGGCCAGCGCGGCCCGCACCTCGTCCTTGGCCGACAACATCACCGAGTCATGGAGCACGTAGACCCGTTCCCGGTCGGCTCGTTCGGGAGCCTGCGCCGCAGCCGGTAGGGCGCTCAGCAGCAGGATCGTGGTGACCAGCACGCCGACGGTCCGGTACATCAGGTCTTGGCCCGCAGGATCGGTTCGAGGGTCTCGATGTAGTCGGTCAGCCGGCTGGCCAACTCGAACACCAGGTCCGGGTCATCGGGTTCGATCCAGGCTTCGGAGAGGCGATACCAGTCATCGGGGCGGCCGTAGAACGGACCGAGCTCGGCCTCGGGTCCCAGGCGTTTCCGCCATTTCTTCTCGCCTGCGGTGAGCGCGGCCACCACCGCGTCGTTGTCGTCGGGTTTGGGGTGTTCGGTGTGGAACCCGGTCTCGATGGCCCATCCCTCGGTGCCATCGACCAGCCGACGGTTGATGAACTGGCTCTCGTAGTGAGCCCGCGTGGGTTTCTTGGGCCCGAACCAGACCTTCACCCCGTACCGGTGGGCCTTGTGCTGGAAATCCTCGTAGTCGGGTGAGATCAACGAGCTCACCGCGTCGGCCACTTGGTCGAACATCCCGAGTTCCACTCCGGCAGCTTGTCGCATGGCGACGGCGGGTGAAAGATCGCGCCGTGTTCGACGCCCACACCCACGCCGTCTCCCCCGACCTCGACCGATTTCCTCGAACCGCGCCCTCCTTCCCGGCGGCGTGGCTGGACGACGACCCTCCCTCGGCCAACGCGCTGGAGGCGGCCCTGGATGCCGCCGGGGTGGCCGGGGCGGCACTGGTGCAACCCCAGGGCGCCTATCGCTTCGACAATCGCTACGTGCTGGAGGCGGCGGCCGAGTCCCCACACTTGGCGCCCGTGGTCAGCATCGACATGACCGACCCGCAGCGAGCAGCCGTGCTCGCCGAGTCGGCCACCGCAGGAGCTGTCGGGGTGCGGTTGTTCTCGATACCCACGCCCGAGCAGTCGTGGCTGGCCGACCCGGCGACGTTCGACGTGTGGGAGCTGTGCCGGGCCCGGTCACTGGTGGTCTCGATCTGTTGCCTGCCCGCCGAGTTGGAGGCAGTGGCCCGTGTGGTCCGCACCTTCCGCGACCTGCCGGTGGTGCTCGACCACTGCGGGTTCGTCGATGTGGTGGACGGCGCCGGACCGTTGGAGCCCCTCGTCCCCCTGGAGAACCTCCACCTCAAGGTCACCGGCCACATGCTCCATGAGGCCGAGCAGCACGGCGCCGTCGTGTCGTCGGTGGTGGAGACGCTGGCGGCCATGGTCGGTCCGTCCCGGCTCATCTGGGGTTCGGACTGGCCCCAGACCGGCCTGTCCTACACCGAGTCGGTTTCCATGGCCCGACGAGCCACCACCACCTTGACTGCTGCCGACGCCGAACGGGTACTGGGGGCGACGGCGGCGCAGCTCTATCGTCGGCCGCTCGGGTAGTGCGCCCCTCGACCGGCCACCAGCGGCAGGTCGAGGAACGTCTGGACACCGGGGTCACACTCGATCAGGTAGGGCACCGCGTTGATGGCATGGGCGGCGGTGGAGCCCAACACGTTGGGGTTCCAGCCGTGGTCGAGTGAGAGGTGCATGTTGGGCCGGCCGCTGATGGCGATCGACCAGTCACCGACCGGCCAGTCGGGGGCCACCGCGTCGTGCATACGCCACACGGTCTCCTGACGCACGATCTCCTCACCATCGATGACGGCGGCCCAGTGGTAGCGCTGGCCGGCAATGGTGCCGGCGGGAACCACCCCCGACGCCGTCTCCAGATCGGTGACGGCCACCCGGGTCTCGAGCTCGGAGGTGGTGTCGTCGGTTTGGACCCCCAGCCCATGGGCCACCATGTGCACCGCCTCTGTGAACAGCCCGTCGAGCCACCCTCGATGGCGGGCGCTGTTGGCTTCGAACGCCTCGGGTGTCTTGGCGAAGTTCATCATGTCGAACATGATCTCGGGTGACGGGTAGGCGACGAAGCAGCTGATCTCGCGCACGTTGACCTGGTCGACACGCATCGACAGGCCCGTCATCAACAGCGGCAACAGATCACCGAACCAACCAGGGTTGGCACCGGTGCCGTGGAAGGTGGCGCCACCCTTTGCGCAGGCCGCAGTGAGCGGCCCCATCACCCGCTCCCCGTACACCTGGGGGTACATGTAGCCGACGGTGGTGACGACGTGTTTGCCGGCTTCGAGCAAGCGCACGAAGTTGGCCAGGTCGGCGCCCGGGTCGTCGCCGTACACCAACGACGGCAACGGCATGTGCAGCACCACGTCGGCGTCGAGAGCGGCGAGCTCGTTGATGTCGTCGGTGGCCGCGATGCCGAGCGGATCGAGACCGGCCAGCTCACCGACGTCGGTCCCCACCTTGTCGGGGCTTGTGACCATCAAGCCCACCAGCTCCATGTCGGGCCGGGCCGCGACCGTGCGCATGCTCTGGCGGCCGACGTTGCCGCTCCCCCACTGGGCGACCTTGATCATGTGTCGATCGTCTGGGGCATCCAGCTACCTCGTATGCGTTCGGCGTAGGAGTAGTCGAAGGCCATGATGGCCCCGAAGGGGGCGTCGAGCAGCACTTCGGCTTCGGCCGGGTGCGGCGCCGCCGCCCGGGTGGCCGCCGCGACCGCAACCGCGTCGCCCTCCTGGAGGTAGATGTCGCACGACACGCCGCTCATGAACACCGCGGTGTAGCTGCTGACGCCGTGGACCCCGGGTACGGCCACCGCCGCCGGCGCCACCTGGTCGCGGGTGGCCTCGTCGCCGCCGCGCCGCAGCACCACCCGAATGGAGTCGTGGCCGATCAGGGGCACTTCGGACTCGGGGGTGGCCAAAGCCGGGTCGGCCAGACCCCATGCA